>NZ_CP041243.1:621666-932500 GCF_006547065.1 Brevundimonas sp. M20 | reverse complement strand
CGGCCACCACGTCCCTTCCGCCAGTGACGCCGGACGGAAGGCGAGACTGAAGCCGCCGTCCGACAGCCAGCCTTGCAGGAAATAAAACGCCGGAATGGAGAACGCGACCAGCACCGAGACCAAGGGCGCATTGAACACCTTCTCGGCGGGCTTCTCGGCGAAAGGGGACTCGGTCAGGCCACAACTCCAATTTTCGGCGGCGAACTCAATGGAATTTCGCCCGGCAAGTCATCGTTAACACCGTTGCCCCAGATTGGCGCCCGGAGTGCTTAGCGCCCCGTAAACCGTATTTCGCTGGAAAACGCCGCCATGCCCGTCAGGATCAAGGTCGTCGCCGCCATCGCCCTGGCCGCCTTCTCGCTTCCGGGCGTCGTCCTGGCGCAGTCCGCCGGCTCGTCCGGAATGGGAACCTATACCGCCGGCTACGGCGGTTCGCGCTACACCACGGCCCAGCCGCAAACCGGCTCGACCCGCGACGCCAACGGCAACCGCCTGATCGTCAACGGCATCATCCAGACCGGGGCCAGCGCCTACTCCAGCACGTCCGGCGGGGTCGGCTCGTCCGGCTACGCCTCGGGCAACGGCCAGACGATCGGTGGCTCCACCGCCATCGGCAACAGCCTGAACGTCGTCGTGCAGGGCAACCACAACACGGTCATCGTCAACTCCACCCAGGTCAACAACGGCAATGTCACCGCCGGCACCGACCTGAACGGCACCCTGAGGCTTCCATGAGCGTCGGCCGTCCTACGCGCCTGTTCAAGATCGCCGGAGCCGCCGGCGCGGTCGCCGCGCTGCTGAGTGGATGCATGTCCACCGGCGCGGGTTCGGACGGCCGCTACGCCGCGCCGATCGGCAATGCGCCGGTGACGGCGAACCCGACCCCATACTCCGCGGCGCTGGTCTGCATGGCCGACTACGCCCGACGGTACAGCCTGCCCTCCCCGCGCATGGCGGTGGGCCGGATCGCCGACTACACCGGCACGGTCTCGGCTGATGGCGGCCGCCAGGTCACCGGCGGCGCCTCGCTGATGGCGATGACCGCCCTGGCCAAGGCCGGCGCCCGTCAGGTCGAACGCTACGACACCTCGGTTTCCGAGATGGAGCTGCGCTACGCCAACAATCGGCTGATCGGCGATGAAGGCGCGGGCGGCGCGGAAGACATCCAGTACCGTCGCATCATCGCCGGCTCGGTGCCCGGCTCCGACTTCTATATCGTCGGCGGGATCACCGAGGTGAACTACAACATCCGTTCGGGCGGCTTCGACGTCGCGGGCGGCCAGACGACCGAAACGCCCCTGTCGGTCGCCGTCGCGGGCAAGCTGTTCGTCATGAACATCGCCATCGACCTTCGTCTGGTCCAGACCACGACCCTCGAGGTCGTGGATGTCGTCTCCTACCAGAAGCAGATCATCGGCCGGGAAGTCTCGGCGGGCGTATTCGACTTCCTGGACGGCAACGTCTTCGACATTTCCGCGGGCGAAGGCGCGCTGGAGCCGGTGCAACTGGCGGTGCGGTCGCTGATCGAGCGGGCGACGGTGGAGTTCATGGCCAATCTGTACGGCGCGCCGGGCCCCGAGGTCTGCCTGCAGGCCGGGCGCGACCCTCTGGCCGGCACGGTCAGCATCACCGGCGGCTACTATCCGGCTTATCCCAACACGGACACCAACAATGGCCAGACTCGCGCCGATCCGTCTCGCTGGAACGATAGCCGCGACGGCGATCTGCGTCGCAGCCGCTACTGAGGCCGCCGCGCAGACTCCGCCGCAGGATGACAGCCTGGTTCTGAACAACCAGCTGCAACTGGGCGACGTCTTCTCCGACCAGACGCTGAACGTCGTCAACGCCCAGGATCAGGTCACCGTCGGAACCACCGCCAACGGCAACGCCGCCTCCGGCTCGGTGGAGAACGGCACGGTCACGGTGCGATCCGATCAGGACATGCGCGGTGACTCGATCGCCACCACCAGTGTCACCGTCGGCGGAGACACCGCCGGTCCGGTGGCGATCCAGTCGAATGCGGGCGGCAACTATCTGGCGGTCAGCGGCTACGGCGCCGACCTCACCGTGCAAGCCACCCAGAGAAACACCGGCGCTCTGGTCGGCGCCCTGACCGACGTGGGTGACGAGAACGCCCGCCTGTTGGCCGGAAGCGTGGTTTCGGCCACCGCGACGTCCAACACCGTGTCTCTCTACGGTGAGGGCAGCGTGATCCAGGGCACGGTCGAGCAGTCGTCCTCCGCCACCGTGCGCGCCTACAGCCGTCTGGAAAGCCAATATGTCCCGGCCGCGGCCGAGGTGCAGGCCCAGGCCATGGGCAACGCCATCGGTGTGAACAGCGGTCAGACTTCCGGCCAGACCCTGACCTTCGACCAGACCTCCGGCGGCGACTTCGTCGAAGCCGAGGCCAGCGCCAACACGGGCAACGGCTGGGATCTGGCGGCCCGCGCCCGCGCGGTCGGCAACTACGCCAACAGCTACAACTCCGGCGGCTCGGTCGTGACGACCTCGGCGCAGGACAATGCCGCCTTCATTCGCTCGGCGGCCACGACCACGGCCTATGACTATGGACGGGCGCAGGCCTACGCCAGCGGCGCGGGCAACCAGCTGTCGGTGGGCAACAACGACATCTACGTCGAGATCGACAACAGCCAGATCAACACCGGCGGCGTCGAGGTGACGGCCACCTTCGCCGGTACGAACGGCTATGATGTCTATGTCGGCGCCGAAGCCACGGGGAATACGGTCACCGGCTACGCCTGTTCAGAGTGTCAGGGCTATCTGGAAGCGCGGAACAACCAGACCAATTCAGGCGACGTATCCGCGCAGGCGACGACGACGGTCAGCGGCTCCAACCGCTCGGTGATCTCGAGCAGCACCGCGACAGGAAATTCGGCCACCTTCCACGTCTCCCGGCCCTCACATTAATCTTCGGTAACTTGAGCCGACACCGCCGGTCGCCGAAGGGTTGCAGCGGGGCGTCGGCGTAAAGATCAGGATCGCGGCCCCTCCTGTTTGCCGGCGCGCCCGCACGGGCTTCGAAATGCGCCTTCGGAGACTGACCGACCCATGCGTTCCCCCCGCCTCCTTCTCCTCGTGGCCGCATCGGCCGTGGCCCTGACGGCCGCCGCGCCCGCACTGGCGCAGCAGGTCGCTCCGACCGACCCCTTCGCTCAGGCCACCAGTGACGTACCGGCGGATTCAAACGTTCGTTTCGGCATCCTGCCCAACGGCATGCAGTATGCGGTGATGCGCAACGCCACGCCTCCGGGCCAGGCCTCGTTCCGCCTGCGTATCGACGCCGGTTCGCTGATGGAAAACGAGAACCAGCTGGGTCTGGCGCACTTCATGGAACACATGGCGTTCAATGGGACGACCAACATTCCCGAGAACGACCTGCTGCGTATCCTTGAGCGTCTGGGCCTGGCCTTTGGCGCCGACACCAATGCGTCGACCGGCTTCGACCAGACGCTTTACATGCTCGAACTGCCGCGCACGAACGACGAGACCGTCGACACCTCGCTGCGCATCATGCGGGAACAGGTCTCCGAAGCCCTGATGGCCCCGGACGCCGTCGACGCCGAGCGTGGCGTCATCGAAGGCGAAGAGCGCCTGCGCAATACGCCGGGTCTTCGCTCGATCAAGGCCCAGCTTGCCCTTCTGGCGCCGGGTCAGCGCATCTCCCAGCGCCTGCCGATCGGCGACCTGAACATCATCCGCACCGCGCCGCGCGAACGGTTCGTCGAATTCTACGAAGCCTACTACCGTCCTTCGCGCGCGACCTTCGTGGCCGTGGGCGACTTCGACGTGGATGTGATGGAATCCAAGATCCGCGCCGCGTTCGAAAGCTGGGAGCCGAAGGCCGCCGACGGCCCCGAGCCCGATCTGGGCACCGTGGCCCCGCGCCAGCCGGGCACCAGTATTCTGGTGGAGCCCGGCATCCAGTCGAACATCCAGCTGAACTGGACCAAGGCGCCAGACCGCGATCCCGACACCGTCGCCGAACGCCGCGACAACCTGATCACCAATCTGGGTCTGGCGGTTCTGAACCGTCGTCTTGGCGAGATTTCGCGCACCGACAACCCGCCGTTCACCTCGGCTGGCGGCGGTCAGTCGACGCTGGCCGACAGCCTCGACATCGCCTCCATCTCGGCCAGCTTCAATCCGGGCGGCTGGAAGGCCGCGCTGGACTCGATCGAGCAGGAACAACGCCGTCTGGTCCAGTACGGCGTGTCGGACGCCGAACTGCAGCGCGAGATCATCGAGTACCGCACGGCGCTCGAAAACGCTGTCGCCGGCGCCGCGACCCGTCGCACCCCCGCCCTGGCCAACGGCATCGCCGGCGCCGTGAACGGTCGTGCCGTCTTCTCGTCGCCGCAAACCAATCTGGACCTTTTCAACGCCGCGGTGAACGGTCTGACCGCCGCGCAGGTCAACGCCTCGCTGCAAACGGTCTTCACCGGCGGCGGTCCGCTGGCTCTGGTCGTCACTCCGGTCGATATCGAAGGCGGTGAAGCCGCCGTCACTGCTGCGCTCGAAGCGTCGCGTCAGGTCCCTGTGTCTGCCCCGGCCGCGCAGGCCGAGGTTCAATGGCCTTACGCCGACTTCGGCACGGCCGGCGCGGTGGCTCAACGCCGTGAAATCAGTGAAGTCAGCGCGACCGTCGTGACCTTCGCCAACGGCGTGCGTCTGACCGTCAAACCGACCGACTTCCGCGATGAGCAGATTCTCGTCAGCGTCCGCACCGGCATCGGCGAACAGGGCCTGCCCACTGATCGTTCGACTCCCCAGGCGCTCGCCCAAGCCTATGTGACCACCGGCGGGCTCGGCCGTCTGTCGTTTGACGAGATGAACCGCGTCCTGAACGGTCGCGTCTATTCAGCCGGATTCTCGGTGGGTAGCGACAGCTACTCCTTCACCGGCGCGACCCGTCCGGCCGACCTCGGCCTCGAGATGCAGGTTCTGACGGCCTATCTGACGGATCCAGGCCTGCGCGCGGCCCCGTTCGAGCAGATCAAGGGCGTGTTCCCGCAGATCATCGCCCAGCAGATGGCCACCCCCGGCGGCGCCTTCCAGGTGCAGGCCTCGGGTCTTCTGGCCAGCGGCGACAAGCGTGAGACCTTCCCCACGGCGGAAGAAGTCGCCGCCTGGACCATCGAACAGGCCCGTGCCGAAATCACCAGCGGCCTCAGCACCGGGCCGATCGATGTGCTCGTGGTCGGCGACGTGACCGTGGATGACGCCATCGCCGCCGTCGCCCCCACCTTCGGCGCCCTTCCGCGTCGTGGTCCGGACGCCAACCCGGCGCCGGGCGCGACCGAATTGCGCTTCCCGGCCGGAACGCCGACGCCTGTTCGCCTGACCCACAATGGCCCGGCCGAGCAGACGCTGGCCTACATCGCCTGGCCGACAACCGACGCCGTGGAAGACCGCACCGAAGCCCGTCGCGTCTCGATCATGACCGAAGTGCTGAAGCTGCGCGTGCTGGAAGTCATCCGTGAACAGCAGGCTCTGGCCTACTCGCCGGGCGCCGGCTCCAGCTCGTCGGACACCTACCGCGGCTACGGTTCGGTCTCCATCCGCGCCGAAATCGCCGCGGACAAGGTCGATCCCTTCTATGCGGCGGTGGCGTCCATCGTCCAATCGCTGAAGGACGCGCCTCCGACCGAGGACGAGCTGAACCGCGCCCGCCTGCCGGTGATCGAGGCCCTGCGCCGCAGCCAGGCCAGCAATGAGTACTGGCTGGGCCAACTGTCGGAAGTGGCTGAAAAGCCCGGCGATGTGGAACAGACCCTGACCCACATCTCGGATCTGGAAGCCGTCACCCCGGCTGACGTACAGGCCCTGGCTCGCCAATACCTGCGCGACGACACCGCCTGGAAGGCCATCGTGGTCTCGGCCCAGGCCCAGCAGTAAGCGACAAAAAAGGCCCCGGTCTTCGGACCGGGGCCAGTTTCGCTTCTCAGGATCATCGGCGGAGAGCCGACGACCCCTCTTTCTAGTCTCTCCCGCCTGACGACAGGCTGAACACGCCGTTCAACGGAATCAGAACACCCGACCGCCGACACCGCCGTCGAGCGCGATCGTACCGCCCGTCAGGGCCATTCCGGACGTTTCGACCACTTCCTCGCGATAGGCCGTGTAGGTCTCTTCGCGCACCCAGGTCAGGATCTTCACACCGGCGCCGTACCGACGCAGCAGCGAGCGCTCGTTGCACTCCCGCTCGGCCCGCTGGGTCCGGCACTCGACATTGCCGCCGCCGTACCAGAGCGCTTCGCCCTTGCGGCAGGTGACAGTTTCGCCGTGATCAAAGCGGACCTGACCGTCGTACTCGGCCCAGGTGAACTGCATCGAGGTGCCCGCCAGACAGCGGTAGAGTTCGCCCTCGTAGCCGCCGTCGACCTCACGGTCGGGGCGCACTTGCGAAGCGGGATGCGGAATCGCCCGGTCGTCGATGCAGACGGCCTGGATGACCACGCGTTTTTCCCACCGGCGGCGCGATTCGTAGGGCACGCGAACGACTTCGCGGACGCGGGCGCCCTCGACGTTCAGCCCGTTGATCGTGGTCGGATAGGGCTGGTCGACCGTCACATAGGCCGAGCCACCGCCGCTGACCCAGACCGAACCGCCCGCGCGGGCGTTGATGCCCGCAGCCGCGCGCGCCGTCGCATTGGCGTTGGCCCCTGCGTTGACGTTCACGTTGACGTTCAGGTTGCCACCACCGCAGCACGAAGGCGGAGGGGGCGGATTACAGCACACCGGCGGGGGCGGCGGAGGCGGCGGGGGCGGAGGCTCGCAGCACGGCGGGGGCGGCGGCGGGCAGCCGCCGGTGCACTGGGCCGCCGCGTCGTCGGCGACCGCCGACAGGGCCAGAAAGCCCGCCGCGGCCGGCAGCCAGGTCATGATCCGCACCCCCATGGGCCGACCTCCAGATCAGTTAGCGCGCGACCCGCGACGCACGCGGATCGTTCCAGCCTGCATCAGAACCCGGAAACCCTTGCATTTCCGTTGCCTTCGCGGCCCGGGCCTTGCGGCATTCTGTCCCGAGGCGAATGAAGTGTTCCATCCCGATACGCAGTTTCTGATCGACCACTGGACCGGTCTGGCCCGCGCGAATGGCGTGCGCGGCGGAATTCCCGTCCGCTCGGCCCTTCTGCCGGAAGCCTTGGGCCGCCGCCTGCCTCGGGCTTTCATCGCCGACCGGCGCGAGGGCCAAACCGTTCTGTCCCTCGCCGGGACGGCGCTGGACACCTTCTGGCGTGCGCCGCTGGCGGGCGCCCCGCTCAGCGCATTGTGGACTCCGGGTTCGGCAGACCTGCTCGAGCAGGCTGTCATCCGGACCGCGCGTGAAGCCCGTCCGCTGGTGATCGCCGCCTTCACCGACAGCGAGCCGGCGCTGACCCTTGAGATGGTCCTCGCCCCTCTGCGCGGCACCTCAGGACAGGCTGACCGCCTTCTGGGCCTGTTCGCTCCGGCGTCCGCCCTCATCCCCGTCAGGGGCGATGTTCCCCGGCTGGTCGCAAGGCTGGTCGCCGACGCCGGAACGCCCGGTCGCCCGGCCCTCAGCCTCGCCGTCAGCGACGGCCGTCGCATCGCCTGATAGCGCTCACATAATTTGACGTGCCTTTTGTCCGGCACGGGACATAGTTGCATCCAATCGCCCGCCCGAGGCGAACCACAGTCGTTCGGGGGGACGACAGATGCATATGACCACCACCGAAGTGTTCCTGATCGCCATGCTGCTGATCTTCAGCGTGCCGTATCTGGTCTGGCGTCTGTTCAAGACCGACTACTGGGCGCCGCTGGTGGTGGTTCAGATCACCGGCGGCATCCTGCTGGGGCCGGGTGTGCTCGGCGCGGCCTTCCCCGACTACTACGCCTTCGTCTTCAGCAAGGACGTGATCACAGCCCTGAACGGCATCGCCTGGTGGGCGGTGATGATTTTCGTCTGGATCGCCGGGATCGAGCTGGATCTGAAGCAGGCCTGGAAGCACCGAGGCGAGACCGGGATAACAGCGGGACTGGCCCTGACGGTCCCCTTGGTCTTCGGCGCGCTCGCGGCGATGGGCATGCTGGTGCTCAGCCCGGGCTGGGCCGGAGCCAAGGGCGAGACCTGGCAGGTGGTTCTGGGTATCGGCATGGCCTGCGCGGTCACCGCCCTGCCGATTCTCGTGCTGCTGATGGAGAAGATGGACATTCTGCGTCAGCCACTGGGCCAGCGCATCCTGCGCTACGCCAGTCTGGACGACATCGCCATCTGGGGCGTGCTGGCGCTGATTCTCCTCGACTGGGAGCGGATCGGCCGTCAGGGAGCCTTCCTCGTTGGGTTCGGCGCGGCCACGGTCGGCATTCGCATGCTGATGAAGCGCATCCCCCAGACGGACCGCTGGTTCGTCTCGCTGATCTGGCTGGCCGCCTGCGGGTTCGCCGCCGACTGGGCCGGGCTGCACTTCATGGTCGGCGCCTTCCTGTCAGGCGCGGTGCTGGACGCGGAATGGTTCGACCAGAGGCAGATGGACCAGTTCCGACAGCACATCCTGCTGGCCGTCATGCCGGTCTTCTTCCTGTCCACGGGTTTGCGGACCCAGTGGGACGTCGGCGGCCTTATGGTCTTCGGTGCCGCGGCAGTGCTTCTGATCGCTTCCGTCGCCGGCAAACTGCTGGGCGTCCGGATCGCCGGGCGAATCCTCAAATGGGAACAGGGCGAGGCTTCGGTCATCGGCTGGCTGCTGCAGACCAAGGCCCTGATCATGATCATCTTCGCCAACATCCTGCTGGACAAACAGGTGATCACGAACACGACCTTCACGGCCCTGCTGTTGATGGCCGTCGGTTCGACCATGCTGACCACGCCATTGGTGGCCCCGAAGCTGAAGAAGCTTCAGGGCTTGCTGGCCAAGAACGGCTAGACCTCTTTCAGGTCGCTGACGTACCGCTTCCAGTTCTGGACATAGTGCTGGGCCGATATGCGCAGGGCCTCGATCTGACCGGGCTCGAGCTCGCGCACCACCTTGCCCGGCTGCCCCATGACGAGGGAATTGTCCGGTATTACCTTACCCTCGGTGATCAGGGCGTTGGCGCCGATCAGACAGTTCTTTCCGATCTTCGCACGTCCCAGAACCACCGCTCCGATGCCGATCAGGGTGTTGTCGCCAATCTCGCAGCTGTGGAGCATGACCATGTGCCCGACGGTCACGCCGTCGCCGATGGTCAAGGGTTCGCCGGGGTCGGAATGCAGCACGCTGCCGTCCTGAATATTGGTGTCATGACCGATCGTGATGGGATCGTTGTCCCCCCGCACGACCGCTCCGAACCAGACACTGGCGCCGGGCTGCAGAATCACGTCTCCTGTCACCACAGCATTAGGCGCCACCCAGTATTCGCCCTCAGGCGGAAGCTGCGGTTTCTTGTCCGCCAACGCATAGATCGTCATAGAAACATCACCTCATCTTTGGCTTAATCAGCGCTTTAAGCCTTCGTAAACCACGCTAGCATCAATCTGTTGATGCGATTCGAGGTCGCCATTTCGGCCCCGGATCGGTAACCGGATCAAGCCCGGTCCGGTCAAGCTGGGGGAACGCTGTGGCGCGTTCGGTTCGGCGGCTTCGTCCGCTGGAAGTTGGATACTCCTCCGACCCGGGCGGATGCTGCGCATCCTCTTCTCTCCTCCCCACGATCGTTCGAGGCGATGCTTTTGCGGCATCGCCTTTTTTCATGCCCTGGAGGCGTCCATGACCAAGCGTTCAGCCCTCAAGCGTCAGACCCGTGAACACGGCGTTCTCGATTCCCGGCAGTTCACGGAGGATTCCAAGGTTCGGCGGTTGCCGACCCACGCCGGCTGGTCTCCCCTGCCCTCCAATGACGACCGCGACCAGGCCTATCTGAAGACGCTCAAGCCGAAGTCGGACGGCCAGGCCGAACTGATGACGATGATCGATCATCACAACCTCGTCCTCGCACTGGGACCGGCAGGCACCGGCAAGACCTATCTGGCGGTCGCCAAGGCGGTCGAGGCTCTTGAGGCAGGAAAGGTCGGCCGCATCGTCCTGAGCCGCCCGGCGGTTGAGGCGGGCGAATCCATCGGGTTCCTGCCCGGCGACATGGAAGACAAGCTCGCCCCCTATCTGCGCCCGCTCTACGACGCCCTGTCGGATCGCCTGTCGATGAAACGCGTCAAGGCGCTGATGGCCGAGGGCCTGATCGAAATCGCTCCCATCGGCTACATGCGCGGCCGCACGCTGAACAACGCCTTCATCGTCGTGGATGAGGCCCAGAACTGCACCTACGTTCAACTGAAGATGCTGCTGACCCGACTGGGCTGGCACTCGACCATGGTGGTCACGGGCGACCCGCAGCAGTCCGACCTGCTGCCGGGCATCTCGGGGCTGGCGGATATCGCCGAACGCCTGACCGCGGTGCCGGACATCGGCGTGGTCAAGCTGGCCGAGCGGGACATCGTCCGCCACCCGCTGGTCGCCAGCATGATCGGCGTCCTCTGACACTTCCCGCCAGCTGAAATGGAAAAGGGGCGCCGGATCGACCGGCGCCCCTTCTTTTTGCCGCGCTCAGATCAGCGCGCTGACCGGCGGCGCTTCCTTGACCGGCGGCTTCGGCTTGCCGCCCCAGCGATCTATAAGGGCGAAGACAAACGGGTTCAGCGAAATGGACAGCAACGCAGCCGCCAGAATCAGATTCTGGGTGTCCGGACTCATGCCGCCGAGGTCCACGCTCATCTTGGTCAGGATGAAGGAAAACTCGCCGATCTGGGCAAGAGCCGCGGCGACGGTCAGGCTGGTCGCCTTGTCGAGCTTGAAAGCGGTGGTGATGGCCAGCGCGGCCAGTGACTTGCCGATGATGATGATGGCCAGCACGCCCAGAACAGCCAGCGGCCGCTCGATCAGAATGTGCCAGTCGAACAACATGCCCACGGAGACGAAGAACAACACCGCGAACGCGTCCCTCAGGGGCAGCGAGCGTTCCGCGGCGTTGTGGCCCAGCGGAGAACTGTTCAGCACCAGTCCCGCCAGGAAAGCGCCCATGGCGAAGGAGTGGAACAGGGCGTAGGCGACCCAGGCGATACCCAAGGCGATGGCCAGAACCCCAAGAGTGAACAACTCACGCGACTTGGTGTGCGCGATGCGGACCAGCACCCACGGCAGGACCTTGGCCCCGACCACCAGCATGACAGCCGTGAAGGCGGCGACCTTGAACAGGGTCCAGCCCATCGAGGCGGCCAACTGCATCCCGTTGACCTCGGCGCCCGGCTGAATGACCACCAGCGGCAGCACGACCAACGCGATGACGATCACCAGATCCTCGACGATCAACCAGCCCATGGCGATCTTGCCGACGTCTCCCTTGACCTGTTTGCGTTCCTCCAGCGCCCTGAGCAGCACGACAGTCGAGGCGACGGACAGGGCAAAGCCCATCAGCACGGCTTCGACGTCGCCCATCCCCATAAGGCGTCCCAATCCCCAGCCGAGCGCGGTCGCCGCGGCGATCTGCACCAGCGCGCCGGGAATGGCGATCTTCCGGACCTTCATCAGGTCAGCGAGCGAGAAGTGCAGCCCGACCCCGAACATCAGCAGGATCACGCCGATCTCGGCCAGTTGGGGCGCCAGCTCCTGATCGGCGACGAATCCAGCTGTGTGAGGCCCCACGATGACGCCGGCGACCAGATAACCGACCAAAGGCGACAACTTCATCCGATTGGCGAGCATCCCGAACACGAAGGCGAGCACAAAGCCCCCCACCAGAGTGAGGATCAGGCTGTCTGCGTGGTTGGCGACGTCGGTGGCGTGTTGGGCCACATCGGCATGCGTCATCGGCGCTCCTTCAGGTGCGTGAGGGGAATCCTTGCGGGTTGAAGCGTGACATTTGGGGTCTTGCCCCCATCAGAACAAGACAAAACCGGCCGTCCGCGACCCTCTGACACGATAAAATAGGCTTCGCGTGCAGGGCGGGGGCTGCTAACCCGGACCCCTCAATTTTTCAGCGACCCGAATGAAAATCCCCCGCATCACCTACGCCGCCTTCGGCTTCGCTCTTGTCGTGATCATCCTGGACCAGCTGACGAAGGCGTGGGTCCTGTCCGGCCTGCACATGCTGGACGACGGCGGCGCGATGCTGGATCGGGAGCTTTGGGGCTATCGTTCGGTCGCGGTGCTGGGTGACATCTTCCGCATCACCTTCGTCGCCAATGACGGCGTGAGCTTCGGCCTGTTCGGTGACGGGTCGGCCCGCTGGTTCCTGAGCGTCTTTTCGGTGATCGTCGCCGCGGGCCTCGGCTGGTGGGCGATGAAGGCGGACCGCCGTCTGCTGATCACCGCCCTTGGTCTGGTTATGGGCGGGGCCATCGGCAATGTGATCGACCGGATTCGCTTCGGCTTTGTCGTCGACTTCCTCGATTTTTCCGGCACGGGTGTCTTTCCGTGGGTGTTCAACATCGCCGACAGCGCCATCACGGTGGGCGTTGTGCTGCTGATCCTCGACAGTCTGATGTCCGAGAAAGCGGCCAAGGTTGGCCTCGCCGCCGAAAAGTCGTAATCAGCCGCTTCCACTAGGGTTTACGCATGCGCCTCGTCGGCGCGTTGCACCGGGATTGATCATGCGTCTTCGCACTACCGCCGTTCTGACCCTGGCCGCCTCGGCCCTCGCGCTTGGCGCCTGCACGAACATCCAGCAAAGCATCGGCCTGTCGAAGGTGACGCCGGACGAGTTCCTGACGGTGGCGACGGCCCCGCTGACCGTTCCGCCGGAGTATGGCCTTCGTCCGCCGGCGCCGGGCCAGCCCCGTCCGCAGGAACTGGCGCCGGAATCCGCCGCTCGCCAGATTCTGCTGGGTCAACGTCAGTCGGTCACCCGCTCGCCCGGCGAGCAGATCCTGGTCGCACAGGCCGGCGGCGACCGCGCTGATCCCCTCGCCCGCTATGTCGTGGACGATGAATTCGGCGACCTGACCCACAAGGAAGAGAGCTGGGCCAACCGCATCATGTTCTGGCGCCGCGAGGATCCCGCGACCCAGGTGGCGACCACGACCCAGACCACCGAAGGCGCCGTCACCATCGACGCCGCCAGCGAGTACGCCCGCATGCAGGCTCTGACCGGCGGTCGCGCCGGCATCAGCATCACCCCGCGTCGCGACACGGGCTTCAAGTTGCCGGGCCTCTAAGGTTCGATTTCAGTTCCGACGGATCAGCCCCGGACGCCCAGCGCCCGGGGCTTTTTCGTTCAGGCCTTGGCCGCGCCTGCCCGCAGACCGCGCTCGGCGATGGCGACAACGGCCACCCCGACCATGGTCAGGGCCGCGCCGGTCAGAATCTGGGGCGTCAGCACGTCCCCCATCAAGGACCAGCCGATCAGGATAGACACCACGGGCGTCGCCAGCAGATAGGGCGTCACCCGTCCGGCAGGCCGCTTCTGCACCAGCCAGAAGACGAGGGTCGTCGCCAGCACGGACGACACCACCCCCGCCCAGATCAAACAGGCCCAGATCAGCGCATCAGCCTTCTGCAACGCCTCGAATTGTCCGCGCTCAAAGAAGGCCGAGGCGAAGGCCAAGGTCGGCAGGGCGACCAGCGCCAGCAGACCCTGCATCTTCAACGGAGGGATGGAGGTCGTTCGGCGGGCGATGACCGTGGTCATCGCCCAGGCGCTGGCAGCCACCACACCGACGGCGACGGCTTTCCAGTCCTCGATTGCATGGGCGTCCAGCGTCATCCACGCCACGCCCAGGAAGGCCACGCCCATACCGATCAGGGCGAACCGCGACAGCTTCTCTCGCAACACAAGGAAGGCGAACAGCGCTGTAAACGGCACCCAAAGCTGTGTCGCCACGGACACCGGACTGACGTCATGCGCCAACCAGAAGGCCAGATAGACCAGCCCGTAGTGTAGCGGTCCGCCGATGCAGACGATGAGCAGCAGGCTCTTCCAGTTCGGAAAGGGCGGTCGCACGAAGGGAATCAGACAGGTTGCGGCGATGGCGAAACGCAGGGCGCCGGTCATCAGCGGCGGCAGCACCTCGGTCGCGACCTTGGCCGCCGCATTGTTCACGCCCCAGATGACGATGATCGCCACGATCGCGGCGATCTCAAGAGGGCTCAGAGGGCTGTGGGGCTTGTCCGGGGTGATCACCGCATCCGGTTAGCCCGCGAACGCGCCGGACGCGAGAGACGCGCCCGACACTTCGCATTTCGGAATGTGGCGGACGGGTGGTCAGTCCCACCAGAAGTACCACCAGTCAGAGACCATCAGGGTCGCAGCGAGCGCCGCCGTGGAACCCACGCCCTGATCAACGATGTCGGGACAATATTCGTACTGCTCGCGGGCAAGGGCCAACGCGGCTTCGCGGCCGGTCGGACGACGGCTCGCCCGCCCCTCGATGGCGCCGCGATAGCAGGCCACCAGTTCAAAGCCCCAGCCCTCCCGCCAGTTTCGGACGGCGGCCATGTGATGCTCCACCGGGCACACGGTTTCGTATTCACCGGGCTCGTACCCGAGCATCGCCAGCGCTTCAGTCGCGTCCCGCGCGGGCAGCACCACGATCAGAACGTCCCGGTACCGGTTGTCATGACCACGCACGACCACAGGCTCGTCCGCCGGGGCGGGAAGATCCTCGGGCCACTCCCCGTCATCGGGGGTCGCCCAGTCCTCATCGAACGTCTGTTGTTGATCCGGCGTCAGACGGGCGCGGATACCGGCCCTTTTTCTCCGCCCGTAGCGCCCGAAGGTCCTGCGGGAACCGGAGCCGGGCCGCTGCTTCCATCCGGGCCGGGGCCATCCCGATCTGATGATCCAGGTCCATCAGGAAGGCGCCCGCTTCATCAGGCGATCCAAGGATCACCGGATAGCCGTCTCCCCTCGCCCGCAACTGCTCCCAAAGAGCAACTGCGCGGCGGCCATCAACATGATGCGTGGTGTAGAGACTGGTGCTCTGGCCGGCTACAGCAGCCGCTGGCCCGGCGGAAACGCCGAGCCAGGCCGCCAGTAGCGTGAGCCAGGAACGCCGGTTCACGCCCACGTCCCGATCAGAACGGGATGTCGTCGTTCAGGTCATAGCTTTCCTTCGGACCGGAAGGCTTGTTGGCGCCGCCGGTCGAGAAGCCCGACGAATAGTCGTCGTCGCCACGCCCACCGCCGCCGTAACCGCCACCCGAGCCGCCACCGCTGTCAGCGCGACCGCCCAGCATGGTCAGTTCACCGCGGAACTTCTGCAGCACGATCTCGGTCGTGTACTTCTCGACGCCGCCCTGCTCGTACTTGCGAGTTTGCAGCGAGCCTTCGATGTAAACGGTCGAGCCCTTCTTCAGGTAGTTCTCGGCGACCTTCACGATGTTCTCGTTGAAGATCACGACCCGGTGCCATTCGGTCTTTTCCTTGCGCTCGCCGGTCGACTTGTCGCGCCACGTTTCCGAGGTCGCGATCGACAGGTTGGCGACGCGCTCGCCCGAATTGAGAGACCGGATTTCGGGATCCTTGCCCAGGTTACCGACCAGAATGACCTTGTTGACGCTGCCCGCCATCATCGAGCTCCTTTAGCTAGCTGGCCCACCGCGCTTCGCGCTGATTCAGGCCCTTCCCACGTGGCCTAGCGCGCTTTCACGCCGCCGTGGCCGTTTTGTCTTCGCAATCCACAGAACTCGCCGTCGCCCAAGGGCGGAGCGACGATTTGTTCCACCTTTGTTCGCCCTTGTCCAGCGGACGGCGAGGCCCCGCCTGTTCGGGACCTATTGACCGGGAGCGACCGGCGCCTGTTCGATGGCGCCCGGCACCGCCAGACGTCCATCCCCCGTTCGGGCCAACGCCATGAAACGCGGTCCATCAAGACTCTTGCCGAACCACACCCCGGCACGGTCGATGAATATGAACTGCCCCTGATAGACGCCGATCACATCGCGACGGTTGCCGCCCAGACCCAGGAAGCGCAGTCGCATTTCCTCAAGACGCGCGGCGCAGAACTCGATCTGGGTCTGATCGCGGGCCAGAACATTGAAAGCCGGGTCCGCGCCGTCGGCGCCGGGTTCGACCACATAGCAAACGCCACGCTCGGCCGGCGGTTCGACCCCGCCGGCGCAGGCGGACAGAATGGCGGCGGCCGATGCGACGGCCAACAGGGAAACGGCGCGCATCATCAACGAAGTCCCGGGAACTGGCAGCTGCGATCCTGCTCCGCGAGGGTGCGGAAGCGACTATTGTCCGGCGACTGCTCGACCCGACGCGGCACCAGACGCAGCGTCGTCTCTCCCCAGCGGCCATACAGCGCCTCGCCCGGGCGCACGCAGGTTCCGGCGTACAGTTCCTGCACGCACTGGTTCAGGCTCACGCCCGAGGCCAGGACACGCCAGTCCGAGCCGGTGTATCGCAAGCACTGCCCGCCGCCGGCGGCCTGCTGTTGCGGCGCCTGGGCAGGCTGTGTCGGTTCGGCCGCGGCGGCCTCCGGCCTGGTCTCGGTCAGGTCGGCTGGCGGGGCCGAAGGCGGCGGGGTGAGCGAAGCCGTCGGCGCAGCCACGAGCGCGCCGGAGGCGTCCACCCCGACATCCAGCGCGTCGGTCGCCAGGCCGTTGCGGCGCGCGCAGTCGCTCAGCGTCGCCATGCCGATGAACTGGCCATCAACGTAGCACCGCAGTTCACGCGTGGAATCCAGACCGGGCGCATCGGCAACGGCGACCGTGAGCCCGCCCTGGGCCGCGGGCGGCGGCTCGGCGGGGCCGTCATCTTTGCCACCGGATACCAGCAGGCCGATGATCACGGCGATCACGACGGCCACGGCCGCCCCGATCAGGATGAGAATTCGGTTGTCCTTGGGCATACAGGGCTCGCGCATTGGGAAGCCCCAATAACCCCGCCGATGCGGGAGCCGTCAACGCGTTTCGTCGTCGCCCGATCAGCCGGTCAGACGGGCGAGGGCCGCCTGATAGTTGGCGATCTGGGCCGTCAGATAGGCCGGAGCCGTGCCGGTGACGGCTGGAGTGTTCGATTCCGGGGCCAGGCCGCGATAGGCGTCGCGGATCGCTTTCATCGCAGCCTGCAGCTTCTCGCCGGCGGTCGCGACCGCTGCGGCGCTGCTCAGATTCAGATTGGTCGGCAGCCCCAGTCCGAAAGTCTGGGTGACGTTATCGCCCGAGGTCTTGCCGATATAACCTTGCGACAGGCCCAGACCGGCCAGGGCGTCACGCCCGGTCTCACCCGATGTCAGCACGGCGCCCTTCACCCCGTCCCGCGCGGTGATGCTCAGGCGCTGCAAGCCGGTCCGCAGCGCGGTGGCCAGATCTCCCGCCTCGCCATCCTTGGCGGATTCCGAGGAGACCGTGACCTTGAGCTTCATGTTCGACGCCTGCTCGATCTTCCGCGCAAGTGTCTGAAGGGTATCGCGCGCTTCGATGGTGACAGCGACCTGACGTCCTCCGTCAGCGGGCGAGACATAGAATCGGTCGCCCACCCTCAGAGACGTCGCGTTCACGAGGGTCTTGGACTGGCTCTGGTCGATCTCACCCTGCGGAAGCCCCAGCCGATCCAGCACGCTGGCCCCGCCCGAGGACACGGCGAGCGTCAGCGGGGCTGCCTGTTGGCCGTCACCATCCCACTCCCTCCGCCACTCGACCGCCCCGGTCGTCGCGTCGATCCGGGTCAGATAGGCCCGCGTCGGATCGGTGTCCTTGGCGCCTTCAGGGCGATCCGCCACACCGGTCAGCCAGACCTTGCCGTCGAGGATCTTCATGTCCACGGCGTCATCGTCGCCCGCGCTGCCGACATAGGTCAGGCGATCATCCACGGACGCGGTCAGGCTACCGTCCAGCACCGCGACGAAGGCGTCCTTGCCTCCGTGGTGCGCCGTGTTGACCGTGCCGACATCCAGCGAGGTGTTCCGGGTCGTGCCGCTCAGCACCACCTTGCCATCAACGATGGCTAGCCCGCTGATCTCGCCGCTCGCATCGCCCAGATCACGGGAGGCAGCCAGCGTCGGCTTGCCGTCCGCGTCCAGGGTGAACTGGCGAACGACGATCCGCCCGTCTTCGACGCCCGCCGAATAGAGGTTGTTCCCATCGACCGCGATGGCGCTGACGCCATCCGTCTCGGCGGTGCCGAACTGGACCGTTCCGACCGCCGTGGCCACGACCGGCGCCGAAGGATAGGCCTGGCTCGACGTAAAGGCCTGAACATAGCCGTCCCAGCCGCCGACCCCGACCGCGCCGGTCATCGCGGACTGGGCCCGGCCCGCCACATAGACCGAGCCATTTGGACCGAAGCTGACCGAGGTCGCCTCGTCCGCCGCCCGCGCGCCCCGACGCTGGGTCCACAACTCCTGACCGTCCGCGTCGAACACCGACACAAAGCTGTCTGCCACGCCCGCGACGTCGCCGGTCTTGCCCGCATCCAGCGCGCCTGTAACCGAGCCCGCCACAGCCACCTTGCCGTCCGCGTCGATAGCGATGGCGTATCCGCTGGCCGTGGAGGCTGCGCCGAGCGCCTGGATCATCACCACCCGGCCGGCGGAATCGAGCTTGATCAGAGCCACGTCCTTCTGGCCCTTGATCGGCTGATTGTCTGGTCCCGCGGTCAGGTCTGCCACCATCCAGACCGAACCATCAGGTCCCGTCGCGCTGGCGCGGACGGTTTCCACTCCGGCGGGCAGGGCCGTTTGGGACGAGCGGCCGTCCACCCACTGGGTCTCGCCCACGCCCGCGATCGGGGCCGGGGCGTCGCCTCCGGTATCGCTCTGGAATTTGAGCATCTGCAGCCCGTCGGCGGTTCCGGCCTTCTGCACCACATAGACGGCGTTCGCGGTCACGGCGGGTTCGAAGCTGACCTTCTCGGTGGTCACGCCACGCACGGCCAGGGCGAACTGGTCCGGCCCCGCCGGCAGTGTGATCGTCTTGCCGCCCGAGGTGATCGTCTTGGGTTCCGGCTTAACCAGTTCACGTCCGATACGGGTTTCCAGACCCGCGCTTTCCAGCTTGCCGTTGATGTGATCCAGCACATTGGTCAGGGTCCGGGAGGTGGTCCCCATCTCGTTCAGGTCGATGTCCACCTCAACCGTGGTGTTGTCCGATTTCTTGGCCGAAATCCTGAACTGCACCTCGCCCGCGAAGGCCGGCGACAACTCATCGGGCGAACCTTCGTGGATCGGCCCGGTGACGGAGATCGCGCCATCCCGGGCGACGGCAGCCGTCGTCTTGCTGGTCGTCGAAGACGTGCCCTGAACCAGTCGGATGCCTTCCAGATCAGCAGACGGGATCCACTTGCTGATCTCGGCCATGCCCGCGGCGAACCGGCGGTCCAACTGCGTCAGCTCCAGCGTGCTGACGCCCTTGGTGCCGGCCCGGTTGACCAGGGCGTTCATGCTCTCGAGCCCCTGATACAGGGCGAACAGTTTCTTGTAGTCGGCGGATGCGCCCTTCACATCGAGCTGGGCCGTGCCTTCATTGATGAAGTTTCGGCCGCCGAGGGCGGCGCGCAGCAGGGCGCTTTGTTCGGGCGCCTTGACGGTGCTCGACCAAGGCGGGGTCGGCTGCTTCGTGGCCTGGGTGAGCGCGGTCGCAGCGGCGTTCGACGTCGTGGTCGACGCCGTCCCGCTGAACAGTCCCAGAAGATAGCTGTTGTCGATCACAGGCGGCTCCCGCGCGCGAGTGTGCCAGCGGAGGCGTAACGAGGGCTTAACAGACGCGACATTCGCCCCGACTCGCGGAACAATGTTTGTCCGCGCCCGTTCAGAGCGCGATCAATACGGAGGAGTGCCCGATGAGTGCCTTCGTCAACGCCCTAATATCGCTGCTTGCCTTGTATGGCTTCGGGCCGCGCGTCCAACGCCGACGCCCCGCGCCGATTGCGATCGGACGGTCCGGAGACCGCCGTCTCGCCTGACATCAGCCCTGGAAGAGCGACAGGATGATCTGCGGCGCCTGGTTGGCGATCGACAGCGACTGGGCGCCCAGTTGCTGCTGAACCTGCAAGGCTTGCAGGCGCGCGCTTTCCTTGGCCAGATCGGCATCGACCAGATTGCCGATCCCGGATTCTAGCGTGTCCATCAGCTTTGACACGAAGCTGTTGTGGGCTTCGATCTGCTTGGCCTGGGCGCCGATCTCGCCGAGCGCGGCGTTCAGCTGGGTGATCGAATCGTCCAGCTTGGTCAGGGCGTTGGTCGCGCCCGTTAGGGTCATCAGGCTGTCGCTCAGCGAGATTTCGATGATCGAGCCGCCCAGCGTCAGGTTCTTCGAAGACAGCGTCACGAAGGCCGACGCATCCGCATTGGCCAGGAACTTGATGCCGTTGGTCAGCGAACCGTTCAGGATGTTGCCGCCATCGAAGCTGGCGTTGTCGATGGCGGACTTGATCGCCTTCATCAGGGCCTGGAAGTCGGCGTTCAGCAGCTGACGGGACTGGGTTTTCAGCGAGCTGTCCTTGGCCGCCGTGACCTTTTCCTTCAATTGATTCAACAGGTCAGAAACCGACTCACCGGCCGAAAGGGCCACGTCGGCGATCGAGGTCGCCCGGTCCAGGCTCTGCTTCACGGCGCCCAAGGCCCCGACGTCGGCGCGTTGCGTCTGGGCGATCGCCCAGATCGCGGCATTGTCCTTGGCGCCCTGGACCTTCAGGCCCGTGGACACCCGACCCTGAACATCCGCCAGACGGTTGTTCGTCGTGGTCAGGTTCTGGAGCGCGATTTGCGCCGCGACGTTGGTATGGACGCTATTCGTCATCCGACTCAGCCCTTCGAGGTTTGGGCAAGGCTAAGGCGGTAAGGGTGCACACATGGTTAACGCGCATTCACCACGCATTTTAACCGCGCGGATCGCTCCAGCACGGCGGGTAGAACGGATTTTCGAAGGCGTCAGGCTCTGGTGTCGATGACCGCGCCGGCGCTGTAATCAGACTGGTTCATCAGATCGATGACCTGTTCGCGGGGAAACTGCTTCACGACCTCACCGGTCAAACGATCCATCGTCTTGTAGATGAAGGATCCTGTACGGGGCCCTTCCTCAATGACCAGACGATAGCGAGCGACCTGTTCAGCCTCTTGCCGGGCGGGCGACTCTTGCGGGTCGTTACCGGCGGCCGTGCTGAGGGGGGTGATTTCGTAGGCGTTTACCGCACCAACATTCGCATTGTTTTGCATGTCTCCTGCCGACGCATTTCAAGGCGGCGGTTCCCTTCAAGGGACTGGAGCGGTCAGGCGGGGCCCGAAGGCCCCGCCGTTCCGATCGTTCCTTAGCGGAACAGTCCCAGCAGCATGGAGGTCGAGGAGTTGGCGATCGACAGAGCCTGCACACCCAGCTGTTGCTTGGTTTGCAGGGCCTGCAGACGCGCGGACTCCTTAGCCAGATCGGCATCCACCAGGTTGCCGACGCCCGCGTCGATGGTGTCCTGCAGCTTGCTCACGAAATCGAGGTGAGTGCCCAGGGCCTTCGAGCCGGTGCCGAGGCGGGCCAGCGACGCCGACACGTTATCGATCGACGCGTTGACCTTGGCCAGGTTGGCGGTGGCCTGGGTCAGGGTGGCGATGTTGGCGGTCGACGCCAGGGTCACGATGGAACCCGAGAGCGTCATGTTTTCGGCGGCGATGTCGATGGTGGTCGAACCGGCCGAGTCAGCCAGAGCCTTGAAGCCGGCGGTGCCCGAGATCACGGCGACGCCGTTGAACTTGGCGTTCGAGACGGTCGAGGTGATCTGCTTGCGCAGGGCCACGAAGTCTTCGTTCAGGGCATTGCGGGCAGCCGTGGTCAGGCTCTTGTCGGTGGCGGCGAGCGCCTTTTCCTTCATTTGCGTGAGCAGGTCCGACACCGTTTCACCGGCGGCGATGCCGACGTCCACGGCCGATTGACCGCGGTTCAGGCTGTCCTTGACGGCATTCAGGGCGCCCATCTCGGCACGTTGCCCCTGAGCGATAGCCCAGATGGCGCCGTTGTCCTTGGCGGAGTTGACCTTCTTGCCGGTATTGATGCGGCTTTGAACCGTAGCCAGTTCGGAGTTGGTGACCGACAGGTTCTGCAGGGCGACCATAGCGCCCGTGTTCGTGTTAACGCTGTTCAGCGCCATGACGAGTATCCTTGTTTCAAGGTGTCCGACGCCATTTTGGCTGCCGGGAGCATTTTGCTCAGTGGGCCTCCGAGCAAGGATGGGACCAGTCGCATTTTCGCCGTGCCAGAAGGGCGAGCATTGTTTTTTCTACGTTAGTTCTCGTTAAGCATGACGGCGGGTCGGCAAAACCTGCCGGGTCCCGGCACATTTTGCCGGGAAGGGCTGCAAAACTTGCCCCTTCGGGCCAGGCGCCGAGCCGGGCGGGAGCGGATCACCGATGCGGCTTCGGCCCCTCACCTCCCTCCTCCAGCCACGCGTCCCGAAGTGCGCGCTCTGACAGCAGGGTCTCCACGGCGAGCGCCCGGGCGGCGTCGCACTCGGCCAGAGCCAGTCCGCGCGCCATATAGGACGCCTCAAGATCCGAGATTGTCGGCGCGTCCGGCAACCGGTCCAGCCGACAAGGCGAAAGGATCGCTTGCGGCAGGATCAGCCTTGGGGGCGACACAGAGCGTCGGGGCGAGCCGGCACAGCTCGCGATCATGAGCGCCGATACGATCAACGCGAGCCGGGTCCAGGGGCGTTCGGGAATCATGGGCGGTCCTCGCCGCGGCCCCGGCGACAGCGGTGACCCGCGCCAGATCGACGGCCTGTTGATGTTGTTGTTCAAGACGTCGCGCCTGTTCGACGACGGCCTCCGCTTCCAGGCTGCGAGCCCGGGCTTCGGCGGTGGCGACCGACGCCTGCTGTTCGGCCTGCTCCAGACGGCGCGCGCCCAGCCCGAACGGGTCCCAGCGCAGCCCCGCCCCTCGCCCGAGCAGCACCACAGCGCTCACGATCGCCACCACCGCCACAACCCAGCCGAACGGGCTGAGCAGCCGCAGCGCCTCACGCGGGATCACCGCTTCACCTCCTCGTCCGGCGCGCGGCGCAAAAGACGCAGGCCGGAGAGCAGCTCATGAGCAGTAGGCGCAACGAGATAGAGCACCATGGTCAGGGCGAGCAGGCCCATCAGCGAGTCGATCAAACGCGGCGTCGCCGTCACCGGGACAGCGTTTATGACCCTGTCCAGCATCAGCCATGCGGCCGCGCTGGTCGCGAAGACATACAGTCGTCGCCACAGCCACCGCCCTTCGGCGAGAGGCGTCGGCGGAGTTCCCGTCGGCGGGGTGTCTGTCATTGGTCGTCCTCAAACTCATCAAAACGCCAGCCATTTCGCCGCCATCCGGCGTCGGATGCGGCCAGCAACTCCTCGCGGGTGAGGCGTTCCGGTATCTCCCGCGCTTCAGGATCCAGCAGCTCGGTGTCCGCGTCGCTCCAGTCGTTGAAAGCGGCGGACCTCATCCCAGCACCGTCAGCCAGACCACGCCGGACGCCCCCGAGCCGCCGACGCCACCGGACGTCGTTCCGGCTCCGCCACCGCCTCCGCCACCCCCGAAGAGGCCCGCTGCGCCGCCGGCATGCCCCGCCCCCGAGGCGACGGCCGCGCCGCCTCCCCCTCCGCCGCCCGCCCAGTGAAGATGCGTCAGGGGCGCCGCGCTCCCGGCTCCCCCCGTCGAGCCCGAACCGGCGGCGCCGCCGACCGCCCTGACCGCCAGCACCCCACCGTCTCCTCCGGCGCCGCCCGCGCGCGCTGCGCCCCCGGCGTCCAGACCGCCACCCGCGCCACCGCCTCCGGGCGCGTCAGGACGATCAAAAGCTCGCCCGGCGGCGCCCGCCCCGGTAATGCTGGACGCGCCGCCTGCGTTGGAGTTGGGCACGCTGGCTCCCCCCGCTCCCGCGGTTCCACCTGTCGCATTGCCGAGCCCGCCGCCTCCGCCGCCCGTGGCGGACACCAGCAAGGTCGAGCCTAGATAAACGGCGCTGCCGCTGCCGCCGCCGCCCGTCGCGGCCACGCCTCCAGCCCCGCCGGCCCCCGTTACAATCGTCAGACCCGCCGTCAGCTGATCCGCCGGCCAGATCGCCCGGCTGACACCGCCCGCGCCGCCGCCGCCGCCGCCATAGCGCGCGCCCGAGGCGCCGAACGCGCCTGCCCCGCCTCCACCACCGCCCCCGACGACGACCGCCTCAACCGTCCGCGCCCAAGCGGGCGGTGTCCAGGAACCGCCGACGTTGAAGGTCACGACATCACGCCGTCCCGCGCCCTCCGGAAAGCTCACCCGCCCCGTGGCCCGATCAACCGTCAGGGCGGAACGCCAGACCGCGCCGTCCGCGCTGACCTTCAACGTCAGATTGTCGTCACCGATGAGCCCCAACTCGGCCCGGCCGCCGTAGCCGGACTGGAACAGCAGGGACAGGACATCGGCCGGTCCCTCCTTGTTCAGCGTCATCCGCAGATCGCCGTCGCCCCCCGATGCCGTCTCGAGCGCCGTCCACAGCGCCTTGTTCAGGCGGGCCGCGAAGGGATTGGATGCGTCGGCAGTCGCGCCCACGCCCAGCCGCTCCACCGGCCCCACCATCGCCAGCCGCGCGCCCAGATCGCTCCAGCCATCGCCTTCGCGGACAATGAAACGCGCGTCATCGGCGACCCAGACCAGCAGTCCCTCGGGTGTCGCGATCTTTTCCCAGCCTCCGCCTTCCGCACGGACCAGATCACCGGCCGAAAAGGAGACCCACGCCTCACCTCCATGATCTTCAGGCAGGATGAACAGGGCGCCGTCGTCAGGGTCCGGCGGCTGATCCGGGCGTGAGCGGCTGACGACGGCCGTCTGAACCAGCGCGTCCAGCCGGGTCAGGGCCTCATTCAGGGTCACATGCTTCTGCATTTGCCCGGCGGCCAGATAGGGCATGCCGAGGCGAGCGGACTGGTCGTCACTCATTGCTGTCTCCGAAAATCGTCGGAGATCAGTGTGCGGGCGCGGCTTCCTCAGGCGGGCAAATGACGCTGAACTGAAACAATCAGCCTTTGCTTCAATCGCTTGGGCGCACCGAAAGCGCGGGTTCAGCGTGAACTTCCGCGACGTCTCAGTCGTGGAGGTAGACGACCCGGCGCAGTTTCGGGTCGTCCTTCACCTTGGCGAGGTGCCGGTCATGCTCGCCAGAAGCTTTCGCCGCCTGTTCGCTGGCCTCAACCCAGTGGGTGCTCTCGATGTCCTTCTGTAGCGCCTTCGCCGCCAGCAGGTGTCCCGGGAACAGCATGTCGATGACATCCGCCGGGACGAACAGGACCTCGCCGGTCGCCGTGCTGACCGTGTCCAGCCCAAGGTAGGCCATCATTCGCGTGATCGTCTTCGGGGACGCCTTGGCCCGGATCGCCTGCGTCAGAAGCCAGCCCGCGGCCCCCACGGTGTAGACGAGACCGGCGCCGGGCACCCAGGCCAGAAGGCCGTCCAGACCGATGCCGAAAGGCCCGACGCCGACAACCCGATCGGACAGCTTCTTGATGGTCTCGACATTGCTCCAGATTTTCTCGATATCGCCGATGGTCCGTCTGGCCATTCCACCCTCCGAAAGCGAGACCGTAACGCGCCATGGAGACCGGCGTTCACCATAAAGCGCAAGACCGTTCTTCGGCCTGGGCCTTCGCCCGCCGATGGCTGGATCGTCTGATCGCCCTCGGCTTCCTCGGCCTTATGCTGCTGGGCGGCCTGATCCTCGCGAGGATCGGCCACCGCTGGGTCGACATTTTCGCCCAGTTCACGGCCCCGCTGTTCATCGCCTGTCTGTCGGCGACAGTCATTCTGGGCCTGCTGCGGTTCCGTCTGGCGACCGGTGCAGGACTGGTCGCCGGCCTTGTCCTGTTCGTCGCCGTGTTCCCGCAGTGGGCAACCGGAGCCAAGGCCCCCGAACCCGGCGCTCCGACGATCCGGCTGTATTCCGCAAACGTCTACTATCTGAACGACGACGTCGCCGCGATGCGCCGGTCCATTGAGGCGGCCGACCCGGACATCATCATCCTGATCGAACTGGGACGCGCGCCGCTGGGACAGCTGGACCAACTGCTCAAAGACTACCCTTATCGCGCCGGCTCAATGCGCATGGACGAAACGCGGGGCCCGTCCCGGTCCGTCATCGCCTCGCGCTGGCCGTTGCGTCAGATCGACAACCGGCCCGATGGGCTTCATTCCGTCACCGCTGTGGCAGAGACCCCGCTGGGCGAGGTCAATGTCATTGGCGTGCACCTGACCCGTCCTTGGCCCTTCCAGTATCAGTGGGGTCAGATCAGCCAGACCATGGCGCTGGGCGACATCCGCCGAACATTGGACGGCCCCGTAGTCATCGCCGGCGACTTCAACAGCGTGTCCAATGGCCGGATCGGACGCCAGATGAAGCAGGACCTGGGCCTGCTGCCCGCGAGCGGCTTCCCCGGCACCTGGCCCAGCAACCTGCCGTCAGCATTCGGCATCACCATTGATCAGGTCTGGCGCTCGCCCGACCTGACCTTCCTCAGCCGAAAGCTGGGTCAGCAGAATGGTTCGGACCACCGCCCGGTTGTAACCGAGTTCACCCGCGCGAAGGACTGACCAACGCCGCCAGTCGTTCGGCATGACCATCAGTCGGGAAATCGTCCGCGATCCAGCCCTCCTCAAAGGCTTTCAGAAGCCGCCCCGTCTCCGGACCCGGCGCAACACCCGATCGCGCGACATCCTTGCCGCCCACGGGCAGACGCGGAGGGCTCCAGCTCTCGGCCAAGGCCAGCAGAGGTCCGGCGTCCCGATCCGGCGAACCGGCCAGCAGCCGGCGAAGGGCGTCCGCGACGGCCTGTCCCCGGTGGCGATAGACGGCGGCGCGGGCCTGAGGATCGGTCATGTCCAACGATACCTCCGGCGCGGCCATGGCCGAGGCGACCAGTCGATCCCGTGTCGAGTTCGGGAACCGCAACCGCTCCGCCGCGCCCCTCATGGCGTCCGCATCAACGGGGAACAGGGTCATCAGCCGCGCGACCGGATCCTCGCTCAGGTCCACCATCGCGCTGAACAGATCGAGCTCGCCCGCCTCGGGCAGCACCTGAGCCAGCACACCGGTCCGCGCCATCGCCGCCATGGCGGGACGCGGGTCCTCCGCAGCAAGCAGCTTCATCAGTTCCTTCGACACCCGTTCGGCCGACAGCCGCGTCATCCCGGGAGCCAGTGCACGACAGGCCTCCAGTCCCGCCGCATCCGGCTCGCCTTGCCCGTACCAGGCGAAGAAACGGAAAAAGCGCAGGATGCGCAGATAGTCTTCCTGAATCCGCGTCTCCGGATCACCGACGAAAACGATCCGTCCCGCCGCGGCGTCGGCCACGCCCTCGCCTGTCGGATCGAACACTCGCCCCTCGCGGTCGGCGTACAGGGCGTTCAGACGGAAGTCGCGACGCGCGGCGTCCTCGGCCCAGTCGTCGGTGAAGGCGACCGTGGCGTTGCGGCCGTCCGTGGTCACGTCCCGGCGCAGGGTGGTTATTTCGAACGGCTGGCGCTCTGCCACCGCCGTCACCGTGCCGTGCGCGATCCCCGTCGGTATGGCCTTCAGCCCCGCCGCACGAATGGCCTTCTCCGTCTCTTCCGGCTTCAGGGTGGTGGCGATATCGACGTCATCGATGGGCCGCCCCATCAGGGCATTGCGCACACAGCCGCCCACGAAACGGGCGCAGCCGGGGCCGCCCGCCGCCTCCAACGCCGCGATCACCGCGCGCGTGGCCGACGCTGTCAGCCAGTTCTGCCCGGTGAGCGCCGTCATGCTGCATCCTCGCCGGCCGCCGCGGCCCGGTCCTTCTCATCGCCATAAAGCCGGGCGCAGAGGTTCTTCAGAATACCCGCCGTCGCGCCCCAGATGTACCGCTCCCGGTACGGCATGGCCCAGAACCAGCGTTTGGGCTGGCCCTCAAGCTGGTAGGAGTCCCGGCGGTGATTGATGGGGTCCATGACGAAGTCCCACGGCACCTCGAACACCTCGGCTACCTCGGCGGGCGACGGGGTGGTGGACGGGGTCTCACGTAGCCAGCCGACCACCGGGGTGACCACAAAGCCGGTCCCGGTCTCATAGGGCTCGCATACGCCGAGCACCTCGACCAGCGCCGGGTCCAGCGCGACTTCCTCAAAGGCTTCGCGCAGCGCGGCCTCAACCGCCGTCTCCCCTGGATCCAGTCGCCCGCCGGGAAAGGCGATCTGGCCGGTATGGCTCGCCAGACTGTCCGATCGTCGGGTCATCAGCACGGTCGCCCCGCCCGGATTGGCGATGATCGGGATCAGAACCGCCGCCGGTCGAAGCGACCGACCGGTCAAACGGCTGTCGGGGTTCAGGTCGAAGTCAGACCGTGTAGGCCCGGCTTCAGCCGACCATTCGGATGGCGGGGTCAATTTCGCCAGCAAGCGTTCGCGCAGACTGGCCAGACTCATGCCGCGACCGCCCCGAGCGTGAATGACTCACCGCCCGAACGGACGACCAGCTGTCCATCCCGCAGGTCAGCCATTTCGACCAACTCATAGAAGACGGCGCGCGAAACCCGCGCCCACAGGTCGGCGCGCACGCGAACGCGCGGCGCCGGCTCGCCGGTCTCGGCGTCCGTTTCCACGATCAAAGGCAACTCCGCCCCCGCAACCACTTCGTCGCCGACATCCGTGGTGAAGACCAACCCCTCGTCCCGGCGTTCAACCGAGACGGCCCGGAACGGCAGGTCCTCGACGAGGATCGACAGCTTCTCGCCCGGCGTGACCAGCACATAGCCGTCGGCGTCCTTGCGCAGTATGGTCGAGAAGAGGCGCACCAGCTCGGGGCGTCCGATGGGTGAACCCTCGTGCATCCAGACGCCGTCGCCGCGGATGACGATGTCGATGTCGCCGCAATGCTCGGGATGCCAAAGATGCACCGGCGGCAGGCCGCGCCCCGGCGCCTGTTTCACCGCCTCGGCGACGGCGGCCAGTCCTGTTGTCTTTTCGGCGCTCGTCATGGCGTCAGACTTAGGGTGTTCGCCCGGGCCTGCAAACCCGCTCAGGCGGCCCGAACAGTCCCTGCCGGCTCGTCCGCGCCGAGCCACAGCACGCGACGCTGATCTACAGGCCCCTGTAGCCGGGCTTCCGGCGCGTGCCGGAAA
Source organism: Brevundimonas sp. M20 (assembly GCF_006547065.1). Taxonomy (NCBI): domain Bacteria; kingdom Pseudomonadati; phylum Pseudomonadota; class Alphaproteobacteria; order Caulobacterales; family Caulobacteraceae; genus Brevundimonas; species Brevundimonas sp. M20. The sequence goes on along the minus strand of NZ_CP041243.1, from coordinate 903,477 downwards.
CCGAAACGGCTGAAATAGGGTTCATCGCCGACCAGCAGGATGCCCGTTGTCCCTGCATGATCGATGCAGGCCTGCACCAGATCGCCGCCCAGTCCGCCCTTGCGGCTGTCCGCCGAGACAGTGATGGGGCCCAGGAACAAGGCCGGGCGTTCACCCACAGTGATCGACCACAGACGCACAGCCCCGACGACCCGACCGTTCTCCCGCGCGACGAAACCCGCGGCGACGCCCGCCTGTTCACGGATGCGTTCGGCCGTCTTGGCGTAACGACCCGGCCCGAAGGCGGCCATGACCAAGGCCTCCACCGACGCGGCGTCGGCGGGGGTTTCTGCGTCGATGCGCACAAGGGTCTGGACGGCGGCGTCGGTCATGAGCGCGCGCACCTAAGGCCCGCGCCGCCGGGAATCAACCGACTTTCGAGAAATCCGGCGCGCGCTTCTGGGTGAAGGCCATGAACGCCTCCATCGCCTCGGGGCTCTTCATCTGGCTGCCGAAGGCTTCGCCTTCCCGCTGCATCAGCTCCCAGATCCGTTCGGCGTCGCGCATCAGACGCTTGGTCTTGCGAATCGAGTTGGGCGCGCGGGCCGCCAGCCTGGCGGCCAATTCAACGGCCACGGCTTCGACCTGATCGGCCGGAACCGCTCTGTTCGCCAGCCCCCAGGCCACGGCGGTCTTGCCGTCGATCGGCTCTCCGAGCGCGAAGATTTCGAACGCCCGCTGATGGCCCAGCACCTGCGGCAACAGCATCGACGACGCCGCTTCGGGCGCCAGCGCCAGATTGATGAAGGGCGCCGACAACAGCGCGTCTTCGGCCACCACCACCATGTCGCAGTGGAGCAGCAGCGTCAGGCCGATACCAACTGCGCGCCCCCGCACGGCGGCGACCACCGGCTTGTCCAGATCAGCCATGGCCTTCAGGAACCGGAATACCGCCATGTCGGACGGGTTGCTCGTCTGGGAGCCGATAGCGATGAAATCGCCGATGTCGTTGCCCGCCGAGAAGCTGTCGCCCTCGCCCTTGAAGACCAACACCCGCACCGCGTCATCCGTCCGCGCGCGCTCGCCGGCGTCCGACAGGGCCGCGTACATGGCCTGGGTGATGGCGTTCTTCTTGTCCGCGCGCGCCAGGGTCACGGTCAGGACGCCGTCGCCCAGTTCGGTCTTGATGTGGTCGGTCATGCCGCCTCCTCCCCTTTTGTCGTTGAGCGCCACCAGTCGACCCCGTCCGCATCGCGTTCGCGAACGGCGGTTCCGTGGCGGAGCATGTAGTTCAGATGCGCGATCGCCTCGCCGGTGGCCATGCCACGCACGCCGTCGCCCACCGGACGAGCGAACAGGGCCGGAAACACGTCCACCGCCCGCTTCGGCTCGCGCAAGCTGCGCTCCAGCCGCCTGAGAGCGACGTGATGGCCCCGGATCAGGGCGTCCAGACGGGGCTGCACGCCCCGGAACACCTCTCCGTGCGACGGCAGGATCAGCACATCGTCCGGGAAGACCGTCTTCATCCGTTCCAGCGAGGCCAGCCAGTCGCCCAGCGGATCGGCGTCCGCCTCCGTCGGCCAGACCGACACGTTCGAAGAGATGCGCGGCAGTATCTGGTCGCCGCCGAGCACGATCCCGTCGTCCTCGCGCCACAGACAGGCATGCTCGGGGCTATGGCCTTCACCGACAACCACGGTCCAGTCACGACCGCCGAGGGTCAGCAGATCCCCTTCGCGAATGCGCTGATAGGCGGCGGGCAGCGGCGACACCGCCATGCCGAAACGTCCGAACTCCTTGCGATACCGGGCGATCTGGGCCTCATCCCAACCGGCGGCGCGATAGAAGACCGCGCCGCTCTCCGGGGCCTCCTTGCCCGTGTCAGCCAGCAGCATCCGCGCCATGACGTATTCCAGCCGGGTCATCACAAGGGGCGCGTCAAAGCGCTCGCACAGCCAGCCCGCCAGACCGATGTGGTCCGGGTGCATATGAGTGCAGATGACCTTCGTCACCGGATCGCCGCCCATGGGGCCGGCCAGCAACAGCTCCCACTCGTCCCTGGTCCCGTTGATCCCGAGCCCGCAATCGATCACCGCCCAGCCGTCGCCGTCGCGCACCGCATAGACGTTGATGTGATCCAGTTGCATCGGCATGGCGACGCGCATCCACAACACGTCCGGGGTCACGGCGATGGCCTCCCCCGAGGCCGGAGGTCCGGCGAACGGGTAGGTCAGGCCACGCTCCGTGGGCCTTGCCTCCGTCTCCGCCGGGATCACACCGTCCGCCAAGTCCGTCTCCAATCGCAACGCAGGAGGGATAGCCCGAACCGCCCGTTCGCGTCCAGCATTCCCCCGCCGCGCTTGACCCGGCGATCCCGTCTCGCCAAGGGTGTGCCGAAGATTTTCCCTCCGGAGTGTTGCCCGTGTTGACCAGAAAGACGCTTGCCCTGATGGCGATGGCCGTCGCCGCCGCCTTCGTGGCCGCCGAGCCCGCCATGGCCCAGAACTCCGGCAGCGGCGGACGCACACCGCGCGGTGAGCGGGTCCTGCCCGGTCGCATCGGCGGCGACCAGACCGACCGCGCCGATGAAGCTTCCCGCCGTCGTGACCGCCAACGCTCCGGCGCCCAGCAGGTCCAGCCGACCGCCGCCAAGACCCCGGAACAGATCCGCACCGAGGCCCAGGCCCAACTCGCCGCCAACAACCTGACCTGCGAGCTGACGGAGGCCTCCAACCCGGGCGTAATCGGCGAGTCGCAGGTCTATGAAGTCGCCTGCAACAATACTGAAGGCTACATCCTGATCGCCTCGACCCCGCCTCAGGCCTACAGCTGTATCGAGCTGGCCGGGACCGCCGCCATCGCTCGCTCGCGCGACCCGAACGCGGACGTCGGGCAGCAATGCGCCATCCCCGCCAACCAGAACGGCGTCGCAGTGATCGGCAGCTGGGCCCGCGCCGCCGGCGCGACCTGCACGATCGACGAGGCCTTGGCCATCGGCAAGAGCGACGACAACAACATGGTCTATGAAGTCGGCTGCGCAAACGCCGACGGCTACTGGCTTGAGAAGACCGCCACGGGCTGGGACCTGAAGGACTGCCTGCAGGTCAACGCCATGGGGGGAACCTGCCGCTTCACCACCCCGCAGGAACAGAACGACGGCTTCAAGACCAAGCTGGCCGGCACCGACGCCGCGGCCTGCGACGTCACCCAGGTCCGCCTGATGGGCTCCAACGCCAACGGCCGCTTCTTCGAAGTCAAGTGCGCCGCTGAAGGCGAAGGCTATGTCGCGCGCATCAACGCCGCAGGCGAAGCCCAGCAAATCTACACCTGCGCCGCCGCTGTCCGCATCGGCGGGGGCTGCACCCTGACCCAGGTCGCGGCTGCTCCGGCGGCCGGCGGCCGTCCGTAACCGGGCCAGCCCGTCAAACGACCGATCAGCGCCCCGGAGGAGACTCCGGGGAGTTTTTCGTTGGCGCTTCCCTCGCCCCGCGACACGCCTTAGCTTCCCGCTCCATGCGTATCGCCACCTGGAATGTGAACTCGGTCAACGCCCGCCTGCCCACCGTGCTGGCGTGGCTGGAGGCTGCCCAGCCGGATGTTGTCGGCTTCCAGGAGATCAAGTGCGTGGACGAGAAGTTCCCGCGCGAGGCCTTCGAGAGCCTCGGCTACAATGTCGAGGTTCACGGGCAGAAGACCTACAACGGCGTCGCCCTGCTCTCGAAATACCCGATGTCCGAGGTCATGCGCGGCCTGCCGGGCGAGGATCAGTCCGGCGTCGAGGCCGATGGCGTCCACGCTCGCTACATCGAAGCCCTGATCGAGGCTCCGCGTCCGGTGCGGGTCGGCTGCCTGTACCTGCCCAACGGCAATCCGGTGGAGAGCCCCAGGTTCGCCTACAAGCTGGGCTGGATGGAGCGGCTGGAGGCCCACGCCCGCACTCTGCTGGCGCAGGAGGAAGCCTTCACCCTGTGCGGCGACTACAACGTCATCCCGACGCCGGACGACGCCAGGGACCCGAAGGCCTGGGTCAATGACGCCCTGTTCCAGCCCGAGAGCCGCGCCGCCTTCCGCGCCTTGCGCTATCTGGGTCTGAGCGAGGCGGGCGAGCTCGGCAAGCAACCGCCGGGGACCTACACCTTCTGGGACTATCAGGCGGGCGCCTGGCAGAGGGACCACGGCATCCGCATCGACTTCCACCTGCTGTCGCCGCAAGCGGCGGACCGGTTCCGGGGCGTCGAGACGCATCGCGACGCCCGTGACATGGACAAGCCGTCCGACCACGTTCCCGTGGTCGTCGAGCTGGAGGACTGATCCTTGGGCGAGGTGTTCCGGGTCATTCTGCTGGTGGCGCTGGCCGCGGCGGCGCTGACCACCGGGGCGCTTCTGCTGGTCTGGTGGATGGAGCCCGTGCGTCGGATGCGTCGGGCCCTGCTGAAGTCGCTGGGCGCGATTCCTGAAGCCGAGGCCCTTTCGCCGGCTGAAGGCCGGGCGGCCGGGCTGGATTTCGACGGCGGCCAGATCGCCGTGCTGTGGAACAGTGGCGGTTCCGGACTGGTCTATGCCTTCGAGGAGATCGAAGGCGGCGAGATCATCGTGGACGGCCATGTCGTGGCCCGCGTGCGCCGGGGGGAGGCCCGCAAGTCGCTCGATATTCTGGCCCCGGAAGCCGAGCAGGTCGTGCTGCGGCTGATGTTCGCGGATGCCCGCCACCCTGAGTTCGAGTTGTCGCTGTGGGACGCCGCCCTGACCGTCCAGACCAGTTCTCCGGGCGAGGCCCTGCGACTGGGCCGCCGCTGGCTGTCGCATCTGGAAGCCCTGCTCAAAGGTTGAACACCACCGGGCTTCCTCCCCTGACGCGGGAGCGCTAGAAGCCCCCAACCTTTCTTTGAGTAAGCCTGAAGGAGCCCGCTGTGGCCCGCCTGTTCGACGCCGTGATCATCGCTGACTGGACTGCCGCTGAAGGCAAGAAGCTGGGCGACCAGTCCGTCTGGATCGGCGTGGCCAAGCGCGACGTGCGCTTCCGCCTGTATACCGAGACCCACAACACGGCGACGCGCGCCGAGGGCGAGGCCCTCCTGAACAAGCTGATCTCGGAACACCGCAAGCGGGGCGACCGGGTGCTGGTCGGCTTCGACTTCAACTTCGGCTTCCCGGCGGGCACGGCCGCGCGCCTGAAGCTGGACGGGACGCCGTGGGCGGCCATGGGCAAGTTCCTGACGGCCAACGTCGTGGACAAGGCCGACAACACCAACAACCGCTATCAGGTCGCGGCCAAGATGAACCGGCTGATGACTGACGAGGCCTGGCCGTTCTGGGGCGCGCCCGCCAAGCAGGCGCAGCGCTGGCTGACCACGACCAAGCCGCCCGCGGGCTCGGGCGCCGACATCCCCGAGTTCCGGGCCACCGAGGACACCGTCCGCAAGGGCAAGCTGCAGCCCAAGTCGGTCTGGCAGATGCACGGCGCGGGCGCCGTGGGCGGTCAGACTCTGGTCGGCATCCCGATGGTGCGCCGCCTGCTGGAGAGCCTGGGCGACGCAGGCGCTGTCTGGCCCTTCAACACCGGCTGGCGCGCGCTGGACACGGCGGACGTGGAGCCCCTGTCGGCCGTCGTGGTCGAGGTGTGGCCGTCGATGTTCGCCGCCAAGCCGGAGCCCGGCGAGTACAAGGATCAGGCGCAGGTGCGGGTCACCGCCGAGGCTCTGGCCAAGATGGATGACGCCGGTGATCTGGCGAAGGCCTTCGCCCCGCCGAAGGATGCGAGCGAAGCCCTGATCCAGCAGGTGGAGCAGGAAGAAGGCTGGATCCTGGGGGCCTGATTTCCAGGGTCAGGGCCTTCATCGGGGTGTCGTGGCGCGGCGCTATCGCTGCGCCATGTTCCGGATCATCCTGACGGCCCTTCTGTTGCTGACCGCGAGTCCCGCCGTGGCTGACGTGCTGATCATCGCCCATCGCGGCGCCTCGGGCGAACGGCCCGAGCACACCCGTGCGGCCTATGAGCTGGCCGTCGCGCAGGGCGCCGACTTCATTGAGCCCGATCTGGTCATGACCCGCGACGGGGTGCTGGTCGTCCGGCACGAGAACGAGATCGGGGGTACGACCGATGTGGCCTCGCACTCCGAGTTCGCGGACCGGCGGGTCACGAAGACCATCGACGGACAGACGGTGACGGGCTGGTTCACCGAGGACTTCACGCTGGCCGAGCTGATGACCCTGCGGGCGCGGGAGCGGCTGCCGGAGCTGCGCGGCACGGCCTTTGACGGACAGCAGCCGATCCTGACCTTCGAACAGGTGCTGGAGATCGCGGCGGAGGCTACGGCGCGGACCGGGCGGACCATCGGGGTCGCGCCGGAGCTGAAGCACCCGGCTTACTTCAAAGGCATTGGCCTGCCGATGGAGGACGCCTTCGTGGCGGTGCTGGAGCGGCGCGGGCTGACCGGGGCGGATGCGCCGGTGCTGGTCCAGTGCTTCGAGGTGGGGCCGCTCGAGCGGTTGAGCCGCCGGGTGGGTACGCCCCTGCTGCAACTGATGGCCCGGGGCGGAGGGCCCGCGGACCGGCCGGAGCTCACCTATGCGGCCATGGCGACGCCGGAGGGGCTGGCGCGGGTCAGGGCCTATGCCGACTGGATCGGGGCGGACACGGCGATGATCGAGCCGCAGCCGGGCGCGCCGACCGCGCTGATCGCCGACGCCCATGCAGCGGACCTGAAGGTGGCCGCCTGGACCTTCCGGGCCGAGAACGCCTTCCTCCCGGAGGGGGACCGGATCGGGGACGGCCCGGCGGAGCATGGCCGGATCACCGGGCGGGTGGCCCGGTTCGCCGGCTACGGACTGGATGCGGCGTTCATGGATCAGCCCCGGTATCGCTGACGCTCACCTCTCCATCGCCCTCTTCAAGGCGATGGGGAGGACAGACCGCGCAGCGGTCAGGAGGGGGCGGCGCAGGGAGGGCGGTTGGCCCGCCGACACCGGTGTTCGAGACTCCTTCGGCCCTGACGGAACCGCCCTCTCCTGATCGACGCTACGCGCCGATCTGTCCTCTCCATTCGCTTGAGGGCGAATGGAGAGGTGAGCTGGTGTCAGCCCGCGATCTGGCCGAAGTCGGCGACGCGGCCCATGACGGCACGAACTTGTCCAAGCAATTTCAAACGGTTATCGCGTTCCGAAGCCAGGTCCGAGTTGACCATGACCTTCTCGAAGAAGGCGTCCACCGGCGCGCGAAGGCGGGCCAGAGCGCGCATGGCGGCGGCGAAATCCTCGGTCTCCAGCGCGGCGTCCACGGCGGTCGCGGCGGCGGCGGAGGCGAAGGCCAGGGCGGTTTCCTCGGCGGGCTGGTTCGGCAGGCCGGTCTCGACCATGCCCACCGGCAATTCGCCCTTCTTCTCCTCGGCCTTGAGGATGTTGGACGCGCGCTTGTAGCCCGCCAGCAGGTTGGCGCCGTCGTCGGTGGCCAGGAAGGCGGCCAGCGCCTCCACCCGACGCACGATGCGGACGAGGTCGTCGTCGCCGAGGGCGAAGACAGCGGCCACGAGGTCGTGCCGCTGGCCCTGATCGCGCAGGAGGACGGTCAGGCGGTCGGCGAAGAAGGCCGTTACGTCTTCAAACCGATCACCGTGGTTCTGTTGGAACCAACGCACAGACCACGCGTCCATCGCGGCTCCGCGCAGGTGGATGCGAATCTGGTTCTCCAGCACCAGCCGGATCACCCCCAGCGCTGCACGGCGCAGCGCGAACGGGTCCTTCGAACCCGTGGGCTTTTCGTCGATGGCGAAGAAGCCGACGAGGGTGTCGAGTTTGTCGGCCAGCGAGACGGCCACTGTCAGCGGGGCGGTCGGGACCGTGTCCGAGGGGCCCTGCGGCTTGTAGTGGTCGCGGATGGCGTCGGCGATGGCGTCCGGCTGGCCGAAGGCGCGGGCGTAGTAGCCGCCCATGACGCCCTGCAGTTCCGGGAACTCGCCGACCATGCCCGAGGCCAGATCGGCCTTGGCCAGACGAGCGGCCTGTTCGGCCTGATCCGGGTCGGCGCCGACCAGCGGTGCGATCTCGCGGGCCAGGGCGGCGATGCGCTCGACGCGCTCGGACATGGCGCCCAGCTTGGCGTGGAAGGTCACGCCTTCCAGCTTCTTGAGCCAGGGTTCGAAACCGACCTTCTGGTCCTCGTCCCAGAAGAAGCGGGCGTCGTTCAGGCGGGCCGACAGGACGCGGCTGTTGCCGGCGGCCAGGGCCTTGCCGCCGTCCGAGGCCTCGACGTTGGCGACAACGACGAAGTGCGGCGCGAGGCCGTGTTTGGCCGGGTCGCGGACGGCGAAATACTTCTGGTGCACCTTCATCGACAGGCGCACCACCTCGGGCGGCAGGGCGAGGAACTGCGGGTCCATGTCGCCCAAGATCGGGGTCGGCCATTCGGCCAGACCGGCGACCTCATCCAGCAGGCCGTCGTCGTCAACGAGCGCGAGGCCCCTGTCGGCGCAGACATCTTTGGCGGCGTCGAGGATGCGCAGCTTGCGGTCGGCGACGTCGAGCAGGACGAACTCACGCTCCAGCTTCTGACGGTAGTCGGCGAAGTCCTTGACCGTGAAAGGCTTGCCCGAACCGAGGAAGCGGTGGCCCTCGGTCAGGTCGCCGGACACAATTTTTTCGCCTACCGCTTCGCTACTTGAGGCGCCGCAGTCGATCTCGAACGGCACCACGGCGCCGTCGAACAGGCACAGGATGCGCTTCAGCGGGCGGATCCAGCGCAGCGTGCCCGAGCCCCAGCGCATCGACTTGGGCCAGGGGAAGGTGCGGACGATCTGGTCGACCATGGCCGGGATCAGGGCTGCTGTGGACTGGCCCTTCTGGCTGATAACGGCGAACAGGACGCCGTCGCGCTCGACCAGCTGCTCGCGGGTCAGGCCGGTCTTGCGCAGGAAGCCTTCCAGCGCCTGTTCAGGGGCGCTCGCTTTCGGCCCCTTCAGCTCTTCCTCGCGGTCAGGCGTGGCCGACGGCAGGCCGTCGATCACCAGCGTCAGGCGACGCGGCCCGCCATAGGTGGTCAGGGCCTCATACGTCAGGCCCGCGGCCTTCAGCCGGTCGGCGACCATGCGCTCAAGGTCGCGCGCCGCGCCCTGCTGCATGCGGGCCGGGATTTCTTCGGAGAAGAGTTCGAGGAGGAGTTGGGGCATCACAAGTCGCTAAAGCCCTTCCCCTCGAGGGGGAAGGGTTGGGATGGGGTGGTGGCAGGCTGTTTCAGGTTGGGCACGGAGGCGCGGATGGCGGCTTCGATCTCGGTCACCACCGCATCGAGGTCGCTTTCAACACGAGCATTCGGGATACGGATGACCCGGAAGCCTTCGGACTTGAGCCAAGTATCGCGTTCAAGGTCGCGCAGGGCGACATCAGCGCGTTCGTGCACGCCTCCATCGACCTCGATGACCAGCTTTGCCCGCAGGCAAGCGAAGTCCACGACGTAGCCGCTAATGGGCGCCTGGCGACGAATGCGGATGGTCAGAAGACGCAGGCGCTCCCAGAGTTTCGCTTCGGCGTAGGTTGGAGATGCGCGGAGACGACGCGCACGATCCGCGCCGCCGGGCTTGATCCGGTCGGGTCCGGCGAAACGGTCGAAATCCACCATTGAAGCCCTCCCTTTCGATGACGCCTTACGCGCCAGGTTCTTAAACGCAGTGCCGCCACCCCATCCCCCGGCCCCTTCCCCCTCGAGGGGAAGGGGGGAAGAATGGGTCACGCCTCGGCCCTTTCGCGCTCGACGTAGGCCGTCGCGCAGGCCTTACACAGCTCGCGGATGCGGCCGATGTAGCTCTGGCGTTCGGCGACGGCGATGGCGCCGCGGGCGTCCATCAGGTTGAACAGGTGCGAGGCCTTCAGGACCTGATCGTAGGCGGGCAGGACAAGTTGCTGGCCCTGCGGGCCGGTCATGGCGAGCAGGTTCGAGACCTCGGAGACCATGTCCTCGAACCGGCGCTTCAGACCGTCGACGTCGTAGCCGTGGAAGTTGGCTTCACTCTGCTGGCGCTCGTTCTCGAGGAAGACCTCGCCGTAGGTGACGCCCTCCTTGGTGAACTTCAGATCATAGACGTTGTCGACGCCCTGAACGTACATGGCCAGACGCTCCAGCCCGTAGGTCAGTTCGCCCGAGACCACGTCGACCTCGATGCCGCCGACGCCCTGGAAGTAGGTGAACTGCGTCACCTCCATCCCGTCGCACCAGACCTCCCATCCGAGGCCCCAGGCGCCGACGGTGGGGTTCTCCCAGTCGTCCTCGACGAAGCGGATGTCGTGCAGGCTGGGATCGATGCCGATGGCGCGCAGCGAGCCGAGGTAGAGCTCCTGCAGATTGTCCGGGTTCGGCTTCAGAAGTACCTGATATTGATAATAATGTTGGAGCCGGTTGGGGTTCTCGCCATAGCGGCCGTCGCCCGGACGGCGGCTGGGCTGGACGTAGGCGGCCTTCCACGGCCTTGGGCCCAGCGCGCGCAGGACGGTGGCCGGGTGCAGGGTGCCCGCGCCGACCTCGATGTCATAGGGCTGAAGGATCGCGCAGCCCTGATCACCCCAGTATTTGTGGAGCGTCAGGATGAGGTCCTGGAAGGCGAGCGGTTCGGTCGTCACGGCGGGTTATTTCATCCGGGGAAGAAGGCCGCGGACCCTAGACGGCGGGGGTTTGCGGGGCAAGGTGAAGGCGTCTGAAAGCCCTCCCCTCAAGGGGGAGGGTTGGGTGGGGTGGAGGCAGGATGGGGGTGAAAGGACGCGGTTGGCGTGGTCTGTTCGACGGAGCCTCTCGCGACATGCTCGGCGACAGCCTGCCACCACCCCATCCCCCCGCCCCTTCCCCCTCGAGGGGAAGGGGAGTGTTAAGCGGCTTGGGTACAGTCTGTACCCATGAAGCAGATCGACCAGATGCGGCGGCGGGCCGCGCGGTATCTCGACGTGGAGGCGGTTCAGATCGCCCCGGCGAAGGGCGTGTTCTCGCTGAGCTTCGACGATATTCCGGCGACGGCCTGGACCGAGGCTGGGCCGATCCTGGCGGAGCACGGGATCAGGGCGACCTATTATGTCTGCGGCGGACTGGCCGGCGGGCGGAACATGGACCGGGACCAGTTCGAGGTGCGGCACCTGCAGGAACTGCATGCCGCCGGACATGAGGTCGGGTGCCATACCTACGGCCATACCAGCGTGCTGCGCATGGATGCGGCGGCGCTGAAGCTGAGCCTGGACGCCAATGCGGCGTGGGTGAGCGAGCGACTGGGCGGGTATGAGATGACCACCTTCGCCTATCCGTTCGGGGACGCGACGTTGGCGGCCAAGCGGTATGTGCGGGGCCGGTTCGATCTGGGCCGGGGCGTGCGCGACGGGGTCAATGCGGGGCGCGAGGACCGGGGGCTGATCAAGTCCATCGGGCTGGAGAGCCGCCGCCTGCCCCACTACGACCTTGATGGACTGATGGCCGAAGCGGCGGCGTCGAACGGCTGGCTGACCGCCTACGCCCACGACGTGTCGGACACCCCGACCGACTATGGCTGCACCCCCGATGATCTGGACCGGGTGATCCGGCTGGCCAAGGCGGCGGGACTGGAGGTCCGGCCGGTGGGTGAAGCGTGGCGCGGCTTTATATCCGGGTAAAATAGACAGTCGAGACTGTGGAGACTGTCGAAATACACCGTCTATCCCGTCTATGTCGTCTATCGCGTCTATCGGTCCCGACGAGAAAAACGGGTGCGAAGAGTGCGAACAGTACGGATGCGCGCGGATCATGGCGTGCAATGTGACACGCCCGTGCGTCAGAATTGGTCGTATCGATCCCCCTCGCCCCTTTTGGGGAGAAGGGAACTCAGGCCGCTTGCGCCAACCGCGCCTTGCGCGCGTCCGCCCATCTGATGAGCGCGGCGCGGGGCCAGGCGACGATCCACGACCGGGCGGTGTACTCACCCTTTTCGATCAGGGCGGCGCGGGTGGGCGAACTGGTCGCGGCGCGCCGGGTGTGGATTTCGCCCGGGCCCTGATGGATCAGGAAGGCGCCGTGCTTGAGCGGGTTCACGCGCAGATAGGCGAGGCGCGGGCTGATCTGCTCCAGCGGCGGATCATAGAACCATGACGAACCCAGCATGCCCGCCATCTCCGGGCGGCGCTTGAGGATTTCGGCGGCGGTGGCCCAGGCGCGGTCCCAGCCGGCCTCGTTAAAGTCCGAAAGTTCGCGGCTTTCGGTATGGACCTCCAGCCAGGGCTTCCACGACCGGGCGGCGGCGTAGGCCGGGATCACCGACCAGCCCCATCCCTCGCGGGCGTGACGCAGGATCTGGCCCGGCCCCATGGGCGAGGACAGGTCGATCATCTGGGTGCGGGCTCCGGGCACACTGAGAACCAGCGAGATGCGCACATCCTTGGCCCAGAAGTCGCGGTCGTAGGGGTTGGCGCCCTCGATCAGGAAGGCGGCTAGACGGTCGATCCACTGGGGGTAGAGCTCCAGCGACGCCTCGGGCAGGTCGGCGGCGGGGACGCGGGCCGGCATCTCCAGCGCCCAGATGGCCACCAGCGCGCGGCGGTGGTCGTCCGTCAGGGCCGGACCGAAGGCGGCTTGCAGCGCCTCCTCGGCGCGATGGCCCGGCTGGTCGAAGTCCCAGTGCGGGGCGGAGGCGGCGGCCGCATCGGCAGCGGGGTCCTTCAGCGCGTGGAGGCGAGCGCGATCCTCGGACGGGACACGGTTCAGAACGGCCTCGAACGCGGCGATGTGAGCGGGCGTGAGCGTTTCCATGCCCTATCCTGCACCACCACCGGTTTGCCGACGGTTAAGCGCGCACGAGAAAGGGCGGGAGCCGAAGCTCCCGCCCTTCTTCACGCGGCGAACCGGATCAGTTCGGGGTGGTCGGAGCCGGAGTGGGGGCCGGGTTGGCCGGGTCTTCCTGGCTGTCGACCTGACCGTCGGTCGGATTGGCGACCGGCGGCGACTGGACCGTGGTGGTCGTGGCGGCCGGTTCGCCGTTCGGAGCCGTGGCGCCCGGCGCGGCCGGAGCGGTGGTTTCGGTCGCGGCCGGAGCCTCGGTAGAGGTCTCAGCGGGGGCCTCGGCTGGGGCCATGGCCTCCTCGTCACCCATGGCGGATTCCGACGTCGCCGGGTCCAGAACCTTGTCGATCACGAAAACCGAACCGTTGGACGGGGCGACATCGGCCATGGTGACGGTGGCGCTGTCGGCCTTGATGGCCTCGCCGGTGCCGTCCAGCAGGAGCTGGCTGTTGTCGGCGGCGGTCTGAACACCGCCGCGCGCGCCCTCGATCATGCCCGGCTGAACGTCAGCGACGATCACGTGATAGAGCAGACGAACACGCAACTCCTGGGCATTGGCCGGGTCGAGCAGACGGGTGCGCTCCGCTTCCGGCAGGGCGGCGAAGGCGGCGTCGGTCGGGGCGAAGATAGTGATGGCCGGACGGCTGGCGAGGGTCTCGGTCAGCTGGGCCTGATCCAGGGCGGTCAGCAGGGTGGTGAACTGACCCTTGGCGCGCAGGGCCTCGATGACGTTGTTCGCCTGGGCCGGGGTCGCGGCGGCCGGCGCCGGAGTCTGGGCCGGAGCAGGCGTGGCGGCGGGCTGTTCCTGCGGCGCCGGGGCGGGCTGCGGCTGTGCCTCCTGGGCGAAGGCGGCGGGGGCGGCCAGCAGGGCGGTGGCGGCGACGGCGGTCAGGAGTTTGGTGCGAAGCATAACAGTATCCCTTGCAATGAAACATGGACGGCCGCCGGGGGAGTGATGACGGACGTCAGTACGCTGGACTGCAACGTTCAAGACCCAAGGACGGCCTTGAGTTCCATGTGGGGATGCAATGAACTGATTTCACCGGAACGGCCAAGGTATTGTCAGGGCCATTTTCGGACCACCGGCCCATTACCGGCGCCATGAGAACAAAAAGCTCATTCAGGCCCGAAGATCACGACAATACAGTCGGATATACCCAGAGACCTGAACGTTGTTCTGAAAGGTGCTTCGCGGCGGCCTGGGCGGCGGCGGGCGTGTCGAAGAGGGCGAAGACCGTGGCGCCGGAACCGGACATGCGGACCAGACGAACGCCGGACAGGTCGGCGGCGGCGTCCAGCGCCCGGGCGATGGCCGGTTGCAGGCTCAGAGCGGGCGGCTGGAGGTCATTGCGCTGGGCCGAGAGCCAGTTGAGCACGGTCGGCAGGCTCCAGTCCGCGGGCGGCGCGGGACGGTCCGCGAGGGCGGGCGGTACGGCGTCATAGCCGCGATACACGGCGCCGGTCGGGGACGGGACGCCGGGATTGATCAACACGGCCGGCAGAGGCGGCAGCCGCGGCTCGAAGGTCAGCAGATCGCCCCTGCCCTCGGCCCATGCGGCGCGGGCGTGCAGGCACATGGGGCCGTCAGCGCCGACCGTGGCCGCCACGTCGGCGAGCGCCTCATCGCTCATCGACAGACCGAGCGCGTCGCGCGCCAGTTTCAGGGCCGCGCCCGCATCGGACGAGCCCCCGCCCAGACCGGCGGCGATGGGCAGGCGTTTGTCGAGGGTGAAGGCCAGGCCCGGCTCGGGCAGACCGGCGGCGGTCGCCAGCGCCCGGACGGCGCGCAGGACGAGATTGTCGCCCTCCCCCTCCAGTCCCGCGCCGAACGGGCCGGTGACGGTCAGGGACAGGCGGTCTGAGGGCGCGACGCTGATCCGGTCACCGACGTCGGCGAAGGCCACCAGGCTGACCAGCGGATGGTAGCCGTCCGCGTCCAGCGGGCCGACGTGCAGGAACAGATTGACCTTGGCGGGGGCGAGCGCCGGGGCGGCAGCCATGGCTCAGGGCTGGGCCGCGCCGCCGACGGGCTGGGGTTCGGACAGGCCGGTCGCCAGCTTCTGCTCCACCTCCGCGCGGCGCTCGGCGTCGGTTTCCAGCGTCAGGACACGGTTCCATTGCCAGGTCGCCTCACGACGACGGCCGACCTGCCAGTAGGCGTCGCCGAGGTGATCATTGATCTCGGCGTTGGCCGGCTCCTTGGCGACGGCTTCCTCGAGCGTGCCGACGGCGGTTTCGTACTGGCCCTGCCGATACTGGGCCCAGCCGAGGGAGTCCTGGATGTTGCCGTTCTCGGGTTCCGCGGCGTGGGCGCGGGCGATCATCTCGGCGCCCTGATCGACGCGGCGACCGGTATCGACCCAGATGTAACCGAGCATGTTGAGCAGGACAGGATTATCCGGATGCGCCTGAAGGGCGCTCCAGAGCTCATTCTCGGCTTCCTCAATGCGCCCGAGGGCTTCCAGCGCCGAGCCGCGCATGTAGCGAACATCAGCGCCCTGATCGGCAGTGTTCACGTCGGCGCGGTTGAGGATCGCCAGCGCTTCTTCGTTGCGTTTCATGGTCATCAACTGGCCGACGAGCGCCAGGGTGATGCGGGTCTGGTCGGGCGCAGCGGCGTCCGCGCGGGTGAAGGCGGCCAGCGCCGCGTCGTTGTTGTCCTGCTCCTGATAGCTGAGCCCGATATTGTACTGGGCCCCGGCGTAGAGAATCTTGTTGGACTGACCGACGCGGCCGAAGGCCTGGCGGGCAGGCTCTTCCTGGGAGTCGGCAGCCAGCGCGAGGCCGAGCCGCAGGGCGGTCATGTCCGAGGGTTTCAGGCTTTCGGCCAGACGCAGGAGAATGGCGGTCAGCTTGTGATCCTGCCGCTCGCCGGCCATCAGCGAGGAGAAGTCGAGCGCGGCGGCGATGCCGTCGGCGGGCGTCGGTGCGGCGGGAGCCCGACCGCGGGCCGCCGTCCGCTCCAGACCATCCAGCGCGGCGGGATCGGGCGACGGCCCGGTCAGGGAGGCACGGTACTGGAGCAGCGCCTCGTCGCGACGACCGCGACGTTCCAGGAACTCGCCATACTGAACACTGAACAGCCGGGCGCCGTTGGGGATGGCGACCAGCGCCTTGTACTCCGTATCCGCCTCGTCATACCGGCGACGCATCTCCAGAAGCTGGGCGCGTTGCAGACGCAGGATAAGGCCGGTGGGGTCCTGGGGCGCGGTCTCGACCGGCTTGAGCGCCCTGTCCCAATCCCCGGCGGCGGCGGCCAAGGAAGGCGTGATAAACTGGCCGATGATGGTGAAGGGCTGCCCCAGGGGCTGACCGGACAGGGAGGCGTAGCCTTCACCCGCGGCCCCGCGCTTCACCGACTGGACGATGGAGACGAGACGCCCCGCCTCCGCCAGTTCCGGCACGCCGGCGACGTCCGGCGTCAGGCGGACGACCGTGTCCAGATCGCCGTTGAACAGGCTGGTCAGGAAGGTCTCGTTCCACAGCAGCGGCTGTTCCGGCGTCAGGCTCTGACTTTCCGCCATCAGAC
Source organism: Brevundimonas sp. M20 (assembly GCF_006547065.1). Taxonomy (NCBI): domain Bacteria; kingdom Pseudomonadati; phylum Pseudomonadota; class Alphaproteobacteria; order Caulobacterales; family Caulobacteraceae; genus Brevundimonas; species Brevundimonas sp. M20. The sequence continues at coordinate 887,194 of NZ_CP041243.1, read as the reverse complement.
GGGCGGACGCGGCGCCGTCGCCCCGGAAGCCCGCGATGCGGCCGGACAGATAAAGGCCGTAAGCCGACTCGCCCTGTGCGTTCACAGGCACGGGCTCCCATACCTCGGGAATGGGCGGTGCGGGCGCTTCAGCCTCGGCGACCGGATCCTCGGTGGGGATGACCGCGGGCGGGTGCAGGTCGGGCGTGCGCTCGGGCGTGATGGCCGGGGCGGGGACTTCCGGAACGGGCACAACAACGGGAGCCTCCTGCGCCAGGGCAGGAGTCGTCAGCGCCAGCAGGGCGCAACCGGAGAGCAGAACACGAAGCGAGGAAGAGCGCATGACGCGACCCTTCCCGCTTTATGCGGCGACGACAAGGCCTGTCCTTGTCCGGAGCGGCTTTTTGCACCCCTTCCACCCTGCTTCGCCCTGCTGCTTCGGACGGCGCCCCTCCCCCGCGCTCCGCGCCGGGGAGGAATGGTCCGGATTACATGTTCGGATAGTTGGGGCCGCCGCCGCCTTCAGGCGTGGTCCAGACGATGTTTTGCGACGGGTCCTTGATGTCGCAGGTTTTGCAGTGGACGCAGTTCTGGGCGTTGATCTGGAAGCGGGGGTTCTGGCCCTGCTCGTCGGTCAGCACCTCATAGACACCCGCCGGGCAATAGAGCCGCGCCGGTTCCCCGTATTTGGGCAGGTTGACCTCGATCGGCACGGACGGGTCCAGCAGCTTCAGGTGAGCGGGCTGGTCCTCGGCGTGGTTGGTGTTGGAGATGAACACCGACGACAGCTTGTCGAACGACAGCTTCCCGTCCGGCTTGGGATAGGCGATCGGCTTGTGCTTCGCGGCCGGTTCGGTCGAGGCGGCGTCGGTCTTGCCGTGCTTCATCGTGCCGAAGAGGGAGAAGCCGCCGAACAGGGTCTGGAACCACATGTCGAACAGGCCAAGCGCGCCGCCGAGGCTGGTGCCGACCTTCGACAGCAGGGGCTTGGCGTTCCGGACAAGCTTCAGCTCCTTGTAGACCCAGCTCTTCTCATAGGCGGCCTGATACTCGACCAGCTCATCGCCCGAGCGACCGGCCATGACGGCGTCATAGGCGGCGTCGGCGGCCAGCATGCCGGTCTTCATGGCGTTGTGGCTGCCCTTGATGCGCGGCACGTTCACGAAGCCCGCCGAGCAGCCGATCAGGGCGCCGCCCGCGAAGGCCAGCTTCGGCACCGACTGGAAGCCGCCCTCGGTGATGGCGCGGGCGCCGTAGGAGATGCGCGTGCCGCCCTCCAGATGTCGGGCGATCGAGGGGTGGTGCTTGAAGCGCTGGAACTCGTCGAAGGGCGAGATGTGCGGGTTCTTGTAGTTCAGGTGAACCACATAGCCGACGGTCACGTAGCGATCGCCGAAATGGTACAGGAAACTGCCGCCGCCGGTGAACTCGTCCAGCGGCCAGCCGGTCGAATGCTGGGCCAGACCGGGCTGGTGCTGGTCCGCCGGAACCTGCCACAGTTCCTTGATGCCGATTCCGAACTTCTGGGGCTCGGCCGTGTCGCACAGGTTGTGGCGGGCCATGATGGTCTTGGCCAGCGAGCCACGCACGCCCTCGGCGATGAAGACGTATTTGCCGTGCAGTTCGATGCCGGGCTGGAACTCGCCGGTCGGCTTGCCCTCGCGGTCGATGCCGAAGACGCCGGCGACGACGCCCTTCACGCGGCCGGTCGGCTCATCCCAGACGACGTGGCTGGCGGCCATGCCCGGGTAAACCTCGACGCCCAGCGCCTCGGCCTGCTCGCCCAGCCAGCGGGCGACGTTGCCCAGCGAGGCGATATAGCAGCCGTGATTGTGCATCAGCGGCGGGAAGGCGAACATCGGCAGAGGGATGTCGGCCTGCGGCCCGAGCAGCAGGAAGCGATCCCTGGTCACCGGGGTCTCGAGGGGCGCGCCGCGCTCCTTCCAGTCGGGAAACAGCTCGTTCAGCGCCTTGGGGTCGATGACCGCGCCGGACAGGATGTGGCCGCCGATCTCGGCCGACTTCTCCAGCACGGCGACGGAGATGTCCTTGCCGTCCTTTTCCGCGCGCTGCTTCAGACGAATGGCCGCCGACAGACCGGCGGGGCCGCCGCCGACGATGACGACGTCGTATTCCATGATCTCGCGCTCGACACCCGCCAGCGCCTCGGCGGGCGGCAGCTTGTCGATCACGGCTTCCTGCCAGGCGTTCTTCGCCCCGCCCTCGATCGCTTCCTCGGCCATGGCCCGCCTATCCTCGTTATTCGTATGGTCTTCCCTGATCCGCTTATCGGAAGGTGACGCGGGGGCGGTCAAGGACTATCCCTGTTCGGCCCGACATGAACGCTCAAGCCCTCGATTCCGCAGCCGCCGAAAGCCTGCTCGCCTTCTGGCGGGATGCGGGCGTCGACGCCTGCTTCGAGGACGCCCCGGTCGACCGCACCCATGTGGCCCCTCCCCCGGCGGTGAAGGCGGTCACGAAGGCGACGGCTTCGGTTGTCGCCCTGCCGGTCACCGGCGACGCGGCGGCGGAAGCACGACGGCTGGCGGCGGGCGCCGACACGCTGGAGGCGCTGGGCGAGGCCATCGCGGGCTTCACCGGCTGTCCGTTGCGCGACATGGGGGCGAAACAGTCCGTCTTCTCACGCGGAAATCCGCAGGCGCCGATCATGGTCATCGGCGAAGGCCCCGGCGCGGATGAGGACGCGCAGGGCCTGCCCTTCGTCGGCAAGGCGGGCAAGTTGCTGGACCGGATGCTGGCCGAGGCCGGACTGGCCGACCGCGTCTTCATCACCAACACCGTATTTTGGCGTCCGCCGGGCAACCGGACGCCGAGCCCGGCTGAACAGGCCGTATGCGCGCCTTTCCTGGAGCGGGCTTTCTTCCTGTTGAAGCCGAAGGCCGTGCTGCTGCTCGGCGCGGCGGCGGCCAAATCCGTGCTGTCGACAGATGAAGGCATCATGCGGCTGCGCGGAAACTGGAAAGAGTGGCGACTGGCCGAGGGCAATGTGTCCGCGCCGGCCCTGCCCACCTTCCACCCCGCTTTCCTGCTGCGGACACCGATGGCGAAGAAGGCGGCCTGGGCCGATATGCTGGCGCTGGCGGCGCGGCTGGACGACGCGTCGAACTGAACGAACCACCGCAGGGGCGTTAACCTGAGGGACGCAAAAGCGCCCCAAAATTCCGGAAAACTTGACACGGGTCGAAGGCGTGGCGCCTTTTTGGCCTGACGACCGAACGAACAGCGAGACGCCGACCGAAACGAGACGGTCAGGGGTCCGCTCTCAGGGGGGCCGCCTCAGTGCCTGTTTCTTTCCGCCGCGCCTTGCTTGCGCCGACGCTGGCTTTCGCGCTCGCCGCCTTCGGCGCGACCGCCCATGCCGCAGACGATGACCGCCGCGCGCCGTCCGCGCTGAGCCCGGCCGACCGCCTGAGCTACACCACCGCATTCGATGCCCTGCGCCGGGGTGATCTGGAGGCCGCGCGCGCCTCGGCCCGCGCGGCGCAGGATCACGTTCTGCTGGGGCAGGTCGAGTTCGAGCGCCTGTTCCATCCCGACTATTCCGCCACCTACGAGGAACTGGCCGCCTGGCTGGAGGAGTATTCCGACCTGCCGTGCGCCGACCGGGCCTACAATCTGGCCCTGCGCCGTCGGCCGGACGGCGCGCCGGAGCCCCGTCGCCCGGGCCGGTTCTCGAACCGCAGCTGGGCCGCGGCTTCGGCCGCCGGTCAGAACACCGAAGGCGATCCGCTGAAGGCCGCCCGGGTGGCGCTGAACCGCGATGATCTGGCCGGAGCCGTGGTCATCGGTCAGGAGATCGGCGACTGGTGGAGCGTGGGTCTGGCCCAGTACCGGCTAGGCGAGTTCGGCGCCGCCGCCAACGCCTTCGAGCGGGTGCTGGATGATCCGACCGAGGACGGCTGGATCCGCGCCGGGGCGGCCTTCTGGGCCTCGCGTTCGGCCGCCCGGTCGAGCCAGCAGGACCGGGTTCAGCCGCTGCTGCGTCGCGCCGCCGCCTGGCCCGCCACCTTCTATGGACAGATCGCCCTGCGCCAGCTGGGCGAGGACGTGACCATCGAGAACATGGGGCCGACGCCCTATGGCGCGACCCTGCAACGGGCCAGCTACACTCCCGACGAGCCCATCGGGGTCGACGCCGCCGAGTTGGAAGAGTTCGTCCGCAACGAACCGCGCGCGCGTCGCACGGTGGCCTTCTTCGAAATCGGACGCCGAACCGATGCGCGGGACGAGCTGCGCACCGGCATGCGCTCGGCCGTGGGCGACCGCGCCCGCGCGATGTGGGCCGCGCTGGGTCGCGCGCTGGGTCCGCGGGTGACAGGTTCCGACGCCGACGCCCGCCGGGTGGACGCCAACAACTACGCCCAGCCGGTGATCGAGCCGGTCGGCGGCTTCGTCATCGAGCGGTCGCTGGTCTACGCCATCGCCCGCAAGGAGACCGGCTTCAACGCCCGCGCCCGCTCCGGCGCCGGGGCCTATGGGCTGATGCAGGTTATGCCGACGACGGCGGCCGAGCTGTCAGGCGACCGGGGTTTCGTGACCGCGCCGGACCGGCTGTATGATCCAGCGATCAACGCCCGCCTGGGGCAGGCCTATGTAAACCGGGTGCTGGCCCGTCCCGAGATCAACGGCGATCTGCTGCGGGTCGCGGCCTCTTACAACGCCGGGCCGGGGCCGATGATGGCCGCTGTCCGCAAGCTGGGGCCGGACGCCGACCCGCTGCTGCTGATCGAGACGATCGACGTGCCGCAGGCGCGTGATTACGTGGAGAAGGTGGTCGCCGCCTACTGGATCTATCAGCGCATGAACGGACGGCCGCTGAACACGCTGGACGCCGTGGCGTCGGGGGCGACCCTGATCCCGCTGAGCCTCGACTATGTGCCGCCGCCTCCGGCTCCGGTGGAGCCGGTACAGGTCGCGTCGGTTCAGACGACGGGCAGCTAGAGACCCGCCAGCAGCATCGCCGGAAGGCAGCAAGCCACCACGATCAGCAGCGCATACACCAGCAGGCTGGGGCGGCGGGCGACGGGTTGAGGCGCTTGCATTGACATGACGGACCTTGAAACGCGTCTGCGTTGCTTCGGCTCCGTTGATACCGCCGTTGTCTTAAGGTCGGGTTGGAACGTGGGGTTAACGCAACACTGACAGACGGGACTTGCCCGGGTTTGACCGGGTGAAATGGCGGCGGCGCTTGACTCCGGAGCCCCTGCGACCGACACGGCCCGTCCATGATCACGCGCTATTCCCGCCCCGACGCCGTCGCTATCTGGTCGCAAGAGACCAAGTACAAAATCTGGTTCGAGATCGAGGCGCACGCCGCCACGAAGATGGCCGAGCTGGGGGTGATCCCGACGGACGCCGCCGAGGCCATCTGGGCCAAGGGCAAGGACGCGGTCTTCGACGCCGACCGGATCGACGAAATCGAGCGCACCACCAAGCACGACGTCATCGCCTTCCTGACTCATGTGGCCGAGATCGTCGGCGAGGACGCGCGCTTCCTGCACCAGGGCATGACCTCGTCGGACGTGCTGGACACCTGTTTCGCCGTACAACTGGCCCGTTCGGCGGACCTGCTGATCGACGGCGTGGACCGGGTGCTGGCGGCGCTGGAGACCCGTGCGAAGGAACACAAATTCACCCCGCAGGTCGGCCGCAGCCACGGCATCCACGCCGAGCCGATCACCTTCGGCCTGAAGCTGGCCGGCTATCACGCCGAGTTCCAGCGGGCGAAGCGCCGTCTGATTACAGCGAAGGAAGAGATCGCCACCTGCGCCATCTCGGGCGCCGTGGGCACCTTCGCCAACGTCGATCCGGCGGTTGAGCAATATGTCGCCGACCAGATGGGCCTGCAGGTCGAGCCGGTTTCGACCCAGGTGATCCCGCGCGACCGCCACGCCGCCTTCTTCGCGGCGCTGGGCGTCGTCGCCAGCTCCATCGAGCGACTGGCCACCGAGGTCCGGCACCTGCAACGCACCGAGGTGCTGGAGGCCGAGGAGTTCTTCGACAAGGGTCAGAAGGGCTCGTCGGCGATGCCGCACAAGCGCAACCCGATCCTGACCGAGAACCTGACGGGTCTGGCCCGTCTGGTCCGCTCGTCGGTGGTGCCCGCGATGGAGAACGTCGCCCTGTGGCACGAGCGCGATATCAGCCACTCGTCGGTCGAGCGCGGCATCGGCCCGGATGCGACCATCCATCTGGATTTCGCTCTGCACCGTCTGGCGGGCGTGGTCGAGCGGATGAACATCTATCCGGAGAACATGCAGAAGAACATCGACCTGCTGGGCGGGCTGGTTCACTCGCAGCGGGTGATGCTGGCCCTGACGCAGGCGGGGGTGAGCCGCGAGGACGCCTATGCCGCCGTGCAGGAGAACGCGATGAAGGTGTGGCGCGGCGAAGGTCGCTTCCTGGACTTCCTGAAGGCCGACGCCCGTGTCACCCTGCCGGAAAGCCAGCTCGAGGCGCTGTTCGACCTCGGCTATCACACCAAGCACGTGGACACGGTGTTCGCGCGCGTCTTCGGGGGTTAAACCATGCTGATGTCCCTGCTTCTGGCGCTGTTCCTGCAGCAGGGCGCCGGTGCGGTCCTGGCGCCGGGCATGACGGCGACGCCGCCGTCCGGGCGCCCGTTCAATGCCTGTATGCGACCACTGGCGACGGATCGCGCCACGGCATCAAGCCGGATCACGATCAGTTGCGCGACTGTGCGGAACGGCGTGCCGGACCAGTGCCGTCTGGAAACCGGACAGGACAACCCGGTCCGTCACCGCACCGCGGCCCGCTGTCTGGCGCGTGAGTACCGGTTCATCGACACCGCCACCGGCCAGCCGGCCAACGGCGGCCCGGTCAGCATTCCGATCAGCCTGAGCGTCCAGATCCAGGACCCCTTCTGAGTCCGATCCGGTGAAGCGGGGGTTCGCGCCCGTCGTCGACGCCGGGACGCGGTTGCTGATCCTCGGCAGCCTGCCCGGCGACGCTTCGCTGAACGTGGGGCAATACTACGGCCATCCGCGCAACGCCTTCTGGCGGCTGGTCGGTGATGTGATCGGGCGGGACCTGCCCGCCCTTCCCTATGAGGACCGGCTGACGGCGCTGAAGGGCGCGGGCATCGGCCTGTGGGACGTCATCGCCGGCGCGGAGCGAAAGGGCAGTCTCGACACGGCGATCCGGAACGCCGAGGCGGCCGACCTGCCCGGGCTGATCGACCGCCTGCCGAACCTGAAAGCCATCGCGTTCAACGGAGCCACGGCGGCGAAGCGCGGCGCGCGCGTGCTGGGGCCGGACACCGGCGCCCCGGTCAGACTGAACCTGCCATCGAGCAGCCCGGCGCTGGCGAAACCGCTTGCGTGGAAGGCGGAGCATTGGGCCAGGATCGCGCCCTACGTCGCCTCCCCGACCGGGAGACCATGAGTCCGCCCCTCTCCTGCCCCCGGGTCGCGGCGGTCTGACGCAGCCACATCCGAAGGCCCGCCTCGTGCGTAATTCCTGACGACGCCACCCCCCCCGTGCGTCACTCAGGAAGGAAACAGAACCATGAAGCGTACCGCTCAAGCCGCCCTCCTCGCCGCCGCCTCCACCTTGCTGCTCGCCGCGTGCAGCAATGCTGAAGAAGCCCCGCCGCCGGCCGAAGCCGCTCCCGCCGACGCCATGGCGCCCGCCCAGACGACGGAAGCCGGAACGATCGTCGCCGTCGCCCAAGGCGCGCCCGACTTCTCGACCCTCGTTTCGGCGGTCCAGGCCGCTGATCTGGTCAGCACCCTGAACGGGGCTGGCCCGTTCACCGTGTTCGCCCCCACGAACGCCGCGTTCGCCAAGGTCCCGGCCGCGACCCTCGAGGGGCTGCTGGCGCCCGCCGGCAAGGCTGACCTGACCAAGATCCTGACCTACCACGTGGTCCCGGGCCGGGTGGATGCCGCGACCCTGACGCAGCAAATCCAGGCAGGCAACGGCACGGCGACCCTGACCACCGTTGAAGGCGGCACTCTGACCGCCCGCGTCGGCGCCGGCGGCTCCGTGACCCTGACGGATGAGGCCGGCAATGTCTCGACCGTCACGCAGACGGACATCGCAGCCTCCAACGGCGTTATCCACGCGATCGACACCGTGGTGATGCCGAACTAGGCCGAAATCCACGCCAGAAAAGAGAAAGGCCGCCTCTGCCGAGGCGGCCTTTTTTGTCGGACGATCCGTAAGCGCCTATTCGCCGTTGCGGATCTGCTCGCGGGCGACGGAGGACAGTTCGTCCATCTTGCGACGGATCTCGCCTTCCGAGACGACCAGACCCGAACCTTCGAAGTCCTGGGCGATCTTGCGGAAGACGTCTTCCTCGCCGGGCTGCTCGAAGTCGGCGCGCACGACGGCGGCGGCGTACTGGTCGGCGCTCTCGGTGCTCAGGCCCATCTTCTCGGCGGCCCACAGACCCAGCAGCTTGTTGCGCCGGGCGGTCGCCTTGAACTCCTGCTCCTCATCGAGGGCGAACTTGGCCTCGAAGCCCTTTTCGCGATCGTCAAAGGTGGTCATGGGCGTCTGCAGGCTCCTCAAACGACCGGGGGGTGGCCGCGTTGCGCTGCTCTATATCCGCACCGGGGGCGAACGCAACCGGAACCAACAGGTTGCGGCGGCTTGTCCCTCATCGGTGTCATCCGCTGCGCCGTTTGTATCACGGGGCGGGTTCCGCTAAGGAGACCGCGACGATTTACCCGCCCGCCCGATTCCGGATCGCGCTGACCAGACCTACGCGCTGGCTGCGCGTTTTTTGTTTCCGGCGTGGCCCCGCCCGGACGAGACCCATGAACGTCAAGCGCAAGAAGCTCTACGAGGGCAAGGCCAAGATCCTGTACGAAGGACCCGAGCCCGGCACCCTGATCCAGTACTTCAAGGACGACGCCACCGCCTTCAACGGCGAGAAGAAGGCCCAGCTCGAGGGCAAGGGCGTCATCAACAACCAGATCAGCGAATTCATCATGTCGCGCCTGAACGGCATCGGCGTGACCAACCACTTCATCAAACGTCTGAACCTGCGTGAACAGCTGATCCGCGAAGTCGAGATCATTCCGCTGGAAGTCGTCTGCCGCAACGTGGTGGCCGGTTCGATGAGCAAGCGCCTCGGCATCGAGGAAGGCACGCCCCTGCCCCGTTCGATCATCGAGTTCTACCTGAAGAAGGACGAGCTCAACGATCCGATGGTGACCGAAGAGCACATCACCGCCTTCAACTGGGCCTCAACCCAGGAGCTGGACGACATTCTGGCCATGACCGTGCGAGTGAACGACTATCTGTCGGGCATGTTCGGCGCCGTCGGCATCCAGCTGGTGGACTTCAAGATCGAGTTCGGCCGCATCTGGGAGAATGACTTCGCCCGCGTGATCCTGGCCGACGAGATCAGCCCGGACAGCTGCCGCCTGTGGGACGTGAACACCGGCGAGAAGCTGGACAAGGATCGCTTCCGCCGCGATCTGGGCAATGTCATCGAAAGCTACACCGAAGTGGCGCGCCGCCTGGGCATCATGAAGGGCATGCCCACGGTCATTCAGGGAGGGCTGCACTGATGGCCAAGGTCAAGGTTCACGTCTTCCTGAAGCCGGGCGTTCTGGACGTTCAGGGCAAGGCGGTTGAAGGCGCGCTGAACGGTCTGGGCTGGGGCGGCGTTTCCAACGCCCGCGTCGGCAAGCTGATCGAGTTCGACTTCGCCGGCGAGGGCGATCCCGCCGTCGAGGCGAAGAAGATGTGCGAGACGCTGCTCGCCAACACGGTCATCGAATCCTACCGGATCGAGGTCGCGTGAAACGCATCCTGAAGCCTCTGGTCATCCTCTTCATCGTCGCGGGCTGCGTGATCTTCGCCGCAGCCCTCGCCGGTGGACTGATGGACGACAGCGCCTTCACCACCGCCGCGCACGAGCAGGGGCACTAAGCCCCGCTCCACGGGTGACGGGGCCGCCCCGCGCGCGTTATGAGGTCCGCAGTCCTTTTGCGGAGCGGCCCATGACCTTCACCCTGACTTCCAACGACATCACCGACGGCGGCGTGCTGCCGGACGCGCAGGTTCAGGCGAAGGGCAATACCTCGCCGCATCTGTCATGGTCGGGCGCCCCCGAGGGCACGAAGAGCTACGCCGTCACCTGCTACGACCCTGACGCCCCCACGGGCTCGGGCTTCTGGCACTGGACCGTGGCCAACATTCCCGCCGATGTGACCGAGCTTAAGACCGGCGCCTCGTCCGCCGATCTGCCCGCCGGATCGGTCGAGGGGCGCACGGACTACGGCCCCGCAGGCTTCGGCGGCGCCGCCCCGCCTCCCGGTCACGGCCCGCACCGCTACATCTTCACCGTCTTCGCCGTGGACACCGACAAGCTGGACGTCACCCCGGACAATTCGGGCGCCGTCTTCGGCTTCAACCTGCATTTCCATACGCTGGCCAAGGCGACGATCACCGCCACCTACGAAAACACCGGCCAAGGCTGACCCCAAGCCAACCCCATAAACATATAAGCATGTCTTTATATGTTTCTTGACTTCGCCGGAGGATGCCCGCTCTATGCGGGCGTCGTGGTTCTGCGCGCGGCTTTCGGGTCGCGCGGAGCTAAGAGGGAAGCCGGTGAGACGCATTTCGCGTCAAATCCGGCGCTGCCCCCGCAACTGTAAGCGGCGAGCCGAGGGTCCATCTCGTGTCACTGGGGGTTCGCCTCCGGGAAGGCCGGGCCCGAAGCGGTGACCCGTGAGCCAGGAGACCTGCCCCGACAGATAACGTCCTCCGGCGGGGTGTCCGGTCAGGCCGCAAGTGCGCCGCCGGATCCGATGCCCGCGTGAGCGTTCGCGCGTCCCTGTCCGAAGCCCTGCCAACAGCAAAGGTTTCGCCCCATGACCGCCCGCCTCCCCGTCCAGGTCGCCACCCTCGGCTTTCCCCGCATCGGCCCGAAGCGCGAGCTGAAGACCGCGCTTGAAGCCCACTGGGCCGGCAGGCTCGACGCCAAGGCATTGTTCGCCGCCGCCGCCGACCTGCGCGGTCAGGCCTGGGCCCGCCAGCGTGAGCTGGGCGCGGACCTGATCCCGTCGAACGACTTCTCGCTGTACGACCATGTGCTGGACACCACCGCCATGGTCGGGGCCGTGCCCGCGATCTACGGCTGGTCGGATGACCGGGTCGATCTGGACACCTATTTCGCCATGGCGCGGGGGGCGCAGGGGGACCGGTGCGAGCACGGCCACGCGCAAGTCTCCGGGCATGGCGCGCAGGACGCGCCGGCGGCCGAGATGACCAAGTGGTTCGACACCAACTACCACTTCATCGTGCCGGAGTTCACGGCGGACCAGACCTTCCGCCTCGCCTCGACCAAGGCGCTGCACGAGTATCTGGAGGCCAAGGAACAGGGGGTCGAGACCCGGCCGGTGCTGCTGGGGCCGGTCAGCTATCTGCTGCTGGGCAAGGCGAAAGGCGGCGACTTCGACGTCCTCTCGCTGCTGCCGAGACTGCTGCCGGTCTATGCCGAGGTGCTGCGATCGCTGGCGCGCGCGGAGGCGACCTGGGTGCAGATCGACGAGCCCTGCCTCGTCACTGACCTGCCGGAGGGCGCGGCCGAGGCCTACGCCCTCGCCTACCGGATGCTGTGCGATGTGACGCCGCCGATCCGGGTGATGCTGACGACCTATTTCGGCGGGCTGCAGGACAATCTCGAACTGGCCCTGTCGTTGCCCGCGCACGGTCTGCACGTCGATCTGGTCCGGGCGCCGGAGCAGTTGGAGGCGGTGGTCGCGGGGGCGCGCCCCGATCAGGCGCTGTCGCTGGGCGTCATCGACGGGCGCAATGTCTGGAAGGCGGACCTGGGCGCCGTTTTGGACCGGATCGAGCCGATCGTGGCGACCGGGCGGTCGGTGATCATCGCCCCGTCCTGCTCCCTGCTGCATACGCCGATCGATCTGGAGCGGGAGACGGCGCTGGCGCCGGAGGTCCGCAACTGGCTGGCCTTCGCCGTGCAGAAGGTGGGCGAGCTGAAGGTGCTGGCGCGGGCGCTGAACGAGGGCCGGGACGCCGTGCGGGCGGAGTTGGCGGCGGCGGATGCGGCCATCGTCTCGCGCCGGAACTCCGTGCTGATCCACGACCCGGCGGTGAAGGCGCGGACGGCGGACGCCGCACCGGCGCAGCGCGCCAACGGCTTCGAAATCCGCCGTCTGGCGCAGGCGAAGCGGCTGGGCCTGCCCGCCTTTCCCACGACAACCATCGGCTCCTTCCCCCAGACGCCGGAAGTGCGGAAGGCCCGCGCCGAGCACGGCAAGGGCGTTCTGGCTGACGCCGCCTACGAACAGTTCCTGCGTGAGGAAACCGTTCGGACGGTGAGGCGGCAGGAGGACATCGGGCTGGACGTGCTGGTCCACGGCGAGTTCGAGCGCAACGATATGGTCCAGTATTTCGGCGAGCAGCTGGCGGGCTTCGCCTTCACCAGGGCGGCGTGGGTGCAGTCGTACGGCAGCCGCTGCGTCCGTCCGCCGATCATCTTCGGCGATGTGTCGCGACCAAAGCCCATGACGGTTGAGTGGTGGCGCTATGCCCAATCGCTGACCGACAAGCCGATGAAGGGCATGCTGACCGGGCCGGTGACGATCCTGAACTGGTCGTTCGTGCGGGACGATCAGCCGCGAAGCGAGACCTGTCGCCAGATCGCCTTCGCCATCCGGGACGAGGTCGTCGATCTGGAGGCCGCGGGGGCGCCGATCATCCAGATCGACGAGGCCGCCCTGCGCGAAGGCCTGCCGCTGCGTCGCCGGGAATGGCAGGCCTATCTGGACTGGGCGGTGGAGTGCTTCCGCATCACGGCCTCGGGCGTGCGGGACGAGACCCAGATCCACACCCACATGTGTTATTCCGAGTTCAACGACATCATCGCCAGCATCGGCGCGCTGGACGCCGATGTGATCTCCATCGAGACCTCGCGCTCGCAGATGGAGCTGTTGGACGCCTTCAAGGACTACAAATACCCGGCCGAGATCGGACCGGGAGTCTATGACATCCACTCGCCGCGCGTGCCATCCGTCGAAGAGATGACCGCCCTGCTGGTTGCGGCGAAGGGCAGGCTGCCGGCGGAACGGCTTTGGGTGAACCCGGATTGCGGCCTGAAGACGCGCAATTGGCCGGAGTCCGAAGCCGCCTTGCGGAACATGGTGGCGGCGGCGCGCGCGGCACGGGGCTGAGCGGCGTTTCGTCATCGCCCGCACCGGAAAATCGGCAATCGCCGCGATGGCGGTTGATCCTCAGGGACAAGGCCCCATGTTGCAGCGCAACATTGTTCCCCCGAGTAATCCTTCATGACGCCCGTCGACGCCTCCGCCAGTCTCGAGTCCGATCCGGAGGGGGCGCCGAAGACCCTGAAGTCGGGCGCTGTCGCCCTGCTGCTGACGGCGCTGGGCATGGGCGGCTTCGCCATCGGCGTCACCGAGTTCGCGGCGATGAGCGTGCTGCCGGACTTCGCCCGCGGGCTGGGCGTCGATGAGCCGACGGCCGGCCACGCGATCAGCGCCTATGCGGCGGGGGTCGTGGTCGGGGCGCCGATCCTGGCGGCGTTCGGGGCGCGGCTGCCGCGCTGGATCCTGCTGATCGGACTGATGGCCCTGTTCGCGGTGGCCAACACCCTGAGCGCCCTGTCGCCGAATTTCGAGACCATGCTGGTGTTCCGCTTCCTGAGCGGGCTGCCGCACGGGGCCTATTTCGGGGTGGCGGCGCTGGTCGCGGCCTCGGCGGTGCCGCTGAAATTCCGGACACGGGCGGTGTCGACCATCCTGATGGGCCTGACCATCGCGACGGTGCTGGGCGTGCCGGTGGTCAATCTGGTCAGTCAGGCGCACGGCTGGCGCTGGACGTTCGGCATCGTCGGTGCACTGGCCGTACTGACCATGACGCTGGTGGCCCTGTTCGCGCCGCGCGATCCGGCCCATCCGAACGCCAGCCCCCTGCGGGAGCTGAAGGCGCTGAAGAACCGGCAGGTCTGGCTGACGCTGGGCGTCAGCGCCATCGGCTTCGGCGGGATGTTCGCGGTCTATGCCTATCTGGCCTCGGTGCTGCGTGAGGTGACGGGCATCGGCCCTGAAGTCCTGCCGTGGGTGTTCGCGGTGTTCGGCATCGGCATGTTCAGCGGCAATCTTCTGTGCGCCTGGGCCGGAGATCGGTTCGGCTTCAAGGCGGCGGCGGGCGTGCTGATCTGGAGCGCCGTCTCGCTGGCCCTGTACCCGCTGGCGTCGCAGCACCTGTGGTCAATGCTGGTGGTCGTGCTGTTCATCGGCGTGGGCGGCGGGCTGGGCTCGATCCTGCAGACGCGACTGATGGACGTCGCGGGCGAGGCGCAGACGCTGGCGGCGGCGCTGAACCATTCGGCGTTCAACACGGCCAACGCTCTGGGGCCGCTGCTGGCGGGTGCGGCGGTCGCCGCCGGCTTCGGCTGGGCCTCGACCGGCTGGGTGGCCGTGGGCCTGACGCTGGGCGGACTCGCGATCTGGGTATGGGCGTGGCTGGACGGGAAGCGCCTGACGCAACGAACTGCGGCTACGGCCTGACATTTCCCGCGAAGCCTGCTAGGAGCCCGCGCCATGAGCGCAGCCGTCATCGTCTTCCCCGGTTCCAACTGCGACCGCGACTGCAAGGTCGCCGTCGAACGCTCCACCGGCGAACAGGTGCAGATGGTGTGGCACGGCGAGACCGAGCTGCCCAAGGGTCTGGACCTGATCGTCCTGCCGGGGGGGTTCTCCTACGGCGATTATCTGCGCTGTGGCGCGATGGCGGCGCAGGCTCCGATCATGCAGGCGGTGAAGAAGGCCGCTGACGACGGTGTGGCCGTGGTCGGCATCTGCAACGGCTTCCAGATCCTGTGCGAGGCCGGACTGCTGCCGGGCGCCCTGCTGCGCAACTCGGGCCTCAAATACGTCTGCAAGCCGATCAGCCTGACGGTCGCCAATGGCCAGACCCGCTTCACCTCGGGTTATCAGGGCCAGCGCGAAGTCGTGATGACCCAAGGCAACGGCGACGGAAACTACTTCGCCGACGAAGAGACCCTGAAGCGGATCGAGGGCGAGGGCCAGGTGGTCTTCCGCTACGTCGACAACCCCAACGGCTCGGTCGCCGACATCGCCGGCATCCAGAACGCGCGCCGAAACGTGCTGGGCATGATGCCCCACCCGGACCGCGCCTTCGAAGCCGAGCTGGGCTCCGCCGACGGCGCGATCCTGTTCCAGAGCGTCTACGCCGCCGCCTGAACCTGTCGTCGGGCTTGACCCGACACCCCGGACCGTGCGGTTTCCCGTAGAGGGACCGGGGGAGCGGCATGTTCATCAGCGAACGGCAGAAGATGATTTCGGGCCAGCCCTACAATCCGGGCGACCCCGAGCTTCAGGACGACCAGACCGCCGCCAAGCACTGGATGGCGCGCTACAACGCCTCACTGGCCTCGACGCCCGCCGAGCGGCGCGATCTGCTGCGCCAGAAGCTGGGCGAGATCGGCGAGGGCGTGGTGATCCGCCCGCCGTTCCACTGTGACTACGGCTACAATATCCGGCTGGGTCGGAACGTCTTCCTGAACTTCAACTGCGTGATTCTGGATGTGTGCGAGGTCGATATCGGCGACCTGACGCAGATCGGGCCGGGCGTGCAAATCCTGACCGCCGACCATCCGCGCGATCCCGAGGAGCGGGCGCGGGGGCTGGAGTTCGGTCGGGCCGTATCCATCGGGCGCAATGTGTGGATCGGCGGCGGCGCGATCATCCTGCCCGGCGTCACCATCGGGGATGACGCGGTCATCGGCGCGGGATCGGTGGTGACACGCGACGTGCCGCCCGGCGTGACCGTCATGGGCAATCCGGCGCGCGAGAAGCGCTGAGCGAAGGGGCGATCAGCCGCCCAGGTCGTCATTGACGTTGCGGACAACCGGATCGCCGGGCTCATCATCCTCATCGACGTCCGGCGTGGCGATGCCGCCCGGATCGCGTTGGGCCTTCAGTTCACGTTCGCCCAGACCCAGGCCCTGTTCCCGGGCGCGGTCGGCTTCAACGAAGTCGGTTTCGAAACGCGGCGTCTGTTCGGTCATCGGTCGTCTCCGGTTGTGCGAGGGCTGAACCGCAGACGCGCGAGAGGGTTCCGGTGAACCAAAGCTCTGCGCCAGACGTAGACCAGGGACAGTCACGTCCGGAGCGCCCATGTCATCCATCGTCCGCCCTACCCCCGCCCAGATGACACGACGCCTGATCGTACTGGCCAGCGCGATCTTCGCTGTGGTGGTGGCGCAGGTGCAGATGGGCTTCGGCCTTGGGCAAACGGCCGAGGCGTTCGCGGCGGACAGCGACGCGACGCTTAAGGTGGCGGGCTACGCCTTCGCCATATGGGGCGTCATCTATCTGGGCCTGCTGATCTATGCGGTGCGGCAGGTGTTGCCCGCGACGGGCGAGAGCGAACTTCTGACGCGACTGGGCTGGCCGTCCGTCCTCGCCTTCCTCGGCATCGGCTTGTGGATCGTGGCGGCGGCGTTCGATTGGGAACTGGGCACCATCCTGCTGATCTTCGGCTCGCTGCTGGTGTTGCTGATTCCGCTGCTCATGAACGCCCGGGCGATCCGGGTCCTGCCCCGCGCCTCGCGGGAGCGTTGGATGGTGGTCTGGCCGCTGGCCCTGCTGGCCGGTTGGCTGGGGATCGCGGCGCCGGTGAACCTGCTGACCGTGCTGACCGGGAACGGCGACCTGCCGGCCGTCCTGTCTCCGACGGTCTGGGCGCTGACCGCCGTGCTGCTGGTCACGCTGAAGGCGCTGGCGGTGACCTGGGTGCTGCGGACGCCCGCCTTCGCCCTGCCGATCGCCTGGGGGCTGCTGGCGGTGTTCGTGGCGGAGATGGACCGTAATCCGGTGCTGGCGACGGGGGCTGTTCTGGCCTCCGGACTGACTCTGGTCGGGGCGGTGATCCTGACCTTCCGACTGGCTCCGTCGGTCGAGCGGATGGATCCGGAGCGGCTGTAGGGCGCACAGCGCCGATGTTGTTGCGTCCAAGGCTGACAGGACGGCCTTCTGTCGCTAGAAGGCCGGGCCATGAGCGCTCCTGAAAAGACCATGGCCGAGCTGGCCGCCGAATACGGCCTGGCCCCGAACGAATATCAGGTCGTCCTCGACCGGCTGGGCCGCGAGCCCAACCATGTCGAACTGGGCGTCTTCTCGGTGATGTGGTCCGAGCACTGCTCGTACAAATCCTCGAAGATTCATCTGGGCAAGTTCCCCACCAAGGGACCGCGGGTGATCTGCGGCCCGGGCGAGAACGCCGGGGTCATCGACATCGATGACGGCGACGCCTGCATCTTCAAGATGGAGAGCCACAACCACCCGTCCTACATCGAGCCCTATCAGGGCGCGGCGACGGGCGTGGGCGGCATCATGCGCGACGTCTTCACCATGGGCGCGCGCCCGGTGGCCCTGCTGAACGCCCTGCGCTTCGGCGACGTGGGGCATGAGAAGACCAAGCGTCTGGTCTCGGGCGTCGTCTCGGGCATCGGCGGCTACGGCAACTGCGTCGGCGTGCCGACCGTGGCGGGCGAGACGAATTTCCACGCCGGCTACAACGGCAACATCCTGGTCAACGCCATGTGCGTGGGTCTGGCGAAGTCGGACGCCATCTTCTACTCGGCCGCGCCCTCGGCGGGCCTGTCGGTGGTTTACTTCGGTTCGAAGACCGGCCGCGACGGCATCCACGGCGCGACCATGTCGTCCGCGGAGTTCGATGATGAGTCGGAATCGAAGCGCCCGACCGTGCAGGTCGGCGACCCGTTCGCCGAGAAGCTGCTGATCGAGGCCACGCTGGAGCTGATGGCCTCGGGCGCCGTCGCCGCCATTCAGGACATGGGCGCAGCGGGTCTGACCTCGTCGTCGGTCGAGATGGCCGGCAAGGGCGGCGTCGGCATCGAGCTGAACATGGACGCCGTGCCCCAGCGCGAAGAAGGCATGTCCGCCTATGAGATGATGCTGTCGGAATCGCAGGAGCGGATGCTGGCGGTTCTGAAGCCGGGCCGCGAGGAAGACGGCTACCGCATCTTCGAGAAGTGGGGTCTGGACGCCGCCGTGATCGGCGTGACCACCGACACCGGCCGTCTGGTGCTGAAGCATCACGGCGAAGTGGTCTGCGACGTGCCACTGGCCCCGCTGTTCGACGACGCGCCTCTGTACGACCGTCCGTGGGTGCAGCCGGACCTGCAGCCGCGCCTCGATCCGAAGGACGTGCCCGCGCCGGAGAACTGGACTGACGCGGTGCTGAACGTCCTGACCTGCCCGGATATGGCGTCCAAGCGCTGGATCTGGGAGCAATACGACCGTCACGTGATGGCGGACACCCTGCACGACTCGGCCACCGGCGCCGACGCGGGCGTGGTTCGGGTGCATGGCACGGACAAGGGTCTGGCCGTCACCAGCGACTGCACCCCGCGCTATGTGCAGGCCGATCCCTATGAAGGCGGCAAGCAGTGCGTGGCCGAGGCCTGGCGCAACCTGACCGCCGTGGGGTCGCGCCCGATCGCCATCACCGACAACCTGAACTTCGGCAACCCGCAGCGCCCCGAGATCATGGGCCAGATCGTGCGGGCCATCGACGGCATGGCCGAGGCCTGCCGCGAGCTGGACTTCCCGGTCGTGTCGGGGAACGTCAGCCTCTACAACGAGACCAACGGCGTCGCCATTCCGCCGACCCCGACGGTCGGCGCGGTCGGCCTGCTGCCCAACTATGACACCGTCACCGGCTTCGGCGGCGCGGTCGAGGGCGATACGCTGGTGCTGATCGGCGAGACCCGCGGCGAGCTGGGCGCGTCCATTTACCTGCGCGAAGTGCTGGGCCGCGAGGACGGCGCGCCGCCGCCGGTGGACCTGAAGCTGGAACGCAATACGGGCGACTTCGTGCGTGGCCTGATCGAGAGCGGCGAACTGACGGTCGTGCACGACCTGTCGGACGGCGGACTGATCGGCGCGGCGGCGGACATCGCGCTGGCGTCGGATGTCGGGGTCGAGCTGAACGCCTCGAGCGCGGCGCACGCCCACGCCTTCCTGTTCGGCGAGGACCAGGCCCGCTATCTGGTGGCCGTCACCGACGCCAACGCCCTGATCGCCAAGGCCCATGAAGCCGGGTTGCATGCCTCGGTCGTCGGCATGGTGAAGGGCTCGGACTTCGCCTCGTCGGGGCCGAAGGGCGAACTGTTCCGCCTGCCGGTCTCGCACCTGCGCGAGATGCACGAGAGCTGGATGCCGAACTGGATGAACGGCTGATGCGCGCCGCGCCGGGTCTTGCCGCTCTGGTGATGCTGGCCGCCTGCGAGGGCGGCGGCGATCCGGTGGAGCAGGCCCTGCGAGAGACGGCGGCGGTCAACCATTCGGCCACGGTGGAGGATGGCCAGGTGTCGAAAGCCGCCGAAACCGAGACCGCAGGGCCGGGATGGGAAGGTCGTCCAACGCAAGGCGACGCCGCATTCCGTCGAGCAGAGCGATCCATGCACGACAAGATGGCCTCCGCCTCAGGCCAGACGGTCGATGAGACCTATATCGCCAAGATGATCGAACACCATCGCGGCGCGGTGGCCATGGCCGATGTGGCTTTGGCCCAATCCACCGACCCCGAAATCCGTCGCATGGCGCAGGCGGTCAAGGACGCCCAGACCCGCGAAATAGCGGAGATGCGGGCCTGGAAGCCGGCGGGCGAGTAACCGTCCGTCAGACGACCGGGATCGCCTGGCTGAGGCGTCCGCCGACGCGCAGGGGCTCAACGCGGGTGGCGAGGCCCGTGCGATCATCCGTCTCGACATAGACGCCGCAGATGGTCGCCGGGCCGTGGGCCGGGGTGTAGCGGCCGCCCGACAGACGGGTGGTGAAGCGCCGCAGCGGCTCCTCCTTCTCGTTGCCGATGACCGAGTCGTAGTCGCAGCAGCCGCCGGCGTCGGTCTGGTAGGCCGTACCGCCCGGCAGGATCTGGCAGTCGGCGGTCGGGACGTGGGTGTGGGTGCCCACCACCAACGAAGCGCGGCCGTCGCAGAAATGACCCATGGCCATCTTCTCCGAAGTCGCCTCGGCGTGGATGTCGACGATGATGGCGTCGGCGGCCATGCCCATGGGACAGGCGGCCAGTTCCTTCTCCACCGCGCTGAACGGGTCGTCCATGGGATCCATGTGGACGCGGCCCAGCACGTTCATGACCAGAACCGTGCGGCCCGACTGGGTCTCGAACAGGTTGGCCCCCGCGCCCGGTGCGTCCATCAGGCGCGGATAATTGAGCGGACGGATCAGGCGCGGCTCGCGCACGATATAGGTCAGGGCCTCGCGCTGGTCCCAGCTGTGATTGCCCAGCGTCAGGCAGTCGGCGCCGGCCATGAACAGCTCGTTGGCGGTGTGCTCGGTGATGCCGAAACCACCCGCGGCGTTCTCGGCGTTGACCACCACGAAGTCGAGTTTCAGGTCACGCTTGAGCGCGGGCAGGTGGTCGGACAGACCGTCGCGGCCGGACTTGCCGACCACATCACCGAAGAAGGCGAGACGCATGTTTCAGAGTACCTTTCGGGCGGCGGTATAGCCGACCTCGGTCAGAACGCCATGCAGGCGTATGTCGTGCCCTTCAATCGGGAGATCCTCGACCTGCTGTCCGGCGTAGGCGAAGCCGATGCGGATGGCGTCCGGAAGGGCGGCGAAGGTGCGGTCGTAGTAGCCGCCGCCCTGCCCCAATCGGCCACCCTGACCGTCGAAGGCCAGCAGGGGCGTGAGGATCAGGTGGGGGATCACAGCCTGCGCCAACGGAAGGGGCGCGGGAACTCCGGCTGCATCCGGCTCCAGCGGTTCGCCCGGCGACCAGAGTCGGAAGATCATGGCGGCGTCGGGCTGAAGCACCACCGGCAGGCAGAGGGCCCGACCCTGATGGATCAGGGCCAGCGACAGGGCGTCGGTGTCGAGTTCGGAGCCGATGGCGCGATAGACGGCGACCGGATCACCGGGCGGGAGGGCGTCGGCGTGCCCGGCCGCGCGGGGGGCGGCCTCTGGATCGAGCCCGGCCAGCCGCTTGCGCAGGGCGCGCATATCCGAGCGAAGCTGGCTCTTGTCCGTCATGAGGATCGCGTATCGCATCCGGCGCCCCTCCACCATCCTTCGCTTGCGGCTACGGATGGTCCCCTCCCCAAAGGGGGAAGAACCGGGATCGCGCTCAAGCAGCGAGCGACCGCGTCGCGAGCGTTAGCGCACCAAGAAGGAAGGGGTGGCGGCGCCGTGAGAGCCGTGAAGGACGGTTTAAATCCTCTCGAGCCTGGGTAGCCAGGTGGGCTCCGCGTGCCCAACCCCACGAGGTCGGACAGGGGCAGATCCCTTCGAGTGAATTAAGGCCGCGAGGATATGTTGCCTTCGACGTGAGCCACAGCATGACCCGCCGTGAGGCAAGATAGTCGCTTGCCGCCCTTCGCGCCAGTGGCGGGACGCGGGCGGGCGCCGACAATGGCGCGCAGGGCATCCTCGACCTCCGGGTGACGGAAGCGGAAGCCGGTAGCCAGCGCCTGTCCCGGCAGGACGCGCTGTCCCCCGAGCAGAAGTTCCTCGGCGAAATCCCCGAAGGCGAGGCGCAGGGGCGCGGCGGGCGCGGCCAGCAAGGCCGGTCGGTTCAGGGCGCGGCCCAGCGCGCGGCTGAGATCGCGATTGGTGACGGGGTTGGGCGCCACAGCGTTCACGGGGCCGATGACGCGAGGCTCGGCCACGGCATGGAGGATCAGACGCACGCAGTCGTCCAGCGCGATCCATGACATCCACTGACGCCCCGAGCCCATCGGCCCGCCGACACCGAACTCGAACGGGGTCAGCAGTTTCGACAGCATCCCGCCATCAGCGCCGAGAACCAGACCGATCCGAACAGTAACCACCCGCACACCGAGGGCTTCGGTTCGCAGGGCGGCCTGCTCCCATGCATGGCACAGGCGGTGGCTGAAGCAGGGGTTTGCGGGACCGGTCTCATCCAGCGTCTGGTCCTGATGCAGGCCGTACCAGCCGATGGCGGAACCGCTGACCAGAACCTCGGGCCGGACCCGCAGGCGGGCGATCAGGCGGCGGACGTCGCGGGTCATCTTCAAACGGGACCGCAGGATGCGGCGACGCTTGTTCAGGGTCCACGGGCTGTCGCTGATCGGCTCGCCGGCCAGATTGATGACGGCGTCAATGCGGGCGTCGTCGGCGATCTGGCGCAGGTCGGTGACGACGGTGATCGGCGCGGACAAGTCAGCGGCCTTCGGATTGCGGACGAGGGCGATGACTTCATGCCCGGCGCCGGTCAGGGCGGCGATGAGGCGGCGGCCGATGAAGCCCGTGGCGCCGGTGACCAGCACGCGGCGGCGGCCGGGCAAGTCACGTCCCATGGCGGCGGGATCGGGCTGGACAAGCCGCTCAGAGCGGTTGCTCGCGGCCAGATCACGAAGGCCGAAGACGGCGACGCCGATGGCGGCCGCGGTCATCATCAGGCTCCACAGACCATGGGACACCCCCGTCAAGCCCGTCGGCGCGCTGATCCAGCCGACCAGCAGCGGGACCAGCAGGGTCAGGATCGCCCCGTAGTTCAGCGCCAGCAGGGTGTGGGTGACACGCTCGGAAGCCGGCAGGCGGCGGGTGTGGTCCTCCTCGACAAAGTCAGTCAGGGTGATGGCCACCTCGACCACCAGCAGGATCAGGACCGCGACGGCGAGCGCGCCCTTCGGCTCAGCCCAGCCGAGCAGCAGGAACAGGGCGGCGTAGATCAGGTTGCGCACGCCGTGCAGGCGAAGCTCGGACTTCTGCGACGGCTTCCAAGCCAGTCGCTCGGTCAGTTCGTGGTGAAACAGGGTGTCGAAGGCGCCCATGGCGATCTGGAGCGCCACGAGGGTCCAGAGCAGGTCGGTCATTTCAGGCCTCGTCAGCCGGGGGATCCCGGAAAATCGCGTCCTGACCGAGCAGGCGGCCAAGCCACGGATGGTCCAGCGCGAG
Organism: Brevundimonas sp. M20; assembly: GCF_006547065.1. Classification (NCBI taxonomy): domain Bacteria; kingdom Pseudomonadati; phylum Pseudomonadota; class Alphaproteobacteria; order Caulobacterales; family Caulobacteraceae; genus Brevundimonas; species Brevundimonas sp. M20. The sequence continues at coordinate 864,230 of NZ_CP041243.1, read as the reverse complement.
GGTGAAGGCGAAACGGCCCTGCCCCAGATCGCGATGGGTGATGGTCAGGGCGCCAGGCTCCGTCCAGCGCGGCACGCGCACGCGCAGGCCCAGCACGGTCGCGAAGTAGAAGGCGCTGCGGAAGACGAGCGCGCCGTCTTCGGCGGCGACGCTCAGGGCCATGCCGACGCCGGCGCCGACGTGTTCCTCAAGCCCGGTCGGGCCGGCGAAGCGCTTGGCGCTGTGGATCACCTGCGGGAAGCCGTCCTTGCGGACGTACATGCGGCTCCAGACCTGCCCCTGTCCGACGGCGTCTTCGGTGACGGTGACGACGCTGACGCCCGGATGGAAGACCAGCGGCAGGGGCGCACCGATCAGGCGGCAAGCCTGCGCCAGCAGACGGCCCATGAGGCTGACATGAACATGGGCGACCTCGCCCCGATAGACGACGGTGGCGCCGGGGCTCATGCGCTTGCTGAAGCGACGGCGCACGGCAAGCGGCAGGGCCGCCCATTCGGCGGCGGGGAGCAGGGCGCGGAAGCGGAGATCTGCGAGTTCCACCTGAACCGCATGCTCCGTGGTCGTGATCGCAGCGACGGCCCCCATCGTCCCCTCCCCTTTCCTGTCCTACTTGCCGCCGGGAATGAGGGCGGCGATGCGCGCCCCCAGTTTCAGCAGCGCCATCAGCTTGGGCCGAGCCACGGTGGTGATCTGGCCGTACCAGCGGTCGATGGTCTCGGTGAACTCGAGCATTTCCTTGAGCCGCTTCAGCGCGACCGGATGAACCGTTGGGTCCGTCTCGGCCTCGGCGACACAGGCGCGCAGCGTCTCCAGAGCGGGATCGATCTCCTTGGCCTTGCGACCGGCGGCGATGCGGGAGGCGACCTCCCAGACATCAGCCTCGGCCTCGAAGTGATCGCGACGGTCGCCGCGCACCGGCACCCGCCGGATCAGGTTCCAGGCCAGAAGCTCCTTCAGAGAGTTGGAGACGTTGGACCGTGCCATTTCCAAGGCGACGGCGATGTCTTCCGCCGTCATCGGCTTCTCAGCCGTCATCAGGAAGGCATGGATCTGGGCGACAGAACGGTTCACGCCCCAGAAGCCGCCCATCTCGCCCCAGTGCAGGACGAAGCGTTCCAATGGCGCAGGAATTTTCGTTATTTCTGTCATGACAGAAATATCAGACAGAAGAGACTGCGGGTCAACGCAACGCCGCTGCGTCAGGGCGTCACAGACCCTGGACGATCTTTTCGAGGCGCGCGGCGACAGCGTTGAGCGCCTCGGCCACGCCGTCGTTGGACGGCGGCGCCGGTTCGGCGACGGGAGCCGCGCCGCCATTGGTGCGGGCCTCATGCAATTCGTCGGCCAGCAGCAGACCGGCCATGAGGAACAGGCGCAGGTCCCCGACGTGACCGACTTCGCCCGCCACCTGACGGACATGGCCGTCAAACTGGGACGCAAGAGCGCGCACGCGGTCTTCCTGACCATCCGCGCAGCCGACGGCGTAGGGTCGGCCGTTGATTTCGACGGTGACGGTAGCCATCAGCGCCCCTCCTGCTCGGAGAGGGTTTCGCGAATCGCATCGGCGGCGCGGGACAGGGCCTCGGCGGCGTCACGACCCGCGGACTCCAGCTCATGAATGCGGGCGCGGTCAGTCTCGCTGGACGGCTGGGGCGCGAACAGGTCGTCGTCGGGCACGCGGCTGGCGCCCGCGGCGCGGCTTTTCAGGTCCAGCAGGCGGCGTTCAAGCAGGGCCAGCGCCCTGTCGACACGATCCTTAGCGGCCGTTGCAGCATCCATCCGGTCAGAACCTCCAGATTCCGTATAGAACCCGCGCGCGCGTCGGGGTAAAGCGGCGCGCCTCCCTTTTTCCGCCTCCGACGAAAGGTCTCCACAGTGACCGACGCCAAAGCCGTACCCGCGAAAGCCACCCCGAAGCAGATGGCGGACGCGATCCGCGTACTGGCCATGGATGGCGTAGAAAAGGCGAAGAGCGGGCACCCCGGCATGCCAATGGGGATGGCGGACGTGGCGACGGTCCTCTTCTCGAAGTTTCTGAAGTTCGACGCGAGCCGCCCCGATTGGGCCGACCGCGACCGCTTCATTCTGTCGGCCGGTCACGGCTCGATGCTGATCTACGCCCTGCTGCACCTGACCGGCTACAAGGCCGCGACCAAGGAAGAGCTGTCGAACTTCCGTCAGTGGGGTTCGAAGACGGCGGGTCACCCCGAGTATGGCCACATGCCGGGTGTTGAAGTGACCACCGGACCGCTGGGTCAGGGTCTGGCTACCTCGGTGGGCTTCGCGCTGGCGGAACGTCATCTGGCGGCCAGGTACGGCGCCGATCTGGTGGATCACCGGACGTGGGTGATCGCCGGTGACGGCTGCCTGATGGAAGGCGTGTCGCAGGAGGCCATCGCGTTGGCCGGCCGTCTGAAGCTGAACAAGCTGCACGTCCTGTGGGACGACAACGACATCACCATCGACGGCAAGGTCTCCCTGTCGGACGTCACGGACCAGAAGGCGCGGTTCAAGGCCGCCGGATGGGCAGTCAAGGCCGTCGACGGCCACGACATGAAGGCCGTGAAGTCGGCGCTGCAATGGGCGACGAAGCAGGACAAGCCGACGCTGATCGCCTGCAAGACCAAGATCGGTCGCGGCGCCGCCACGATGGAAGGCAGCCACAAGACCCACGGCGCGGCGCTGGGCGCGGCCGAGATCGCGGCGACCCGGCTGGGTCTCAGCTGGGATCATGCCCCGTTCGAAATGCCGGAGAACGTGCTGTCGGCCTGGCGCAAGGTCGGCCGCAAGGGCGCCAAGGACCGCAAGGCATGGGAAGCCCGCCTGAGCGAGTCGAAACAGGCCGCCGACTTCACCCGCGCCATGAAGGGTGAACTGCCGGACGGCGCGTTCGCCAAGCTGGACGCGAAGATCGCAGAACTGGTCGAGACCAAGCCCGCCCAAGCGACCCGCCAGTCGTCGGGCGCCGCGCTGGACGAACTGTTCGCCGCGATCCCGGAACTGGTCGGCGGCTCGGCCGACCTGACCGGCTCGAACAACACCTTCGTCAAGGACACCCCGATCCTCGACGCCCCGACCTATGAAGGCCGCTACATCAACTACGGCATCCGCGAGTTCGGCATGGCCGCGGCGATGAACGGTCTGGCTCTGCACGGCGGGGTGATCCCGTATGGCGGCACCTTCATGGTGTTCTCGGACTACAGCCGTCCGGCGATCCGCCTCGGCGCCCTGATGGGCGTGCGCGCGGTGCACGTGCTGACGCACGACTCGATCGGTCTGGGCGAAGACGGCCCGACCCACCAGCCAGTCGAGCATCTGGCCGCCCTGCGCGCCATTCCGAACCTGCTGGTCTTCCGCCCGGCGGACACCATCGAGGCGATGGAAGCCTGGAAGGTCGCGCTGCAGACCAAGGACGCACCGTCGGCGCTGTGCCTGTCGCGGCAGAAGACCGCCGCCGTGCGCGTCACCGCCTCGTCGGAGAATCTGACGGCCAAGGGCGCCTATGAACTGCGCGCCGCCAAGGGCGAGGCCAAGGCCACCCTGTTCGCCACCGGCACCGAAGTTCCGCTGGCGCTGGAAGCGGCCGACCGTCTGGAGGCCAACAACATCCCGACCCGCGTGGTCTCGGTTCCCTGCTTCGAGCTCTTCTTCGCGCAGCCCAAGGCCTATCAGGACAGCATCATCGGCCGCGGCACCGTGCGCGTCGCCGTCGAGGCCGCCCTGCAGCAGGGTTGGGAGCGCTTCATCGGCGAGGACGGCGGCTTCGTCGGCATGACCGGCTTCGGCGCCTCGGCTCCGGCGGAAGTGCTGTACGAGAAGTTCGGCATCACCACTGAAGCCGTGGTGGACGCGGTCAAGTCGCGGCTCTGATCCGATGAGCCGCCTCGGCGCCGTCAGCCTGCTGGTCCGCGACTACGACGAGGCCATCGCCTTCTATGTCGGCAAGCTGGGTTTCGACCTGACCAGCGACACCGACATGGGCGGCGGCAAGCGGTGGGTGACAGTGACGCCGAAGGGCGGGGACACAGCCCTGCTGCTGGCCAAGGCGACGACGCCGGAGCAGGTCACCCGCATCGGTGATCAGGCCGGTGGGCGGGTCTGGCTGTTTCTGGAGACCGAGGACTTCGCGCGAGATCATGCGGCGTGGATGGCGGCGGGCGTGATCTTCCGCGAGGCGCCGAGGCATGAGCCGTATGGCGTGGTCGCGGTGTTCGAGGACCTGTATGGCAACCACTGGGATCTGATCCAGCCCGCCGGAGAGACCGCCTGATGTTCCGTCTCGTCGCCGCTGTCGTTGCCCTGGCTTTCGCTGTTCCGGCGGCGGCGCAGACTGTCGAACCGACGCCCATTGTGATCGGCCAGTCGTACGCCCTGCCCTCGGCGACATACGGCGCTACGCGGGAGATCAATGTCTGGCTGCCGCCCGGTTATGCCGAGTCCGCCCAGACCTATCCGGTGTTGTATTTGCTGGACGGCGGACAGGCGCAGGACTTCCACCACATCTCGGGCATCGCCCAATTGGGAACCATCGTCGGCACGACGCGCGACGTGATCGTGGTGGGCGTCGCATCCGTGGACCGGCGCAACGAGCTGGCCCTGCCGACGGAAGACGCGGACCTGATCGCGCAATATCCGACACAGGGACAGTCGGCCCGATTCCGCCAGTTCCTGAACGACGAGGTCCTGCCCTTCATCGAGAGCCGCTATCGCACCAGCGGCGAGAGCGCTCTGATGGGCGAGTCGCTGGCCGGTCTGTTTGTCGTGGAGACCTTCCTCAAGGAACCGCAGATGTTCGACGCCTGGGTCGCCGTCAGCCCCAGCCTGTGGTGGGACGGCGGACAGTTGGCGCGGCAGGCGGGCGCGCATCTGCGCGACCACTCGAACGAGCCGCGCACCCTGATCCTGACCATCGGCGACGAGGGCGGAGAGATGCAGGCGGCGATGGATGTTCTGGTCGGCAATCTGCGAGACTTCGCCATGCCGGGCGTCAGCTGGACCTATGAGCCGCGCCCGACCGAGAGCCACGCCACCATCTATCATGGCGCCGCACTGGACGCCTTCCGGCGGCTGTACGCCCTGCCGCCCGCCAACTGACCGGAGACTGACCCCATGCGCCTCGGCACCCCGCTTTCCGACTCCGCCATTCGCGTGATGCTTCTGGGCTCGGGCGAGTTGGGCAAGGAGGTCGCCATCGAGCTGCAGCGGCTGGGCGCCGAGGTGATCGCGATTGATCGCTATCCGAACGCCCCGGCGATGCAGGTGGCGCACCGCAGCCACGTCATCCCGATGACCGATCCGCAGGTGCTGAACGGCCTGATCATGGCCGAGGCCCCGCACATCATCGTGCCGGAGATCGAAGCCATCGCCACGGACGTGCTGGCGCGGATCGAGGAAGCCGGGATGGCGACCGTGATCCCGACCGCCCGCGCGACCCAGCTGACCATGAACCGCGAGGGCATCCGTCGTCTGGCGGCCGAGGAACTGGGCCTGCCGACCAGCCCCTATGCCTTCGCCACCTCGGCCGCCCAATTGGCCGCCGCGGCGCATGAGATCGGCCTGCCGGTGTTCGTAAAGCCGGTGATGTCGTCGTCGGGCAAGGGCCAGTTGATGGTGGAGGCCATCGAGGACGCCCCCAACGCCTGGGCCTATGCGCAGTCGGGCGGGCGGGTCGAGACGGCGACGGTGATCGTCGAGGGCAAGATCGACTTCGATTTCGAGATCACCCTGCTGACCGTGCGCTCGAAGGCGGCGGACGGTTCGATCCGCACAGACTTCTGCGCGCCCATCGGCCACCGGCAGGTGAAGGGCGACTATGTCGAGAGCTGGCAGCCGCAGGCGATGACCGCCGCCGCGCTGGCCTCAGCACAGGATATCGGACGCAAGATCACGGACGTACTGGGCGGTCTGGGCGTCTTCGGGGTGGAGCTGTTCGTGAAGGGCGAACAGGTCTGGTTCTCGGAAGTCAGCCCGCGCCCGCACGACACCGGACTGGTGACGCTGGCCACCCAGACGATGAGCGAGTTCGCCCTGCACGCCCGCGCCATTCTGGGCCTGCCGGTGGATGTCAGCCAGCGTGAGCCGGGCGCCAGCGCGGTTATCTACGGGGGCATGGACGCGGTGGGCATCGCCTTCGAGGGTGTGGCCGAGGCCTTGTCGGTGCCGACCGCCGACCTGCGCCTGTTCGGCAAGCCGGAGAGCTTCGAGCGTCGCCGGATGGGCGTGGCGCTGGCGCGGGGCGCGGACACCGATCAGGCCCGCGAGCGGGCCCGTGAAGCGTCAGGGAAGGTCCGGCCGGTCGCCGGCTGACACCTCGATTGAAGCGGTCGCCCGCTCGCGCACGTTCGCCAGTGCGGCGTCCAGCGGCGGGTCCCGCCCATCGCGGATGGCGCGCCAGTCGTCCGGCGCCACGACGTCCGGGATTACGCCGACCTTCTCCAGATTGCGTCCGGCCGGGGTGGTCATGACGATCATGCCGACGCGCAGAAGGCCGCCGTCCGGCAGGTTGATCGCGCGTGTTCCGGTGACCGCGCCGCGGGTGGTCTCGCCGACGACCACCGCCCTGCCCTTCTCCTGCATGACGCCGGACAGCAGTTCCGAGGCGCTGGCCGAGCCGGGCCCGACGATGATCGCGACCGGCCCGGCGTAGGGATGCGGCGCGGGATCGGCGAACATGCGCCGGTCGATGAATCGCCCCCGCAGTACGGTGATGTCCTGCTTGTCCGGGAAGAACCACGACTGGATGAGCCCCGCGAAGTTCAGACCACCGCCCCCGTTGGAGCGCAGGTCGATGATCAGGCCCGGCGGCGGGGTTTCGGCCAGCCGCTCCATCTCGGCCTTGAACTGATTGTATCGGGCCAGGTCGAAGTCATCGAAGCGGATATAGGCCACGCCGTCGGCCAGCGTCCGGGTCTCGAAGCGGGGGCGAGGTTCCAGCAGAACCGCCGTCAGGTCGAGCGTGCGCCGGGCCTGATCATCGTCAATGAAGACCACACGGTCCGTTCGGCCCGCCACGGCTGGAGGCGCGACGAGGATCGGGAAGTCGTTGACGCTGTCGATCCGCCAGCCCGGCAGGACGCCGGCCTCTGCCGCGGGCGTGCCGGGGCGGACGAAGGCGACGACGCGGTCATCCCCGCGCGCTGTAACGACGACGCCGTACCCGGCCCGCGACTCGCCCAATTCGCGGGCGCGGACCATCTCGCGTTCGACCGGGCCGAGGGCATGCGTGTGGTCGTCGTCCAGCAGATCCAGCAGTTCGGTCAGCCGGGCATAGAACTGGTCTTCGTCAGGCGAGGAGAGGGCTGCGGGGCGGCGGGCGGCCGCCTCCTGCGAGAAGGGCACGCCGCCGAAGTCGGGCTTGTAGAACAGCCGCTCGGTGTAACGGACCGCCGCATCCCAGACCTCACCATTCAGCGCCGCGCGCTCCGGCGAACCGTCAGCGACCCGCACCGGCGGCGGAAGCACATCGGGCTTGGCATAGGGAATGGAGGCGCAGGCCGCGAGCGACAGCGCCAGACCGACGAAGAGGATGCGCAGGCTGAAACGGGACATGCGCGCAGGCTAGAGCGAAGGCGCGGGATCAGCCAAGGCGGTTTCGCCGGACAGGAGAGTGATCGCGGCGTCCAGCGCCGGATCGCGGCCCTCGCGCCGGTCCAGACGGGTGGCGGACGCCTCCACATCCGGGATCACGCCACGTTTCTCCAGACGGACGCCGCCGGAGGTGACGAAATCCGACCGGCTGAGGGTTAGCCGCCCGCCGTCGGGCAGGCGGGTTTCCTGCGAGATCAGCACCGCGCCGGCGGTCCGTTCGCCCACGACGACGGCGCGCCCGGCCTCCTGCAAGGCGGCGGGGGTCAGTTCGGCGGCGGACCGGCTGTCGCTGTCGACCAGAACCGCGACCGGATTGGAGACTGGCGCGTCCAGATCACCGCAGCCGCCCGCGGTGCTCAGCACGATGTGGCGGCCCGAGCGCGGGGTGCGCGTCGCCCAGGCCTGATCACGCGGCAGGAAGCAGCTGAGAACCGCGTCGGCCTCCATCAGGCGTCCGCCGGGATTGCCCCGCAGGTCGATGATCAGATCTGTGTCCGGCGAGAGGTCGGCGAGTTCCTGCCCCATCCAGCGACCGAGACCGGCCTCAAACCCCTCGATCCGCAGGACCACCACGCCTGGGCGCGACCGGTCTGCGGCGAAGGCCGGCTGCGGCTCCATGACCACCGGGGTCAGGTCCAGCGCGTGCGGACGGTCCTCGTCATCCAGAAAGACCAGACTGAGAGTCCGCCCCTCGGTGACATCGACTTCCGGACTCCAGCCGTCTTCGCTGACGCGCAGCCGCCAGCCTTCCTGAACCCCGGCGGCTTCAGCGGGCGAGCCCCGCCGCACGGCCTCGATCCGGTAGTCGCCGTGGTGGACGGGATCGGGACGCAGGGACAGGCCGATGGCGGCGCGGCGCTGGCGCAGGGTGTCCTGCCGATGCGCGACGGCGGGCGATGAGGCCCCGGCATGGTCGTCATCAAGAAGGTTCAACATCTGGTCGATGACCAGATAGAGCGACCGGTCGTCGACGGCCTGCAGGGCCTGTGGACGATAGGTGCGACGCGCCGCGTCCCAATCGACGCCGTGCAGGTCCGGGTCATAGTACTGGGTCCGCACCTCGCCCCAGACCCGGTCGAACACCCGCTGGTTCATCCGGGCCCGTTCCCTTGTCGGGGATGACGCCGCGATGCCGAGCGGAGCGGTGACGACAGGCCCTTCCACCACGGGCGCCGCGAACGACGGCGCCGCGATGAGCGCAAGGCCCATCGCGGCCGACGCGGTCAGTCGTGTGACGAGACGACGGAAGATCATCCGTCCACGTTATGGCGCCGGTCGAGCGACGGCCAAATCACGAAATCGACGGGTGCGGATCACTCGTCGTCCGGAGTCTCGATGCGGTGGGTGAAGACTCGGACCTCGCCGTCGCGGCCCCGTTCGCCTTCCTCGATGAAGCCGGAACGATCCGCGTCCATGCGCGCGAAGGCTTCACGCAAGGGCGCGGTGAACTCGGCCTCGCTGATCTTGCCGTCGCCGTCCTTGTCGAGGTCGCGGTTTCCTGGACCATCGGCGGCATGGACCACGACGCGGCCTCCGTGAGGCAGGCTGCCGCCGGGACCGACGCCGTCGAACCGGATGACGCCGGGGCCGCCCCGACGGGGCCGCACGACCACCCGGGACCCGGCGCTGTCATCATCAGGCGAGACAAACACCACAGTCCGTCCGCCATCACGGCTGAAGCGGGCCGGGCTTTCGCCCGCCGGACCGGGACGGCGCAGTTCGAAGCGCTGGACCTCGCCGTCGCCGAGACGGCGGATCGTGACGCCGTCTTCGAGAGCGCCGGGACGCCGGGCCAGTTCGTCAGGCGAAAGACGACCATCTGCATCCTTATCCAGGCGGTGGAAGGCGCCGTTCATCGGGGCTGCGAATTCCTCGCGGGTGACCTGGCCGTCGTTATCGGCGTCCAGTTCGCCGGGCGGGCCGCCATCGGCGCCGAGGAAAACGACGCGGCTGTGCGCTTCGACGGGCGGCGGCGGGGGCGGCGCCGGCGGTTCCTGCAGAAGGGCGGCGGAGAGGGCGATGACAGAGAGCATGGGGACTCGGGCTCCGGAGTTTCGATGCACCCCCTTTGGACCACCCGGCGCTTGCACAGATATTTCAACGTTCGCCCGTAATATTTCAGCGCTGAAATGACGGCGGCGCCGCGCTCGGTCAGAATGGCTCCCATGCAAGTTGATACGTCCCGCGTTCTCGTCGTCGATGACGACCCCGGCATCCGTGAGGTGCTTTGTGATTACCTCGGTCAGCACGGCTATGAGGCCGTGGGCGCCGCATCCGCCGCCGAGATGGATCGCGCCATCGCGCTTCAGGCGCCGGACCTCATCGTGCTGGACCTGATGATGCCGGGCGAGGACGGCCTGTCCGTCTGCCGCCGCATCTCCGGCAAGGGCGTGCCGATCATCATGCTGAGCGCCATGGGCGAGGACATGGACCGGATCATCGGTCTGGAGCTGGGCGCCGATGACTATCTGGCCAAGCCGTGCAATCCGCGCGAACTGCTGGCGCGGGTGCGGGCGGTGCTGCGCCGTCCGCGCGAGGAAGCCGTCAGCACTGGCGGCCCCGCCCTGAGCTTCGCGGGTTGGAAGCTGGACCTGCTGCGTCGCGAACTGACGCGACCGGACGGCGAACTGGTCAGCCTGTCCGCCGGAGAGTTCGCCCTGCTGCGCGCCTTCGCCGAGCGGCCCGGCCGGGTGCTGACCCGCGACCAGTTGCTGGAGCGCGCCCGGGGCTCGGACGCCGATGTCTTCGACCGGGCCATGGACGTGCAGATCAGCCGTCTGAGGAAGAAGCTGGACGACGGGTCAGGGCTGGAGATGATCCAGACCCTGCGCGGCGAAGGCTATATGTTCGATGTGAAGGTCGAGCGTCTGAGGGGCGCCGCTTGAAACGTCCGAGTTCCTTCCCGGTCCTGTTCCAGGTCGCCGCGCTGGCGGTGCTGGCGCTGGTCCTGTCGCAAGCGGTGACCTTCGCGCTCGTGGTGCTGTCGCCAGACCCGAAGCCTGTGGGCTTCAGCATCGACGCGGCCAGCAAGGCGCTGAAGGGCGAGACGGCGGAGACCTCGGACGGCCGCCCCCTGCAGCGCCGGATCACTGATCAGCCGGTCAAGCGGACCGAGCGGGATTCCCACGACCCTGTCGCTCTGGCCATCGCCGCCTCGCTGGCTGACCGGTTGGGGGTGTCTGCGAACAAGGTGCGCGTCTCGGTCGAACGCGGCCCGCCGCGTCGCCGGGGCCCCAGCCCGGATGGTCCGCCGATCCGCATGAGGCCCGCGGGTGAGATCAACTACGTCTTCGTGCGCCCGGATGCCGTCGGAAAGTCCGGCGCGACCGAGAGCGAGGCCCGACGGACAGAGGGGCCGACAGCCACGTCGCCCACCGACGCCGCCACGCGCTTTCTCATGAGCCGCCCCGAGCGTGGCGGACAGATCGTGGTCAACTCCAGCGTCCAGCAATTCACCATCCGGGCTGACCGGCTGACGTTCGCGCCCTTCACCGCCTCTGTGCAGCAGGACGACGGTCGATGGGCGACGGTCGAGCCGCCGCACGGCCTGCTGTCACCCTGGCAGCAGCGGGTTCTGCTGGCGCTGGGCATCTCGGTCCTGCTGCTGGCGCCGCTGGTGTGGTGGATGGCGCAGAGGCTGACCCGCCCGATCCGGGTGTTCGCCGGCGCCGCCGAGCGTCTGGGCGCCGACCCGGAAGCCGAGCCGCTTACGCCCTCCGGGCCCTCGGAGGTGCGGACCGCCATACACGCGTTCAACGACATGCAGGCCTCTCTGCGCAATCACATGCGCCAGCGGACGCAGACGGTGGCGGCGATCGCGCATGACCTGCGGACGCCCCTGACCCGCCTGCGCTTCCGCGCGGAATCGGCGCCGGACGCGGTGCGGGACCGGATGGTCGCGGATATCGAGGAGATGGACGCCCTGATCGCACAGGCCATGGCTTTCGTGCGCGGCGAGACGACGCCGGAACGCAGCGAGACGGTCGATCTGGATGCCCTGGCCGCCGACTGCGCGGCGGGCTTCGCCGAGACCGGCGCGGACGTGGTCTTCGACGGCGGCGCTCATCTGAACGTACTGGCGGACCCGGCGGCGCTGCGGCGGGCGTTGGACAATCTGATCGGCAATGCGGTGAAGTACGGCGGCGCGGCGCGGGTGAAGGCCTTCGCGCTGGATGGCCAGGCGGTCATCACGGTCGAGGATGACGGCCCCGGCCTGCCGGACGCCGAGCTGGAGGCGGTGTTCGAACCTTTCCGACGTGGCGAGCAATCCCGCAACCGGGAAACCGGCGGCGCGGGTCTGGGTCTGACCGTGGCGCGGCAGGCGGCGCGGGGCGCGGGCGGCGATGTGACGCTGGCCAACCGTCGCGGCGGCGGCCTGATCGCCCGGCTGGCCGTGCCCATGGGCGCGTTCTGAGCGGCGGGGCGTTACAGTTCATCACGTCTTGTTACGGTCGCGGGGTTGAAACGCCGGGCTCTGGGTCTCATTGAAGCGCCGAACTATATTCCGGCATCACCCAAAGGGAGCCCCGCCCATGACCGTTCGCGTCGCCATCAATGGTTTCGGCCGTATCGGACGCCTCGTCCTGCGCTCGATCGTCGAGCACGGTCGTCGTGACATCGAGGTCGTGGCGATCAACGATCTGGGTCCGGTGTCCACCAATGCCCACCTGCTGAAGTACGACTCGGTCCACGGTCGCTTCCCCGGCACGGTCGAGCACGGCGACGACTGGATCGACGTGGGTCTGGGCAAGATCAAGGTGACCGCCGAGCGCGATCCGGCGAACCTGCCGCACAAGGAACTGAACGTCGACATCGCGTTCGAGTGCACCGGCATCTTCACCGCCCGTGACAAGGCCGAGGCCCACCTGAAGGCCGGCGCCAAGCGGGTGCTGATCTCGGCTCCGGGCGAGAACGCCGACAAGACCATCGTCTTCAAGGTCAACCACGAGACCCTGACCGCCGACGACATCATCGTCTCGAACGGCTCGTGCACCACCAACGCCCTGGCCCCGGTGGCCAAGGTGCTGAACGATCTGTTCGGCATCGAGCGCGGCTACATGACCACCATCCACGCCTACACCGGCGACCAGCCGACGCTGGATACGATGCACAAGGATCTGTACCGCGGCCGCGCCGCCGCCCTGTCGATGATCCCGACCTCGACCGGCGCCGCCAAGGCCCTCGGCCTCGTGCTGCCGGAACTGAAGGGCAAGCTGGACGGCTCGTCGATCCGCGTCCCGACTCCGAACGTCTCGGTCGTCGACCTGAAGGTCGTCGCCGGGCGCGAAGTGACGGCGCAGGAGATCAACGCCGCCCTGCAGGCTGCGGCCGACGGTCCGATGAAGGGCGTGCTGTTCACGACCAACGATCCGGTCGTGTCCACCGACCTGAACCACATCGCCGCCTCGTCGACCGCCGCCCTGCCGCAGACGCAGGTCGTCGACGGCAAGCTGGCCCGCGTGCTGAGCTGGTACGACAACGAGTGGGGCTTCGCGACCCGCATGAGCGACACCGCCCTGCAGATGGCGAAGTTCCTCTGATGCTGAAGCCGGGGCCCCGTGCCGGCCGGTTCCTGCATGGAATCGTGATCGTCATGGCAGCCCCGGTCGCGTCGATGGGCGTGACGCTGGGTTGCTTCATCCGAAATGTAGTCTTCTACCCCGCGATGTTCGGCCCAACGCTCGATCATAGAATGCCCGGAACGGGACTCGGCGCCTTCGCCGGATCGACGGTGTTCGCGTTGCTGGGAGCGCTATGGCTCGCCGCTCTCGTCGCATTTGTTCGACCCGCTCCCCGCTCACCGCTGACGATTGTTCTGACGGTGCTCGCGCTCCTCCTATTCGGGTTTGCCGCCTGGCAAAATTGGCTCATGGCCTATCCTGTCTGCAATCCTTTCTAATCTCTCGAGACCCGGCACCCCATGACCTTCCGCACCCTCGACGACGCCAAGGACCTCGCCGGCAAGACGGCGCTGGTTCGCGTGGACTTCAACGTCCCGATGGAGGCCGGGAAGGTCACCGAGGACACCCGGCTGCGCGTGGCCCTGCCGACGATCCAGAAGCTGCGGGACGCGGGCGCCAAGGTGGCGCTGCTGGCGCACTTCGACCGGCCCAAGGGCCAGCGGGTTTCGACCATGAGCCTGAAGCCGGTGGTCGAGCCGCTCGAAAACCTGCTGGGCGCGCCGGTGCGGTTCGCCGACGACTGCGTGGGCGATGTAGCCAAGGCGGCGGTGGCTGATCTGGACGCGGGCGGCGTGATCCTGCTGGAGAACGTCCGATTCCACGCGGGTGAGGAAAGCAATGACCCGGCCTTCGCCGCGCAACTGGCGGAACTGGGCGATGTTTATGTGAACGACGCCTTCTCGGCCGCGCACCGCGCCCACGCCTCGACCGAGGGTCTGGCCCGCCTGCTGCCCGCCTATGCGGGCGAGTCGATGCGCCGTGAACTGGATGCGCTGGACGCCGCGCTGGGCAATCCGCAGAAGCCGGTGATCGGCATCGTCGGCGGGTCGAAGGTCTCGACCAAGCTGGATCTGCTGAAGAACCTGGTCGGCAAGCTGGACCGCCTCGCCATCGGCGGCGGCATGGCCAACACCTTCCTGTTCGCCCAAGGGCACGATGTCGGCGCCTCGCTGTGTGAAAAGGATCTGGCCGGCACCGCGCGCGAGATCATGGCCGAGGCGGAAGCCAAGGGCTGCGAACTCCTGCTGCCGGTCGATGTGGTGACGGCCAAGGGCCTGACGCCGGGTGTCGAGCCGGACGTGCGCGGACTGGACGCCATTCAGGCCGACGACCGCATTCTGGATGCGGGTCCGCAGACCGTCTCCCGTCTGATCGCGGCGATGGATGCGTCGAAGACCCTGATCTGGAACGGCCCGCTGGGCGTGTTCGAGGTGCCGCCGTTTGATCGCGCCACCGTGGCCGCCGCCCAGCACGCAGCGGAACTGGCCAAGGCCGGCAAGCTGGTTGCCGTGGCCGGCGGCGGCGACACCGTCGCGGCCCTGCATCACGCCAGGGTCGCCGACGACATGACCTTCGTCTCCACCGCCGGCGGCGCCTTCCTGGAGTGGATGGAAGGCAAGCCCCTGCCCGGCGTCGAAGCGCTTCAGGCCTGACGGCTCCACGGGCGTCGCTTGCCCGCCACAGGCCCGTTCTTCCTTGCAGGGACGGGCCTGCCCGGCTGTAACACAGCGTGACTTCCATCCGTCGCCGGTCTAAACCCTGCCCAAAATCAAAAAGGGCTCAGGAGACCACGCCATGGCGCGCATCACGCTGCGACAACTGCTCGATCACGCGGCCGAGGAAGGCTACGGCCTGCCCGCGTACAACATCAACAACATGGAGCAGGGCCTCGCCATCATGGAGGCCGCCCACGAGGTCAACGCGCCGGTCATCATCCAGGCCTCGCGCGGCGCCCGCAGCTACGCCAACGACATCGTTCTGGCCAAGCTGATCGACGCCCTGGCCGAGCTGTACCCGCACATCCCGGTCTGCATGCACCAGGACCACGGCAACGGCCCGGCGACCTGCGCCACCGCCATCCAGTACGGCTTCACCTCGGTGATGATGGACGGTTCGCTGGAAGAAGACGCCAAGACCCCGGCCAGCTACGAGTACAACGTCGACGTCACCCGCCGCGTCACCCAGATGGCGCACAGCTGCGGCGTCTCGGTCGAGGGCGAACTGGGCGTGCTGGGCTCGCTGGAAACCGGCATGGGCGAGGCCGAGGACGGCCACGGCTTCGAAGGCAAGCTGGACCACTCGGCCCTGCTGACCGACCCGGATCAGGCCGTCGATTTCGTGCGCGCCACCAAGGTCGACGCCTTGGCCATCGCCATGGGCACCAGCCACGGCGCCTACAAATTCAGCCGCAAGCCGGACGGCGAAGTGCTGGCCATGAACGTGATCGAGGAAATCCACCGCCGCCTGCCGGACACCCATCTGGTGATGCACGGCTCGTCGTCGGTGCCGCAGGACCTGCAGGACATCATCAACCAATACGGCGGCCAGATGCCCCAGACCTGGGGCGTGCCGGTCGAGGAGATCCAGCGCGGCATCAAGCACGGCGTGCGCAAGATCAACATCGACACCGACAACCGGATGGCCATCACCGGCGCCATCCGCAAGGTGCTGGCCGAGAAGCCGGGCGAGTTCGACCCGCGCGCCTATCTGAAGCCCGCCAAGGAAGCCATGCGCAAGCTTTGCATCGAGCGCTACCAGCAGTTCGGCTGCGAAGGTCAGGCTTCGAAGATCAAGCCGCTGTCCACCGCCCAGATGGCCAAGCGCTACGCTTCGGGCGAGCTGGACCCGCACTTCGGCGGCGCCGCCTCGCGCGCGGCCTGATCCTGACGTGACCTACGGCGCTCTCACCAGGCGCCGTAGAGTCTCTGAAAGCGATAACGAACGTCGCGGGCGTTGCGCTCGGCGTCATCCACCTCATCCTGGGCACGGCGCCAGCTGCGCTCGGTGTCCTCGCGCTCACGACGGATTTCCTGGATGCGGTTGCGGATCTGATCCCGCTGCTCATCGGTCAGGCCGTCCTGACGCAGTTCGCGCTGTTTCGCCGTGATCTTGTCGTCGAGTTCGGTCAGTCGGCCGCCCAGACTGTCGACGCTGCTTCGCGCTGTGGAGACCGCCTGTTCGGCCGCATAGACCAGTTGACCGTCCTGATAGGCGGGCAGGAAGTCCTGCTCAAGGTCGCGCGGGCAGACGCCGTTGTATGCTGCGCCGCTGCGGCCCTGGGCGAAGCCATTGGGCAGGGTGCAGTAGCGCAGCACGCCCTGCGCCCAGCCGGCGCGATAGGCGCCGTCATCGGGAACGACACCATGCTTGCTGCACGCCTCGGCATGCTCCCCCAGACGGCTCTGGGCGTAGCCCGCCGCGCCGTCCGCGAAGCCGCGACCACCCCAATCGCCGGCCATGCACTCTTCCGCGCTCATGGTCGCGCAACTGCCCAGCAGCGAGCCCGCGACGACCAAGGCCATACCGACGACAACGAT
Source organism: Brevundimonas sp. M20 (assembly GCF_006547065.1). Taxonomy (NCBI): domain Bacteria; kingdom Pseudomonadati; phylum Pseudomonadota; class Alphaproteobacteria; order Caulobacterales; family Caulobacteraceae; genus Brevundimonas; species Brevundimonas sp. M20. Next base: position 847,645 of record NZ_CP041243.1, on the reverse strand, counting down.
GCGCATCGCGCCCTCCCCCGAAGACCGTCGATATTCTACCTTGCCGCCACGCTCGGTCCAAGACGGGTTTGACGCGCGCGGTCCGGCCCATGCTAGAGGTGCGGGGTGTCTGACGAACCCTTGCTGACGGAAGACGACGACGCCCCGGTGCTGGAGGCTCGCATCGAGACGGCGGGCGTGCGTCTGGACAAGGCCTTGGCCGAAGCCTTCCCGAGCCTGTCGCGGGCGCGTCTGCAAACGCTGCTGGGCGAGGGCGCGGTGACGTTCGACGGGGGCGTGATTTCGGGCGGCTCGTCCAAGGCGAAGGCAGGCCTGTACGCCATCACCCTGCCCCCGATCGCGCCGGCCACGCCGCAGCCCGAAGCGATCCCGCTGGCTGTGCTCTATGAAGACGCGGACCTGATCGTCATCGACAAGCCCGCGGGCATGGCGGCCCATCCCGCGCCGGGCAATGAGACCGGCACACTGGTCAACGCCCTGCTGGCCCATTGCGGAGAGAGCCTATCGGGGATCGGCGGCGTCGCGCGACCGGGGATCGTGCATAGGCTCGACAAGGACACCTCCGGCGTCATGGTCGCCGCCAAGACGGATCGCGCGCATCAGGGGCTCTCGGCGCTGTTCGCCACCCACGACATTGAACGCACCTACATCGCCCTGACGCGCGGCGCGCCAAGTCCGTCGAAGGGGCGTATCGAGACCCTGATCGGTCGCTCATCCTCCGACCGCAAGAAGATGGCTGTGCTGAAGTCCACCGGGCGCAACGCCATCACCGACTATGTGGTGGATCGAACCTTCGGAGAGCCGGCGCGGGCCGGCGGAGCGCCGCTGGCCGGGCGCGTCGCCTGCACCCTGCACACCGGACGCACGCACCAGATCCGGGTCCATCTGGCCTCGAAAGGCTCACCGATCCTCGGGGACCCTGTCTATGGCTCCGGCAGTCCCGCGGCCCCGGTGCGCGCCGCCGTTGCCGAGGCCGGGTTGACCCGACAAGCGCTGCACGCGGCCGTCCTCGGCTTCGTTCATCCCGTTACCGGCGAGGCCCTGCGGTTCGAGACCGCGCCGCCCGCCGACATGCAGGCACTCGAAACCCTCCTCCAACACCTCTGAAGGTCGCCAGATGCTTGATCCCGAAATCCGCGATAACGCCGACGCCAAGCGCTACGAACTAACCGTCGACGGCGAGGTCGCCGTGGTGACCTACAACCTGTCGCCGCCCAACCTGATGATCACCGAGACGCTGGTTCCGGAAAGGCTGGAAGGCCGCGGCATCGCCAGCCGACTGGCCAAACACGTGCTTTCCGACGCGAAGGCGCGCGGCCTGCTGATTCTGCCCGTCTGCCCTTTCTTCTCCAGCTATCTGCAGAAGCATCCGGAACACGCCGAAGCCGTGCACCCGACCTATCGCCAGATTCTCGGCCTCTGATAGTGCGTATTGATTAGAAACTAACTATCCGCTATAAGCTCCCTCGACTGGCGTAGTGGCGCCCGGGCAACGGTCACGCTTTCGTGTGACAATCCGCCTCTGACAAAGACGGAAACCCGTTCCCATCTAGCCGGTTGAGGGGTGAGGCGTCGGTGCACATTCGGTGGCCGATACCGTTGGACCCGCTCGGGATACGGTCGGAGGGACCAAAGACTATGGCTTCCAATACTACACTTGCGGTGATGTCGCCCGAACAGGGCCTGTCGCGCTATCTCACGGAAATCCGAAAGTTTCCGATGCTGGCCAAGGACGAAGAGTTCATGCTGGCCAAGCGCTGGACGGAACATCAGGACCCTGAAGCCGCCCACCGCCTCGTGACATCGCACCTTCGTCTCGTGGCCAAGATCGCCATGGGGTATCGCGGCTACGGCCTGCCGATCGGCGAAGTGATATCCGAGGGCAACGTCGGGCTGATGCAGGCGGTCAAGAAATTCGATCCGGACAAGGGCTTCCGTCTGGCGACCTACGCCATGTGGTGGATCCGCGCCTCAATCCAGGAATACATCCTGCGCAGCTGGTCGCTCGTCAAAATGGGGACCACCGCCGCGCAGAAGAAGCTGTTCTTCAACCTGCGCAAGGCCAAGAGCCAGATCTCGGCTTTCGAGGAGGGCGACCTGCATCCGGAACACGTCGAGGCCATCGCCACCAAGCTGGGCGTGACCAATGAGGATGTGATCAGCATGAACCGCCGGCTTGGCGGCGATGCCTCGCTGAACGCCCCGCTGCGCGCGGACGGCGAAAGCGAATGGCAGGATTGGCTGGCCGACGACAACGCTGTTTCGCAGGAGACGGCGCTGGCGGAGAACGAGGAGAAGTCGCTCCGCATGGGCCTGCTTCAGGAAGCGATGGAAGAGCTGACTGACCGCGAGAAACACATCCTGACCGAGCGTCGCCTGAAGGATGACCCGGTGACGCTGGAAGAACTGGCCGGCCAGTACGGCGTCAGCCGCGAGCGCGTACGTCAGATCGAGGTGCGGGCGTTCGAGAAGCTGCAGAAGGCCATGCGCGCCGCCGCGGAAGAGCGGAATCTGGTCGACGCTTAAAGGCGCTCAAGCAGTGAGCGACCGCGTCGCGAGCGCTAGCGACAAAGCAAAACTGATCAAGGCGGGCTGGTTCAGCCCGCCTTTTTCATGGGCGCGGCCTGATGCATCGCCAGCAAGGCGCCGATCGGAGCCGCCAGGGTCTCTTTGCTGGCCGCGCCGGCAGCCAGACTGACCTCCAGCGCACCGACAGCGACAACCAGACGGGTGTCAGCCAGTTTCATGGCCACGGCCTTCAGGGCCCCGGCCTGCTCGCGGATCGCACGGACCGCCTGCATGGGATCATGATCGAACTGATCCAGCGCCGAGGCGAGGATGCGCATCGCCTGATCCTTGGCCGCGTCAATGGCCGCCGCGCCGCTCGTCCCCCGGTCGCCCTTGCGCTTGGCCGGACCGGTGTACTCACCCGAGTTGAAGCGGCGGCGATCCGGGCCGACATAGCCGACCGCCTCGATCCAGTCGCGCGGCTTCAGCGCCACGTTCTCCACCCGCTTCAGCAAGTCGCCGCTGGTGAACGGCTTGCGCAGGAACTCGTGAACCCCGGAATCCCGGGCGCCCAGAATGGTCGTCGCGGTCGCTTCAGCCGTCACCATGATGATCGGCGCGCGGCGGCAGTCCATGTCGGACCGACGGATGCGGCGCGACAGGCTTTCACCATCCAGCCCGGGTCCAGTGCGTTCAGTGAAAATGATGCCGGGCTCCAGCGCTGACGCCGCCTTGAGCGCCCGCGCCTCCTCCGATTCCACGATCACATCACGGGCGCCCAGCGCCTTGACGACGTCCGTCAACAGCCTCGCGGCGTGAGGGTTAGGGTCGACAATCAGAACCCGCTTCGTCACCGGCTCAATCCGGGCGAGGATGCGACGATCAATAGCGAACAAGGGGAAACCTCCTCAGGTCCACCCCTTATGATCGGTCCGGGTTAAATTGACTTGAACGCTAAGGAGTTGTCCTTAGCCGAGGAACGGATCACGCATCAGGATGGTGTCATCCCGCTCCGGGCTGGTGGACAGCAGAGCCACCGGCGCGCCGATCAGCTCTTCAATGCGGCGTACATATTTGATCGCATTGGCGTTGATGTCCTTGAAGCTCCGGACACCGGCGGTGCTTTCAATCCAGCCTTCCAGCTCCTCGAACACCGGCTCTGCGGCGGCTTGGTCCTTCAGGCTGGAGGGCAGGTAGTCCAGCACCTCGCCATTGACCCGATAGCCGACACAGATCTTCAAAGTCTTCAGCCCGTCCAGCACATCCAACTTGGTCAGGGCGATGCCGTCGATACCGTTGATCGCCACGGACTGGCGCACCAGCACAGCATCAAACCAGCCGCAACGACGGGCGCGACCGGTGTTGACGCCGACCTCACGACCGACGGTCGCCAGATGCTCGCCGACCGCATCGTTGAGCTCGCAGGCGAAGGGCCCTTCGCCGACGCGGGTTGTGTAGGCCTTCACGATGCCCAGCACATAGCCGACGCCGCGCGGACCAATGCCGGAGCCGGCGGCAGCCTGACCGGCCACGGTGTTTGAGCTGGTCACATAGGGATAGGTGCCGTGATCCACGTCGAGGAAGGCGCCCTGCGCCCCTTCGAACAGCACGCGCTTGCCGGACTTTTGCGCCTGATCCAGCACGCGCCAGGCGGGCTTCACATAGGGCAGAATCCTGGGCGCGATCTCGAGCAACTGTTTCAGCAGAACGTCGGGATCGATGGGCTCAAGCCCCAGACCCGCGCGCAGCGGGTCATGGTGCGAGCGAAGGCGGTCGATCTTGATCTTCAGATCGTCTTCGTTGGCCAGATCGCACACCCGAATGGCGCGACGGCCCACCTTGTCTTCATACGCCGGACCGATGCCGCGCCCGGTCGTGCCGATCCTGGCGCCAGGCGCGCTGGCGGCGGCCTCGCGCGCCACGTCCAGCGCCGGGTGGACCGGGAGGATCAGACAGGCGTTGTCGGCGATGGTCAGGATGTCCGGGGTGATGGCCACGCCCTGGGCCTGAATTTTCTCGATCTCGCCGACCAGATGCCAAGGATCAACGACCACGCCGTTGCCGATGATCGACGGCTTGCCCTGCACAACGCCCGAGGGCAGCAGCGCCAGTTTGTAGACCTTGCCGTCAACGACCAGTGTGTGGCCTGCGTTGTGCCCGCCCTGGAACCGCACGACCATATCGGCCCGGTTCGACAACCAGTCGACGATCTTGCCCTTGCCTTCGTCACCCCACTGGGCGCCGACTACCGCGACGTTCGCCAAGACACTTCTCCGCTGATCCGGTTTCCGGAATGCGGGCGCAGCCTATAGCGGGGGAATCGCCGGGTGTCCTGCTCAGTCGACGGAATATTCGATGATCGCCGTGGCGAACGCCCAATCCAGCCAAGGCGTCAGGGCTTCGATGTCCGCCACATCGACCGTGCAGCCGCACCAGATGCGCAGACCGGCGGGCGCGTTGCGGTGGCCTTCGATGTCGAAGGCCGCACCCTCATTCTCAACCAGCGCCTTCATCCGGGTGACCAGATCCCGACGGGTCTCATCATCCAGCGCCGTGACGCGTGGATCGACAATCTTGAGGCAGACAGAGGTGGTCGAACGGATGTTCTGCGTTTCGGCGAGATACTCCACCCAATCCGTCCGCGACACCCACCGGTCCAGCGCCGCGGCGTTGGCGTCGGTGCGCGCGATCAGGGCCTCAAGGCCGCCAATCGAAATCCCCCATTCAACGCCGTCGATCCAGTCTTCCAGCGTCCAGACCGAGAAGGTGTTCAGCATCGAACCGGTCGCAAGCGTTCGCTCGAAGCCGTTGTCCCCGCGCAGACGCAGAACCTTGGGAACAGGACGAGGCGGCTCGTAGCGATCCAGCCGCTCGACCGCCCGTGGCGACAGGGCGGCCACGCCCAACCCGGCTTCACCGCCCAATGCCTTCTGGAAGCTGAAGGTCACGACATCCAGCTTCTCGAATGGCAGGGGCATGGCGAACGCCGCGGAGGTGGCGTCGCAGATCACGAGGCCTTCGCGCTCGGTCGACAACCAGTCCGCGCCGGGCGCCTTCACGCCAGAGGTCGTGCCGTTCCAGGGGAAGACCAGATCCTTTGCCGGATCGACCCGCGACGTGTCCGGGAACTGCCCCCAAGGCGCAGAAATGATTTCGGGATCAAGGTTCAGGTGCGATTTGGCGTCGGTCGCCCAGACCTTTCCAAAATTCTCGAAGGCCAGAACCTGCACCGGACGCTCACCGAGCATCGACCACATCGCCGCCTCGACCGCGCCGGTGTCGGAGCCCGGGACGTAGACCATCACCCAATCCTCGGGGAGCTGAAGCAGTTCGCGGGTCAGTTTCAGCCCGTAGGCGAAGCGACCGACCACTTCCGGCGCGCGGATTCCTCGTCCCAACAAATCATGGGAAATCGCTTGTGAGGACCAGCCAGGCCTCTTGGCGGTCGGGCCAGAGGAAAACCACGGACGTTCAGGCTTGGCGTTCGGCTTGCTGGTCATCGGTCAGTCACGGAACGGCCGGATCGGCCCGGCGTCACGCGCCTTCTGGGCCAGCTTGGTCAATGCGTCGTCGCCCTCGGGCAAGACGATCATGAGCTTGGCCAGCAGATCACCGCGCTTTCCGTTGGCGAAGGCGCCCCGCCCCTTCAGACGCAAGACCTTGCCCGAACTCGACCCGGCGGGAATGGTCATGCTGACTGTGCCTTCCGGCGTCCTGAGCGGTACCTTGCCGCCCAGAACAGCATCATAGAGCGGCACCGGCTGATCCATCGTCAGGTCCGCCCCATCGCGGGTGAAGACCGGGTGCGGAGCCAGTTTCAACTCGATCAACGCATCGCCGCTTTCACCGCCCCTGCCGGGCATGCCCTGCCCCTTCAGACGAATGGTCTGACCGTCGCCTGCGCCCTTGGGGATGGCGACATCCAGCGTGCGGCCGTCGGAAAACTGGATCCGCCGTGTCGCGCCGGAAATCGAGTCTTCAAGACTGATCTCCAGCGTCGCGCGAACATCCTGTCCCTTGGCGAAGCCCCCCCCACGGGCGCCCTGACGCGCGCCGCCACCACCGAACATGCCGCCGAATATCTCGTCGAGATCGATGTTTTCGAAACCGCCGCGCGCGCCGCTGCCCTGACCGAACGGGTTCTGGCCGAACCCGCCAGGGCCACGCCCGTCGGTCGCGCCGCCGCCGCCGAAACCGCGAAACTGTTCACGGCCGTCAGCGTCGATCTCTCCACGATCAAACTTCGCGCGCTTGTCCTTGTCGCCCACGATGTCAAAGGCCGCTGTGACACGCTTGAAGCGTTCATCGGCTTCCTTGTTTCCGGGGTTCTTGTCGGGATGGAGTTCCTTGGCGAGCTTGCGGAACGCCTTCTTGATCTCGTCCTGGCTCGCACCCCGGGCCACGCCCAGTTCCTTGTAGGGATCGCCCGCCACGTTCGAGTTCGCTCCTGCGTCAAATGCCGAGCATTTCAGTTAGGCCATCCGAAGGATTCCGCAAACCTCATCCTTCGCGGATGCAGCAGATCACAGTCGGAACAAAGCCTCCTCGCCCCATCCGTAGCCCTCGCCCCATTGCGCCACGGCGATTCTGACACGCGCGGGTGCTCCGTCAGGAAAATCAGCCGCGAAGTCTTCAGACGAATAGACGCCCTCGGCGGCTTGAACTTCCCACACCCGGACCGGCCGGTCATCGTCCATTACCCGGATACGGAAACGAGACGGATCACTCGGATAGTCGTCGCCATCCCACAGGTCTCCCCAGATTCTCGAGCGAGGAATCCAGCTGAGCGTGAAACCTCCCCCGTTGAGCGCCTTCACTCTGAGATGGGCGGGGCTCCAGGGGCGGGCATGAGCGCCAGTCAGTTGGAATTGAGTCTCCGTGACGCCCTCGCCACCCGGAACGCCCTCGGGGCCGGCTCGCCAGATTAAAGGCAGGTTCCGCTCTCCCGCCGCCACGACCATCCTCTCCGGACCGGAGTCCAGCAGCACAACCACCGCTCCCGCGGACGCACCGGCGTTCATGGCGCGCTCGGTCCCTTGCTGCCCCCGCAACAGGCCTGACAGCCGCCATGTGTCATCACCCAACAGGTCCGCCCGGCGGAACTGGATCAACTCCCATCCCTGACCGGTTTCCAGGGCGATTGCGTTCCCACCGCCCAATACAGCCGCAGTACTCAGGCTCTCGGGGGCACGCCCCTCGACGTTGATCGTCAACGTCTGTGTATGATCCCAGCGATGGCGCGCTCCGCGGGTGATCGGATGCAGCAGGGTCGCCACCGTCGCGGGCGAGCGGACCGCCCCACGCACAGTCAGGGCCTCGGGTGACGGCCCCGCGCGCACTTCCATTTCGCGCCATGGATCGGCCGCTACGACAGCGACAGGCTGGTCTGCCCCCTCCCGGCCCGGGAGCGGCGGCAACTCCACTATTCTGAAGAACGGTGCCACCAACGCGGCGGGTGGTGTAGAACAGCACATACGGCTTGGCCGAATAGGGGTCGCGCAGCACCCGCACCCCTGCACGGTCGACGATCAGATACCCCCGTCGGAAGTCACCGAACGCGATAGCCGGCGCATTTGCCGCGATGTTCGGCATCGTCTCGATCTCGCTCACCGGATAGCCGAGCAGAGAGGCCGTATCCCCTGCCCGCTGCGCCGGCTGCCAGATGTAGTTGCCGTCTGCATCCTTGAACTTGCGAACCGCCGAGACTGTTCGTCGGTTCATCACGAAGCGGGCGTTCGGCCGGTACTGGGCCTTGGGCGCATAGATCAGATCGATCAGCCGGTCCGTCGGGTTGGCTGCCGCGAATGCGCCTGCCGCGCCCGAGGCGACATAGCCGATTTCGCCCCAGTCCTGATCCGCATCGGCGACGATGTCATAGTTCAGGAAGCCGCGCGGCTTGTTCGTTCCGTCGCCGTTGACGAACGCCTGGGTCTCCTGCGCCGCGAAGGCGTCCTCCACCTCGGCGGCCAACCACTCGTCCAGATCGACCAGAGCGTCGTCGAGCAGCGACTGTGTCGCCGCCGGGCAGGCGTAGAGATCCGCCGACGGGAACTCCAGCAGCGCCAGTGTGGCGGGGTCGGTCTCGGGTCGCCCGGCCGTCTCGGCCACCCAGCCCGATCCGACCCCGCTGATCGACACCGGCTTGCGGAAGACGCCGGCCTGCACCGTTCGCACCGACGCGATTTCCCGCATCGGCGACCCCGCGGTCAGACGCCGCTCAATGGCCCGTTCGGTCTGTTCCGGCACAACGTAGCCGGCCGAGTCGGAGGCCGATGAAAGCCCGGCCTTCAGTTCCAGGCCGAGGCCGCCACCCGCTCGCAGGTAACCATCGAAAGCCGCCTTGGCCTCGGGGGCTTCGACCGCCTTCGGCTCAATACCCAGCGGCGGGCGGCGGCTTTCGCTCAGAACGCGGTCGAGCCGGGCCTGCGCACTGGCCACCGCCCGGTCGATACGCGCGACCTTTTCCTCCAGAAGGGTATCGGCCGAGGTCTTTCGCTCGACCTCGGCCAGCCGTGCGTCATTGGCGCCTTTGAACGCCTCGAACGCCGCCATCATTTCGTGCAGGGCGGCGCGCGCCTCCGGCGTTGCCGGAGCCTGTTTGGTCTCTTTCATGTCGTCTTCGCTTCTCAGAAACCGCCGATCGCGGTTAGGGTGCGGGCGTGACAAGACTCGCCCGAAACATCGTCGGTCTTTTCGGCTATGGACCGCTGCTAGGTGCACTCATCGAAGCCGCACTCACTTGGCGCGGCCGAATCCTCGACGGTCTTTTCGGGCGACGCACATCGCCACCCGAAGGCGCCGAATGAGCCGCTACACCCGACTCGAACAGGCCGTCATGGCCGCTCTGGCCCACGACCTGCGCGCTGACGTCCCAGACCTCGCCGGCCAGTTCGAGGAGAGCCGGCCGAGCCAGCGCCGCAACTCTGGCTTCGGCCTGTTCACCGAAATGATCGTCGACAGGAACCGACCGCCTCCGGCGTCAGGCCCGACCGGCGATCTGGGCAGTGTCCACGCCATGGTCGGCGCCCTGCCGGATCCTGTCGCTTTCAAGGCCCGTCTGCGGAACGGTGTCCTCCTCGGCCTGATGGGCGACAGCTATGGCCAGGACACGCGCGCCATTGATTTCGCGACCATCCCCTTCGACCAAATCTTCACGGTCAATGCGGCGGGGGTGTCAGTCCCCTTCGAACCGGCCCGCCACATGCCGCCCAGCCCGTTGCGGGACCTGCAGCGGCACAGCGACCATGTTCCAGCCTCCCGATCCGCCGATCCGCCGCCACTGAAAAACGTCGGCGCGCTCCAGCGAGTTCAGGAGGTGAATGCTCCGCCGCCCCATCGGCGAACTGCCACCCCCCAGGACATCCCCATTCCTCCAGATCAGACCGGGCTGCTTGTCGGCCTCTGGGTTCTGATCGGCGTGATCGCCGTGATCGGCGCCCTCGTCCTCAGGCTCCCGCTCCCGCTCGCCATATTCTTCGCCCTCATCGCCGGGCGAACAGTCAAGGATCCCAAGGTTTTCGCCCGGGTGCGCACGATCATCGACGGCTGGTCAGCGGCGTCCGTCAAGGCGAAGGACTGAACCGCGCGCCCGGCAGCATCGGGAAGGTCACCAGCGAAACCTCCCACAAATCCACCTCGCTCAGCACCCTCAAAGCGCCCTCCCGGCGGGCACGCATGGCCTTGAAGCCGATAGACAGTCCATCAATCGCACCGGCTTTCGCAAGAGCTCCAGCGAACCGGGCCTCGGCTGACCAATCCATGATCCGACCACGAACGAACAGGCCGCGGTCGTCTTCAACCATCGTCTCCCAGACCCCGACGACGGATCGGCCTTCGTGCTGATGCAGCATGCGCACACCGCCTGCCCCGGCCCGCGCCAGACTGGCCGAAAACGCGCCCTTCGCCACCACATCACGGTTCAGGTCCGCCACACCCCACAATGAGGCATAGCCTTCAATCGCCAGCCCGGCGTTCGTAGCGACTTCGCTCATCGGCGGGCCTCGAGCCGCTGCTCGATGCGATCCACCGTCGCGCGTGTCGCCTCGCCCTGCGCCTCAAGGCGGGCCAGTCTTTCGGCGACCAGTCGTTGCTCCCCGACCCGGTCTTCCAGAGTGCTGATCCGGGCGGCCGCCCCGCCAGCCCATACAAGGCCGCCCAGAGTCTGAACCACCAGGGCGGCGATCAGGGCCACCGGCGCTTTCCGCATAGCCTCCATGTCAGTTCTCCAGTCCGGCCATGCGTCGCCGTTCCTCATCGGTCAGGAAGGTCGCCGCCTCCAACCGCGCCCACAACGCCTCACGCTCGGGCTGCAGGGCCGGCACGGCGTCCAGATCAGGCTCGATCTTCACGTCGTGGAAGCGCCCGCCCAGCCAGGAGGTCAGGGCCGCCGCCGTCTTGCGAACAAGCGGTGCTATGGTTGCCCGCCAAAAGGCGGTGTTGGCTTCGCGGTAGTTGGCGTAGGTCGCGTCACCGGGAATACCCAGCAGTTGAGGCGGCACCCCGAACGCCAGCGCGATTTCCCGCGCCGCCGCATGCTTGCCGGCGATGAAATCCATGTCCGCCGGGGTCCAGCTCAGCGGCTTCCAGTCCAGCCCACCCTCCAGCACCAGTGGCCGTCCCGCATTGGTCGAGCCGCTGTGCATGTCCTCGATCTGCGCCTTCAGCAGGGCGAACTGGGCATCGGTCAGCCGCTCGCCCTCCCGCCCACCGAACACCAGCGCGCCCGAGGGGCGGGCCGAGTTGTCCAGCAGCGCCTTGTTCCACCGCCCCGAGGCGTTGTGCACATCAATGGCGAACAACGCCGCCTCCAGCGGCGAGAAGCCGTAGTGGTCGTCCACGGGATGGAACAGCTTCAGATGCAGCACCGGCATCCAGCCGTCCGTCGCCCGCGCCAGCTTCACCGAACGGCCATGCAGCGAGTATTCGTAGGCCTCAGGCCAACCACTCCGTCCCGGCACGACTTTCATTCGATCAGGCCGCAGGGACCAGAGCTCTTCCGGCGCGCCATCACCCGCTGCTTCGACATAGGCGTTGCCCGCCGTCTGAAGCGCCCCGTACACGCCCTCCAGCCATTCGACACCGGACTGCTCGGGGTTGGGACGCCCAAGCAGCAGCGCCGCCGGATGGTGGTCCCGCCGCACCCCGTCCGAGAACACCCGCAACGGTGTCGCCGCAGCCGCTTCGGCGATCATGCGGACACACCGATACGCCACCGGATTCTTTGTGAAGCCCTCCACCGCGAGACTCGCGTAGTCCCTTGGCGTCCATCGGGCCCGTCCGTCGCCGGTCAGTGCGATCAAGGCGCCGGCCCGACTATCCTTCGTTTCAGGCGCGGCGATGCGCCGTCGATCCCCGAAGGGCCGCCGCCAATTGAGCATCATGATCTCCGTGGATCGGGACCGCGGCCGCCGGGGCTTTGCGGTCTTTCCCGTGATGCCCAAAGTATGCGGCGCCAGCGTCCGAGCGTTGGAAGATGGCGAACTGTTTTTTACAAGCCTCGGGAATCCCGGAACTTCTTTTCAGAAATTCGGCTGAATTTTTGAAATTTCAGACGCCGCGTTCCTCGCGCCACTCCGGTGCTTCGAAGTCCAGCGCATCCTCCGCCTCCTTCAAGGCCAACTCCGACACCGTCTGGCCACGTACCGAAACTCCGGCCTCGTGCACCGTCTCCCGGCTACCCGAAACCAGATGATGCCAGGGCGCCAGGGTGCGCCCCTCATGGATGCGCCGATAGGCACAGGATTTCGGCATCCACTCCAGCGCCTCGATATTTTGCGGCGTCAGCTTGATGCAGTCCGGAACGTGCTTCTTCCGGTTGGCGTAATCCGAGCAGGTGCAGCGGTCTGAATCGAACAGCTTGCAGTGCACCCGCGTGGGGATCACCTCGCCGGTATCCTCATCCTCGAACCGCACCAGACAGCACAGGCCGCAACCGTCGCAGAGGCTTTCCCACTCCGCGCGGCTCATCTCCTCGAGCGTCTTGTTTTCCCAGAAGGCGTACATCGGCGGCTCCATACGCCGATCAGCGCCCCGTGTCGCCGTGTGTCGCCGTCAGTGGCTCACGGATTTCGAAAACAGGTTGATCACCATCACTCCGCCGACGATCAGCGTCAGTCCGGCGATGGCCGGAAAATCCAGCCTCTGCTTGAACAGCACGGCGCCGATGGTCGCGATCATCACCACGCCCAGCCCGCTCCAGATCGCGTAGGCCAAACCAACCGGAACCTGCCGCAAGGCGATGGACAGCAGGTAGAAGGCCATGCCGTAGCAGGCAGCCAGCCCCGCTGTAGGCCATGGTCGGGTGAACTGCTGCGACATCTGCAGAAGCGTCGTCCCCGCGACCTCAAGGCAGATCGCCCCAAGCAACGCGATCCAGGTCAACGGGCTCACGCAGGGCTCTCCATCAGCACGTGGCCCGGCGTCAGCAACGAAAGAAGCGCCTGACGTTGCTCCGGCGATACGTCGTAGACACCGAAGATGTCCGACATCCACAGACCGTCGGCCACAAGACGCAGCAACAGCGCATCATCCGCTCCCACGGGATCCGTCGGATCATCCGCGCGCGCGGCCGCGGTCACCTCCGTCCAGCGCTGCTTCAGGGAAGGCTCAACTGCGCAGGCCGCCAGAATGGCGCGTCCGATGCTCAGCTCTTCGGGCGTTCCCACATCGTTTATGGTGACGCGCAGATAGGCCCGCGCTGACCGTCCGTAGGGCTGCGGATCCCGCGCCGCTTCAGCGACCACCGCCTCGCTGAACAGCGCACCGAGGTGATCCACCACACCTTCAAGCAACGCCATCTTCGTCGGAAAATGATGCAGCAGCGCGCCCTTGCTCACTGTCGTCCGCGCGGCGACCGCGTCCAGCGTAAAGCCTTTGGGGCCGAGTTCAGCAACGACCTCAAGCGCCTTCTCGATGATCTCGGCGCGGGTGGTGTCGGGGGCGCGGCGGCGTACGGCGATGTCCATTTCCGCTACATACCGTCCAGACGGTATGGGTCAAGTGAACTCCGGCGTGGCGAGCGATCGCCCCCTCCTCTATATGGCCCGCCATGGCTGCCCGTCCCCCGCTTATCGCCCTCAAGGATGTCCGTCTCCAGGATGGACAACGCCCGCTGTTCGACGGCGTCGACATGGCGATTGAGCCGCGCACACGCGCCGCGCTCGTCGGCCGCAACGGCGCCGGCAAGTCCACCCTGATGAAGCTGGTCATGGGCCTGATCGAGCCCGACGCCGGCGACCGCTCCGTGCAGGCGGGCACCCGCTTTGCCTATGTCCCGCAGGAACCCGATATCAAGGGCGACACGCTGCTGGACTACGCCGCCTCCGGCGAGGCCGAGCGCTGGACCGCCGAGAGCTGGCTCACGACATTCGGGCTCGATCCCAACAAGTCGACCGTAAACCTGTCCGGCGGCGAAACCCGCCGCGCCGCCTTGGCCAAGGCCTTCGCCGAGGAGCCCGACCTGCTCCTGCTGGACGAGCCGACCAACCACCTCGACATTCTCGCCATCGAACTGCTCGAGAACGAGTTGCTGTCGGCGCGCTTCGCCGTGCTGGTCGTCAGCCACGACCGCGCCTTCCTGAATCGCGTCACCCAGTCGGTGCATTGGCTGGAAGGCCGAAAGGTGCGCACGCTCGACAAGGGCTTCGCCGCCTTCGACGAATGGGCCGCCAAGGTCATGGAGGAGGAAGCGGAGTCCCTTCGCCGCCTGACCAAGCGGATCGAGGCCGAAACCTACACCTTCTACCGCTCGATCACTGCCCAACGCACCCGCAACGAAGGTCGCGCCCGCGCCCTTCAGGCCATGCGCGCCGACCGGGCGGAACGTGTCCGCGATCTCCCGCGCGAACTCCAGCTCGGGGTCGACAGCGGCGCCACCTCCGGCAAACTCGTCGCCGACCTCAAGGGCGTCAGCAAACGCTTCGGCGACCGCACCATCTTCAAGGGCCTCACCACCCGGGTCATTCGCGGCGACCGTCTGGCCATCGTCGGCCCCAACGGCGCGGGCAAAACGACCCTGGTGAAGGTTCTGCTCGGCGAACTCGCACCTGATGAGGGCACGGTCCGCATGGGAGCCAACCTCGAGCCGGTCTATCTGGACCAGTCGCGTGAGGGCCTGAAGTCGGACATGACCCTTTGGGACGCCCTGACCCCGGGCGGCGGCGACTCCATTCTCGTGCGTGGCCACTCCAGGCACGTCGCCGCCTACGCCAAGGAATTCCTGTTCCAGGAAGGGCAGTTGCGTCAGCCGATCTCCACGCTCTCGGGCGGCGAGCGGAACCGCCTTCTCTTGGCCCGGGCCCTGGCCAAGCCGGCCAACATGCTGATCCTCGACGAGCCGACCAATGACCTCGACATGGATACTCTCGAAAAGCTTGAGGAACTGCTCGAGAGCTATGACGGCACCCTGATCCTGGTCAGCCACGACCGGGACTTCGTTGATCGTCTCGCGACTTCGACTATCGCCATGAACGGACGCGGCGACATCGTCGAAACCCCCGGCGGCTGGTCCGACTTCATCCGACAGAACCCCGGTTTCCTCACCCCGCCGCCTTCGGCGGTCGAAATGCCCCGAACCGCCACCGCGCCGAGGGTCGAGCCCGTAGCCGCGCCGAAAAAAGCCGGCAAACTCTCTTTCAAGGACGTCCACCGCCTCAAGGAGATCGAGGGCCTGCTTGAGACCCTTCCGGTCGAGATCGCCAAACAGGACGCCATCCTGTCTGATCCCGCCCTCTACAGCCGCGATCCCGCTGCCTTCGACCGCGCGATGAAGGCCGCCGAAAAAGCCCGGACCCAACTCGAGGAGATCGAACTGGAATGGCTCGAACTGGAAGAGAAGAAGGCGGCTTTGACCGGCTGACGGCGTCCGGACGCCGCATCGCCAGGTTCAACGAACAGGCCTAGCGTCTTCCTATGCCCGCCACACTCCGCCGTCTCGATCTGACGCCGTCCGAGCGCCGCGCTGCTTCGCGCATCAACGCGACCCTGTCCGTCATGCCCCGCCTGAAGACGGATGGCTGGCGGCTGGAACTCGGTCAGTGGGCCAGCGGCGCTTTCGACATTCCCGCCCGCACCGTGACCGCCGCATGGCTCCGTCACCGCAAGGTACGCGTGGAAACCATCCGCATCCCCTCCGCCGACGGCGGCGTTCCGCTCCGTATCCTGCACCCGCCGAAACCACCGCGCGGCGTCGTGCTCGACATGCACGGGGGCGGCTGGGTCCTCGGCAGCGCGGGGCTGAACGATCATCTCAATGCCGACCTCGCCGCCGAGACCGGACTGGCTGTGGTCTCTGTCGACTACCGCCTTCTCAGCGAGAGCCGCGGCATCCTGCTTCAGCACGCAATCTCGGACTGCGCCGCCGCCGGTCGTTGGCTGGTCGACCACGCCGCCGCCCGGTTCGGGACCATGGACCTCTTCCTGTCCGGCCAGTCCGCCGGCGGCCATCTGGCCGCCCTCACCGCTGTGACGCTTCGCAACGAGAACAGGCTCGCCGCCTTCAGGGGCTGCGTCTTTCTCTACGGCGTGTTCGATCTGTCCGGGACGCCCTCCGTGCGAGAGGCCGGACGCGACACCCTCCTCCTCAACGGCCCGACCATGGCGGGGGACATGGCGCGTCTGCTCCCGGATCGCGACGAGGCGGGTCGCCGTCTGCCTGATGTATCGCCCCTGTACGCCGAAATGCGGGACCTCCCTCCGGCCCTCTTCATCTCGGGCGACCTCGACCCGCTGAGGGACGACAGCACACTCATGGCCGATGCCTGGTCGATAGCTGCGCCTGCCGAACTGATACAGGTCCCGCTCGCGCCGCACGGCTTCGTCCATTTCGGCGGCCCGGTCGCAGCCCAGACACTTTCCGAAATCCGGACCTGGCTCGACCGCACCGTCCCTGGCTGAGCGAATTCAGGAGCGTTTCGGAGCAAAATTGACCCTCTTTCGCCACCCTGTGCATAACGTCGCAATATCTTCACATATCGAAGAAAATTGCCGATCTGGAATTTGCGATACATGGATTGGACAAGTTTTATCCCTCAATTGATCCACAAGCGGGGCATTCCGGGCGCTTGCTGGATCCGGGATTTGGAGCGAGCTTGATCAGGCCGAGGGACACGGCGGCGCGGAAAACCGGGGAGACCCGGGGCTCAAGGCGAACCGGCCCGGCTCTCTGACCCGACGCTTCGGGCGATCTTCGGATCGTAACGGGCGGGAGGCAGGATCAAGGCCCCAAGGGGATGTCTACGGCTTCGGCCGGAGACGGAACCGGAAAGGAACCGGATCGGGATCAAAGGACGGCGCGGGCCAGACCCGCGGAACGCCGGAGACCAGGAGCGCGAAAGGATACAGCTGACCGTTGTCGAGGCTTGCCTCGCTGACGCTGACGCCAGGGTCCAAAACCTCAACGGCCAAGTCCAACCCGGACTTGGCGAGGGGACGAGGAGCACCGGTTCGCCGAGGCCCTTCGTCCCCTCGCTAAATTCCGGCGTCCCGCTGCCTCTCCTTCGCCCTTTCGCCGCCATCGCCTTAGCCGTACATAAGGTCATGACCTCGCGCGGGAATCGCAGACTGTCGCCGAACCGCCGCGCCCTTCTGGCCGGCGCGGGCGCTGTTGTCGCCAGCGCCGCCGTCGCCTCCTGCTTCAACAACAACTCCGAGGTCGAGCCCGACGCCGACGGTCGAATCCGCCTGCGCTTCGCCACCGACTGGCGCGCACAGGCCGAGCACGGCGGCTTCTATCAGGCGCTTGCTTCCGGGGCCTACGAGAAGCGTGGTCTGAACGTCCAGATCATCCAGGGCGGCCCCGGCGTGAACGTGCCCCAGTTGCTGGCAACCGGCGCGGTCGAACTGGGCATGGGGTCCAACAGCTTCATCCCGCTGAACCTCGTGGCGGAAGGCGCGCCGGTGAAGGCCGTCGCGGCTTTCTTCCAGAAAGACCCGCAGGTCCTCATCGCCCACCCGGACCCGGCGCTGGAAAGCATCGCGGACCTTGCCGGACGTCCCTTCCTGCTGGCGGACGCCTCGATCAACGCCTTCTGGGTCTGGCTCAAGGAAAAGTACGGCTTCACCGATGCGCAGGTGCGCAAATACACCTTCAACCCGGCGCCTTTCATCGCCGACCGACGGGCGGTGCAGCAGGGCTACCTGACCTCCGAACCCTATACGATACAGAAGGAAGCTGGCTTCGAACCCCGGGTCTTCCTGCTGGCTGACGAAGGATACCCTTCCTACGCCACCATGGTTCTCGCCCCCACGGCGTTCGCCCGCGACAACGCCTCAGCCCTGCGCAACTTCATCGCGGCCTCCGCCGAGGGCTGGCGCGACTACATTCAGGGCGACGGCAAGGCGGCGGACGAACTGATCCGACGCGACAATCCCGAGATGACCCAGGATATTCTCGATCAGGCCCGGGAGAAGCTTCGCAGTAACGGCATCGTCGACGGTGGGGATGCTGCCCTCTACGGCCTCGGGACAATGACCGAGGAGCGCTGGCAGGCCTTCTTCGACGCCACCAGCCAGGCAGGCGTCTATCCGCCCAACCTCGACTGGCGGCAGGCCTTCACCACCCAGTACCTGCCGGGCCGCGGCCGTGGCTGACACAACTGCGGCGCTTCACGATGTCGTTGTCCGTTACCCTGACCGAGCCCCGATTGGCCCACTGAACCTGTCCATTGCGCCCGGTGAAATTGTCGGCGTGGTCGGCGCTTCCGGCGCGGGCAAATCCACGACATTACGCCTTTTGGCAGGGCTGGAAGTTCCGACCGAAGGCAGGGTTCGGGCCGCCGCCCCCGGGCGCACAGCCTTTGTCTTCCAGTCGCCGACCCTGATGCCTTGGGCCGATGCCCAGACCAACGTCGCGCTGCCGCTCGAGCTGTCCGGAACACCCAAGGACGAAGCGCGAGCTCGCGCCGCCGTCGCTCTGGCCTCCGTAGGCCTTGGCGAGCGTCTGACCGCCCGTCCGCGTCAGTTGTCCGGCGGCATGGCCATGCGCGCCTCACTGGCCCGGGCTCTGGTCACCCAACCTGACCTGCTGCTTCTCGATGAACCCTTCGCCGCGCTCGACAGCGTCACACGGCGGCATCTGATTGAGGATATTCACCGCCTCTGGGCCGGACGCTCGCCGCGGCCCGCGGTTGTCTTCGTCACTCACGACATTGAAGAAGCCGTTTATCTCGCCGGACGAACCGTCGTGCTGGACGCCGTCAGCGGCCAGGTTGCCATGGCTCGCCCCACGCCGGGAGTCATTCCGCGCCCGGCCGACTGGCGTTCCATGCCCGCGTATCGAGAGACCGTCGAAGCCCTCACCCGCGCCCTGGCCCACGCCATGCCGGACCGCGTCTCATGAGCCGCGTTCTCGCGCCGCTCGGCCTGGTCTTGCTACTGATCGCGGTTTGGGAGGTCGCCTGCCGCGTTCTCAACGTTCCGATCTATTTCCTGCCGCCCCCCAGTGCGATCGCGGTTGCCCTGATTGAGCACGCGCCGTTGCTCATGGGCTCCGCGTTTCAGACCTTCCGTATGGCGGTTCTGGCGCTCTTCTTCGCCGGCCTCGTCGGCGGGGGCCTGGCGCTTGTCGTCTCACTCAGCCGAACAGGCGAACAGGCCGTGCGCCCACTCGCGGTCGCGGTTCAGGTGACTCCGATTGTCGCCATCGCTCCGCTGGTTCTCATCTGGGCCGGGCTCGACAATGCCGACCGCGCGGTCATCGGCCTGGCAGCCGCCGTTGCCTTCTTCCCCATCTTCTCCGGCGTGCTGACGGGCCTGAAGGCCGCCGACCCCGACCTCGAGCGCCTGTTTGATTTGTACGGCGCATCACGGCTGCAGCGCATGTTCCGACTACGCCTTCCCGCCGCCCTGCCCTTCGCGCTGGAGGGCTTCCGGGTAGCCGCGGGTCAGGCGGTCATCGGCGCGGTCGTCGCGGAGTTCGTTTCCGGCTCCGGCGTCACGCAGGGTCTTGCCTGGCGCCTGCTTGAGGCCGGAAATCGTCTGCGCACGGCCGATATGCTGGCGGCGCTGGTGTGCCTGATGGCCATGGGGCTCGCCCTCAGCGGCGCCGTCGGCTTCGCCGAACGCCGCGTTCGCGCGCACCTGTCCTGATCGACAAATCACTTGCGCGCGTTAGCGACGGATTAAGCCCGCCAAGAATACCCTGTGCGCCCAGACCTCCCGAGTTCGGAGCCGCTCTTGCGCCGCGCCCCCTGCCTGACCCTCGGCCTCGCGACCCTCGCCCTCACCGCGACCGGGCTTGCTGACGCTGCCCAGGCCCAGACCGCACCGCCCCAGTATCTGCGTTGGGCCGGCCGACCGGAGGTCGTCGCCCTGCCAACGACCGACCGCGATGGTCAGCCTGCGGCCGCCCAGCGCCGTCCCAATCGCGTCATTCCGCACGGCGGCTACGCAGCTACGGTTGAAGCTCCGGCGCCGGTCGCCGCGCCTCGCACGCTGACACCCGCCAACGCATGGCTTCGGACGCCGCCGCCCGCCGCAACTCCCGTGCCGCCACCTCCGCCTCCAGCCCGCGCGACCGTTGCGCCCGCTCCGGCCGCCGCCCAGCCTTCCCGCGCGATGCCTGAGTACCTCCCCGAGCAGGGCGGACGCGGTCAGCCCGCCCCTGCGGACGTCGCCATGGCGGCGGCCCAGCCCGCGCCTGTCGCTGTGCAAAACGCCGACGAGGCGGTCGACCCCATGGCCCCGCGCCGGGACGCGCCGATCTTCCGCATCCAGCAACCGTCAGCGCCTGCCGCCGCGCCGATTGAGAGCGCATCCCGGGCCGCTCCTACGGAACAGGGCGCCCGCTACTATTCTGTTCACCGGCAGAATGGCCGGACGCCTGACGCCGTGAGCATTCCCGAGCCGTCCTACGTAGACGGCCTCGCCGTAACCACGCCGGTGTCGCTGGCTTCCCAGGACCTTGCCGAACCTCAGTCGGGTCCCACGCTCATTAGGGACGCCCAGGGCCGGACCCGCATTCAGCCCGCCGCGCCCGAAGGGGACTACCAGTGAGCGACACCATGACCGTGTCGCGCCTCCCCGATCTGATCGCTCTGGCCGAAGAGGGCTCCAGCGAAAAGCGCCGGGCGCTGCTGCGCGAACTGACTGAACATTTCTTCGGCGCACCCAACCGCACCGCCACCGAGGACGAGCACTATGGCGCCGTCCTGGCCAAACTCGCGGACGATATGGAGATGGCGGTTCGCACCGAGCTGGCGACCCGCTTCGCTTCAGCCCCGGACGCGCCACACGCCCTGATCCGCCGCCTCGCCAACGACGAGGCGGCGGTCGCCGGCGCCGTTCTGGCCCACTCCCCCGTCCTGACAGACGAGGACCTGCTGGGCGTCGTGCGCAAACACGGTCAGGACCATCTACGCGCCGTCTCGACACGGTCGACGCTCTCCGAGGCTGTTTCGGAGGTCATCGTTGAACGCGGCGACGACGAAACCCTGGGCACCCTCCTGCGCAACGATGGCGCCCGCCTGTCGCGACGGGCCTCCGAGGTCGCCGTTGAGCGCGCCAAGGCGAACCCCGCCCTGCACGAGACCGCCGTCTCTCGGGCCGGTTTGCCCGCCGATCTGCTGAACGACATGTATTTCGTCGTGGAAGCGCGCCTGCGGAACCAGATTCTTGAGCAGAACGCCCGCATGGACCCGGCCTTGCTGGAGGCTGCGCTGGCCGCGGGTCGCACCCGGATCGCCACCGACGACGGCGCCCTGCCCGCCGACTATTCGGAGTGTCTGGCCTATGTCGAGGAACTGAAGGCCGCCGGCCAGCTGACGCCCCGCATGCTCGCCCGCTTCCTGCGCTCAGGCAGCCGGACATCCTTCCTGATCGCACTGGCGCAGCTGTCGGATATCGATTTCCATACGGCGCGTCAGATTATCGACAGACGCGAACTTGATGCTCTGGCGGTGGTTTGCAAGGCCGCCGATCTCGATCGGGCTCTGTTCCTGACCTACGCCGTGGTCCTGCTGAACGATGACGGCGACGCCATGGCCAAGGCTCACGCCTACGCCCGCATGTACGCCGAACTCAGCCGCGAGGCCGCCCTGCGCACCCTGCGGTTCTGGCGTATGCGGCGCGGAGCCCAGGCGGCCTGATCCACCTCCAGACCGCAAAACGCCCGCCGGATCACTCCGGCGGGCGCTTCTGTTCGTCCTTGCGACCCTTACTTCTTGGCGCGAGTCGCGCGGGCCGGCTTACGACCGCCCTGCCCCAGACCCATCTGCTTGGCCAGATCAGAACGCGCCTTGGCGTAGTTCGGGGCGACCATCGGATAGTCCTTCGGCAGGTTCCACTTGGCGCGGTATTCCTCGGGGCTCATGTTGTACTTGGTGCGCAGGTGACGCTTCAGCGACTTGAACTTGCGGCCGTCTTCCAGACAGATCAGATAGTCCGGCGTAATCGACTTGCGAACCGGAACCGCCGGTTCGCGGGGCTCGGGCTCGGGCTCCACGACACCCGTCGACACTTGCGACAGCGCCGCGTGGATGCTCGAAATCAGGCCCGGCACTTCCGAAGCCTGCACATTGTTGTTGCCGACATAGGCCGAAACGATATCGGCGGTCATCTCGAGCAGTTGCGAGTTTTCTTCCATGGTTTCCCAGCCAAATTGCAGTGGATCGACTGGATCATCCCCAGCCCTTCATTTGGAGTGAAATAAAGACGTTCGCTACTGTTGGCAACGCCGGACAGTTTGGCGATTTGTTCTGGTATTTCGACGAAACCTCTGGCCGCACGCCTAGCGACCGAAGTTCTCCGCGAGGGCCAGCATTGCGGCCCGTTCGGGCGCTGAATAGTCATCCAGGGCGTCTTCCTCGCCATCCCGGATCGCCCTGAGTAGAGCTGGCGTCAAGGCCGAGGACAGAGACCAGTTCCAGTATCGAAGAACAGTCTGAGCACGATCAACCGCGAGCATTTCGTAGGTGATCTGGACCCGTTCCCAGATTGGATCGACGGAGCCGTCCGGCAGCAACTCCGGGCGCCGCAACGAGCGCCACAAAGCCTGCAAATCTCCTCGACCCAGGCCCGTCGCCTTGCACAGGATCGCCAGCGGTTCCCCGCCGGGATCGCCGAGTATCTTCGCGCCGGTGATCGGCTTCACCCCCGACAGATGGGCGATCTCTGTTGCGAGGTCCCGCGACATACCCTTCAGGCCCGCCGCCGCAACGGCTTCCTCCAACCCGCCGTAAGGGCTCTTCGCGATGGCCGCGCGATTGCGTTGACGGCGCTCGATGAATTGCAGCGCCTTGCGTGAAACCGGATCCTGCCAACCTTCCTCCGCCGCCATGGCGAAGACGTCTTCGGCGACCTCCTGCATGACCTCGCGCGATACGGCGAAGCGTTGAAGGATGGTTCGCCGATCATCCGGACTGGACCACCAGAACATCACATAGGCGCCGGACGGGCGCAGTTCCGGACGCTTCAGCAGGTGAACACACAGGTTCCGCTCGGTTCGACTCAGACTGACCACGCCCTCGACCGCGACCTGACTGAGGCGAGCGGAGGTATTGCGGAGCAAGGCTTCAATGACCTCGCTTTCCCCGAAGCTCAGCAGCGTTTCGGCGACCACCTCTGACACACCCCGCCGCGCCGCAATCAGCACCCGGTGTTCAAGCGCCGCGTCGCGAGCGCAGGCGACCAGATCGGCGTCCGACAACGAGGCGCACTGCTCGATCAGCAGCCCGGCGATGTCCGGTTCATCGCGCAGCAGCATCCGGGCCAGCGCATTGGGGATCTCGGTCAACGGGGCCAGACGCGCAGCCACCCGACGTCTGTCCTCGTGCGAGGCCAGACGCAACATCTCGACCAGCAGGTCGCCCGTCACCGAACGCTCGAACGCATTGATCCGGCTCGCCGGCAACGACACCACATCCGCCAGCCGCTTCAGCAGCGCGTGGCGCGCGCGGTGGCCGGCGACGGGCGCGACCTCCTCGGGCATGGCGGCGGGTTCAGACATGGCGACCAAGGATACAACCGACGCGGTTAACCGGCTGTGACGGTCTTCACAGACCTTCGAACAACGCCGTGGACAGATAGCGCTCGGCGAAGCTCGGGATGATCGCCACGATGGTCTTGCCCGCGTTCTCCTCGCGGGCCGCGATCCTGAACGCCGCCGTCAGAGCCGCACCCGACGAGATACCCACAGGGATGCCCTCGACCCGCGCCGCCTTGCGGGCCATCTCAAAAGCATCCTCGTTCGACACCTGTTCGACCCCGTCGATGATTGAGCGATCCACGATGGTCGGGATAAAGCCTGCGCCGATGCCCTGAATCTTGTGCGGCCCCGGGTCACCACCTGACAGTACCGGAGACGCGGTCGGCTCCACCGCGATCATCCGGACTGAGGGCTTCCTGGCCTTCAGAACCTGGCCCACGCCGGTGATCGTGCCACCGGTGCCCACGCCCGCGACGACGATGTCGACCGCTCCGGCGGTGTCAGCCCAGATTTCCTCCGCAGTCGTTTCGCGGTGAATGGCCGGATTGGCGGGGTTGTCGAACTGGGCCGGGCTGACCGCGCCCGGGGTCCGTTCCAGCAGTTCCTGCGCCATGGCGATGGCGCCCTTCATGCCCTTCTCGGCCGGGGTAAGCACCAGTTCGGCGCCCAGCAGAACCAGCATCTTGCGGCGCTCCATCGACATGCTCTCCGGCATGACAAGGATCAGCTTGTATCCCTTGGCCGCGGCCACAAACGCCAAAGCGATACCCGTATTGCCGCTGGTGGGCTCGATCAGAACGCTCCCGGGCCCAATCTTCCCGGCCTGCTCCAGCGCCTCGATCATCGCCACCCCGATCCGGTCCTTCACGGACGAGATCGGATTGAAGAACTCCAGCTTGGCCAGTACGCGCGCCTTCGGCTGGTACTCCGCCGACAGGCGCGGCAGCCCCACCAGCGGGGTATCGCCGATGGTCTCGATGATGGAGTCGTAAATCTTGCCACGTCCCGACTTGCGGTGGCGGCTGGCGTCATACGAGGCGTCGGACATGGGAGGTCTCCGGGGCGGCGGTCTGAACGCGATACTAGAGCACGTTGCGCAAAGCTGAACCCGTTCGATCTAGGTAGGCCCCTATCCCACGCAAGACTTATGTCGCGCGGATGAGCCGCTCCGCCGTCAGAACTCCTGCCACCCGTCGTCCACCGCCAAACCGCCGCCGGAACCACCCCCGCCGGCGAACGCCACCAGCTTCGCCCGCTCACGGGCCAACGGAGCCGGTGCTCCGGGACGCGGCTTGAGCGTGTGCACCTTTGGCCCGGACGCCTCGGCTCCGGTCTCGAACCGCTGAACCAGGGTCGCTAATTGCGCTGCCTCGGTTTTCAAGTTCGCCGCCGCGGCGGTGGTCTCCTCCACCATCGCGGCGTTCTGCTGGGTGACCTGATCCATCTGGTTCACGGCCGAGTTGACCTGCTGGAGGCCGGTGGCCTGCTCCTGCGCGGAGGCCGAGATTTCAGAGACCAGCGAGTCCATCTCGGCGACCCGCACCACAATGGCCGACAGGGCCGATCCCGCTTCGTCCACCAGCTTCACGCCAGCCGCCACCTGGCTGGTCGATGTCGAGATCAGCGTCTTGATCTCCTTGGCCGCCTCCGCAGAACGCTGGGCCAGTGACCGAACCTCCGATGCGACCACCGCAAAGCCTCGTCCGGAGTCACCCGCGCGCGCCGCCTCCACACCCGCGTTGAGCGCCAACAAATTGGTCTGGAAGGCGATCTCGTCGATGACGCCGATGATCTCCCCGATCTGGACCGAACTCTTCTGGATTTCGTCCATCGCCGAGATGGCGCTGCGAACCACCTCACCTGAACGCTCGGCCTCGGACCGGGCGCCTGCCGCTGCGGCGGAGGCCTTACGGGCTCCCTCAGCGCTGCGCTGAACCGTCGCCGTAATCTCGTCCAGCGCTGCGGCGGTCTCTTCCAGGCTCGCCGCCTGCTGTTCGGTGCGGCGGGACAGATCATCCGAAGCGGAAGAGATCTCGTCCGAGCCCCCCCGCAGACCGCCGACTGCCTCCGTCACCTGGGTCAGCGCCGCCCGCAGGCTATCGACCGCCGAGTTGTAGTCGTCGCGGATGCGCTTGTGCGCGCCACTCATCTCACCTTCGACCCGCGTCGTCAGATCACCCTCTGACAGCCGGGACAGGCTGGACGCGAGAGCATCGACTAACGCAGTCTGCGCCTGCTCCGCCTCAACCCGAGCCGCTTCGCGCCGTTGGCTTTCACGTTCCTCGCTGGTGATGTCGACCGCCAGCTTGATCACCCGCACCGGTCGCCCGTCCGCGCCCATGATCGGGTTGTAGGAGGCCTGCAGCCAAATCTCCCTCTGCCCCTTCGCGAAGCGCCGGAACTTGCCGGCCATAAACCTGCCCTCGTTAAGGGCGCGCCAGAAGTCCGCATATTCCGCGCTGGTCGCTTCAGCGGGGTCCATGAAGGTTCGGTGGTGCGCGCCCCGGATTTCCTCAATGGCGTACCCCATCGCCAGCAGGAAGTTCTCGTTCGCACTGATGATCGTGCCGTCCAGATTGAACTCGATCACCGCCTGCGAACGGCCAATCGCCGCCATTCGCCCCTCAAGCTCGTCGATACGCCCCTGAAGCTCACCATCCTGCCGACGACGCGAAGCAAACATCGCAACCTCCCGGATAGAGCGGCTCCATCCCCAAGCCGCCATTTATGGTTGTAGACTGATGCTCCGAAACTTTAGTAATGGTTGTTTTTCTGCACGGACAAACCCGTAGTGCTTTGTTCAGGTCTGATTAACTCGTACCGCACGCTCAACGTGGCCCCGACAGCACCGCACGGCCAGGGTCGAACCCCACGACTTCCCGGATCACGATCATGCTCTGATACGCGCGCACGCCTTTTTGTGGTGTCAGCTCGCGAATACCGAAAGCTTCATACTCCGCCATCGACCGCACCGACGCCGTCAGAAGGTAGTCGGTCGGTCCCGTCACGTCCCAGCAGCCCTGAACCTCCGGACTGGCGCGCATCGAAGCCTGAAAGGCATTCATCATCCCGCGCTCCTGGGTGTTCATTTCGACCATCACATGCAGGATGATGCGCGGCTCAACCCGCGCCGGGTCGATTATCGCGACATCACCCACGATCACCCGCTCGGCGCGCAGGCGACGCAGACGACGCAACACGGCGGATTCCGACAACCCGACCGCCTCGGCTGTCACCCGCGCCGGTTCCAGATTGTTGCGCCGCATGCGGTCCAGCAACCGGTGGTCGAAGGCATCCAGAGTGACGAATTCCGCCATTTATAGCCCCTAAAAGACGATTTCAGGCACAGGAGAGCCTGAAATCGCCGGGAAGCGCAACGGTTTCCCGGCTATGGTCCGTTCATGTCGATCGCTGGCGCGCACCGCTCACTGTCCTCCCCCGCAGTCGCGGCCGCCATGCCGTATGCAGCCCTCCTCGCGGGCATGGTTTCGCTGGCGATCGGAACCTCCTTTGCAAAACAGCTCTTTCCGATCGTCGGCGCCGAAGGCACGTCGGCGCTGCGCGTCGGTCTGTCCGCCCTGATCCTGATCGCCGTCTGGCGACCGTGGCGGTTCCGCCTGAACCGCGATGATGCGGGACGGGTTCTGCTCTACGGCCTCGTACTCGGCCTGATGAACCTCAGCTTCTACATGTCGCTGCGGACCATCCCGCTCGGGCTCGCCATCGCCATCGAGTTCTCCGGCCCCCTGGTCCTGGCCCTGCTTCATGCGCGACGGCTGATCCATTTCGTCTGGATCGCCTGCGCCGTCGTCGGTCTCGGCATGCTGCTGCCGATCTGGAGCGGAGCCCATGCGCTCGACCCGGTCGGCGTGGCGTTCGCCGCCGCCGCCGGCCTGTTCTGGGCGCTCTACATCGTCTTCGGCAAACGCCTGTCGCACATGCATGCTGGCCAGTCTGTCGCCTTGGGCATGGGCACGGCCGCCATGGTCATCCTGCCGTTCGGTGTCGCGACCGCGGGCGCGAACCTCCTGCTGCCGTCCGTGCTGATCATCGGTGTCTGCGTCGCCATCGCCTCCAGCGCGCTACCCTACTCGCTGGAAATGATCGCCCTGCGCCACATCCCCAAGCGCACTTTCGGCGTCCTTCTGTCCTGCGAACCCGCCGTCGGGGCCGTCGCCGGTCTGATTATCCTGCACGAGCGGCTCAGCAGTCTGCAGTGGCTGGCCATCGGCTGCATCATCGTCGCCTCGGTCGGCGCCATACTGACGACGGGCCGCGAGGGGGGCGAACAGCCTGCCGACGCACCGGTTCCCACAGCCAACTGAGCCGATCTTCACCTTCGATTAACCACGTTCCCGCATCCGTTGTGACCTGTTCAGGGGCTCCGTTTGCGCAATCTCGCCGCCGCCGTCGAAGCGATCGACCCGCTGGTCGTGACCGGCAAGGTCGCGGGCGTCAGCGGCCTGCTGATAGAATCTCGCGGCGGCCTTAGCCGTCTCGCCGTCGGCGCCCGCGCCGAGATCGAGCGCGGGCGCGGCCTCCCCCCCCTTCCCGCCGAGGTCGTCGGCTTCCGCGACGCCAAGGCCTTGCTGATGCCTTTCGGCCCGGTCGAGGGCGTGGCCCCCGGCGCCGACATTCGCATCATCGACACTGCCGCCAGCGTCCGCCCGACCACCGCCTGGCTCGGCCGGATCATTGACGCCTTCGGCCAGCCTATCGACGGCAAGGGGCCGCTTCCCCAAGGACCTGCCGCCTATCCGCTGCGTGCGCCACCGCCTCCGGCCCATTCGCGCGGGCGCGTGGGCGAGCGTCTTGACCTCGGCGTTCGCTCAATGGACGTCTTCACCACCACCTGCCGGGGCCAGCGCCTGGGCATCTTCGCGGGCTCCGGCGTCGGAAAGTCGGTGCTTCTGTCAATGCTGGCCAAACAGGCCACCTGCGATGTCGTCGTCGTCGGCCTGATCGGCGAACGGGGCCGTGAAGTGCGCGAGTTCGTCGAGGAGACCCTCGGCGAAGAGGGGTTACGCCGCGCGGTCGTTGTCGTCGCCACCTCCGACGAGCCCGCCCTCAAGCGCCGCCAGTCCGCCTACATGACCATGGCCATCTCGGAATACTTCCGCGATCAGGACCTCGAGGTTCTGTGCCTGATGGACTCGGTCACCCGCTTCGCCATGGCCCAGCGCGAGATTGGTCTGGCCGCGGGCGAGCCGCCGACGACCAAGGGCTATACGCCCACCGTCTTCACCGAACTGCCCAAGCTGCTCGAACGCGCCGGGCCCGGCCCCGTTCGCCCCGACGGCACCACCGCCGGACCGATCACCGCCCTGTTCACCGTGCTGGTGGACGGCGGGGACCACGATGAACCCATCGCCGACGCCGTGCGTGGTATTCTGGACGGCCACATCGTCATGGATCGCAAGATCGCAGAGCGCGGTCGCTTCCCGGCCATCGACGTATTGAAGTCCGTCAGCCGGACCCTGCCGGGCTGCCAGACCCCGCCGGAGCGCGAACTGAACAAGCGCGCGCGCCAGTGCCTCAGCGCCTATGCGAACATGGAGGAGCTGATCAAGATCGGCGCCTATCGTTCGGGCGCCGACCCCATCGTCGACCGCGCCATCGCGCTCAACCCCGCCCTGGAAGGGTTCCTGGGTCAGGACAAGGACGATCACACGTCTCTTTCCGATTCGTTTACCCGGCTGGAGGCAATCCTGAACCAAGGCATGATCAGCCAGTGACCGGAGTGAACAAATGACCGCCTGGGCCCAATCGCTGATCCGGATCTCGAACTACGAGGTCGAGACTCTCCAGAAGCGCCTCGCCGAGATCACCGCCCGCCGCGCCTCCGCCGAAATGCGGCTGGCCGTCCTCGCCGCCGAGGCTGAGGTCGAGCAGGAACGCGCCCGTCAGGACGTCGAGGCCGGCATGATGCTGCAGGCCTATCTGAACGGGTGGAAGCTGCGTAAAGCCGCCGCCGAGACTGATGTGGCCGAAATTGATGCCGAGGAGATCGGCGCCCGCGACGCTCTCACCGGCGCCTTCGAAGAACTGAAGAAGTTCGAGCATGTGGCCGAGACCACCCGCCTGAACGCCATGATCGCCGCCGGCAAGCGCGAAACCGCCGCCTTCGACGAAATGGGCCTGCGTCGGCGTGCCGGATAGGCTGTCCCGCAGGACCTTGCTGGGCTCGACGCTCGGCTCGGCGGTCGCCCTGACCGCCTGCGACCGCTTCGCCGCTGCCAAGCCCTCGACTGGCCCGCTCGCCGCA
Organism: Brevundimonas sp. M20; assembly: GCF_006547065.1. Taxonomy (NCBI): domain Bacteria; kingdom Pseudomonadati; phylum Pseudomonadota; class Alphaproteobacteria; order Caulobacterales; family Caulobacteraceae; genus Brevundimonas; species Brevundimonas sp. M20. The sequence goes on along the minus strand of NZ_CP041243.1, from coordinate 817,952 downwards.
CCGCTCAAGGACATCGTGCCCGCGCCCTTCGGCACGATCGGCATGACCTGGCAACTGGATCAGCAGGACTGGATCGAACAGGTCCGCCGCCACTGCGGCCAGATGACTCCCGAATGGGAGCAGAAGATGGAGCGGACCCTCGGCCCCGGCTTCGCCTATGACTTCAGCGCCTCGGACCGGGTCGTTTCCTTCGCGGGCGACAACGGCCTGCGCGTCCACGGGCACACCCTGATCTGGTACTCGCAAGGGTCCGAAGTCTTCAACGACGCCGTCGTCCCCCGCGACCGTTTCGCCGCCGAGTACGAGCGCTATATCCGCGCCTTCGCCGGGCGCTACCGGGGCCAGATGGCGGGCTGGGACGTGGTCAATGAGCCCGTCTCCGAGGACGGGACCGGCCTGCGCGACTGCCACTGGAGTCGCGCCCTGGGCATGGACGGCTACATGGTCCGCGCCTTCCAGATCGCAAAGGAAGCCGACCCGGACGCCGTCCTGTTCCTCAACGAATACAATCTGGAGAACATACCGCAGAAAGGCACGACCTTCCTGAAGCTGGTCGAGCGCCTGCTCAAGCTCGGCGCACCCATCGAGGGGATCGGGACGCAGTCCCATCTCAACATCGAGATCCCGGCGGGCAATATCACGAACTTCTTCCGCGACGCCGCCTCGCTGGGTCTGCCGATCCATGTGTCGGAGCTGGACTTCTCGCTTTTCCGCGACGGCGGCCGTATGCCGGACCTGCGCTCGCTGAAGGAGAAGCGCGACCAGCAGGTCGCCCGCGTCGGCGAATTGGCCGAGGCCTTCCACGCCCTCCCCGAAAGCCAGCGCTACGCCTTCACCACCTGGGGCCTGCGCGACAATGACAGTTGGCTCACCCGCGAGGAAGGCCGCAACCGCCCCGACGACAGCCCGGTGCTTCTGGACCGCGAGGGCCGCGGCAACCCGGCCTGTCAGGCTGTGGTCGACGCCTTCACCGGTCGCGCGGGCGCCTAGACCTCAGCCGCGCCGATCCCCGCCACCGCCAGTTCGGCGACCAACCTCGTCACGGCTGTTTCCAACCTGTCGGCGTCCCGGCCGCGCACCACCAGGTTCGTCCCGATCTCGCTGGCCGAGCCGTGGCCGAACGGATAGCTTCCGAAGCTGACCTCGCGCTCGGCCTTAGCCGCCGCCGTCAGGATGTCGGCCACCGCGCCCTCGCCCACGCCGCTGACCCGGATCGTCCGCGACAGCACCACTGCCCCGGTCCGCAGGCGCGGCGCGACATCCTCCAGCATGGCGGTCATGATCCTGGGCACCCCGGCCATCACGAAGACATTGCCGATCTGGAAGCCCGGAGCATCCGTCACCGGATTGGCGATCAGCGTCCCGCCCTCGGGAATGCGCGCCATCCGCCGCCGCGCCGCATTGAACTCGCCCGGGCCATAGCGGTTCTCGAGGATCGCCACCGCATCCGGATGCTCCGGCAACGCGACGCCGAACGCCTTGGCCACGGCATCGGCGGTGATGTCGTCATGCGTCGGTCCGATGCCGCCGGTGGTGAAGACATAGTCATGCGCCGACCGCAGGGCGTTCAGGTTCTCGACGATCTGCTCCGTCCGGTCCCCGACCGTCCGCGCCTCCAGCAGATCGATACCCGATGCCGTCAGGAACCGCGCGATGGTGTTCAGGTTCGTGTCCTGCGTCCGTCCGGAAAGGACTTCGTCTCCGATGATCAGGACAGCGGCGGTGGGAGATGCATCAGTCATCTTCCCAAGCTAGAGACTGCGTCATGCGCTTCAAGTCGCCTCTCGAACGCGGAACCCTGATCCGCCGCTACAAGCGCTTCCTCGCCGACGTGACTTTGGCCGACGGGACCGAGACCACCATCCACGTTCCCAACCCCGGCGCCATGCTCGGCCTGACCGAACCGGGCCTGCCGGTCTGGATGAGCCGCTCGCCCGATCCAAAGCGCAAGCTGCCCCTGACGCTGGAAATGGTTGAGTTGCCGGGCGCCGGGCTGGTCGGGGTCAACACCATGAACCCCAACCGCATCGGTGAGGCCGCCATCGCCGCCGACGCCATCCCCGAACTGACGGGCTACCCCATCCTGCGGCGAGAGGTCCGATACGACCAGAACAGCCGCATCGACATCCTGCTGCAGGGCGACGCCGACGGACTGACCCGGCCCTCCGCCTGGGTCGAGATCAAGAACGTTCACTTCAGCCGCACGCCCGGCCTCGCCGAGTTCCCGGACTGCAAGACCGAGCGTGCGGTCAAACACCTCAAGGCGCTGGAGCGGGTGGTCGACGCGGGCGACCGGGCCATCATGCTGTTCATCGTCCAGCGCATGGACTGCGCCGCCTTCAGCACCGCCGACGACATCGACAAGGCCTACGGCCCCGCCCTGCGCGAGGCCGCCTCCCACGGGGTTGAGGTTCTGTGCTATAGTTGCCACCTGACGCCTGAAGCGATCCAGCTGGATCGCGCCCTGCCCTGGCGGCCCTGATTTCGACAAGGGCCGCGCCGAAAGACGACGCATGTACGAGACCCCCGAACTGGACACCGATCACTTCGTCCGCACCCACGAAATCCGCGTCCATCAGGATGAGGAAGCGTGGGAGGGCATGCGCGCCGCCGGTAATCTGGTCGCCCGGGCGCTGGACATGATCGGCGAGTACGTGGTTCCGGGCGTCGCGACAGGCCGCATCGACGATCTGATCCGCGAGTTCACCCTCGACAACGGCGGCCTGCCCGCATGTCTCGGCTACAAGGGTTACGAGAAAACCGTCTGCACCTCGATCAACCACGTCGTCTGCCACGGGATTCCGGGTGAGAAGACGCTGAAGGACGGCGATATCGTCAATATCGACCACACCGTCATCGTTGACGGCTGGCACGGGGACTCCAGCCGCATGTTCGCGGTCGGGAACATCAACGCCCGCGCCCGCAAGCTGATCGACGTCACCTATGACTCGCTCGAAGCCGGCCTCTCCATGGTCAAGCCGGGAAACACCTTCGGCGACATCGGCTACGCCATCCAGCAGGTGGTCGAGGCCCAGCGCATGTCGGTCGTCCGCGACTTCTGCGGTCACGGCATCGGCCGCCTGTTCCACGACAGCCCCAACGTCCTGCACTACGGCCGCCGTGGCGAAGGCGCGACACTCAAGAAGGGCATGTTCTTCACCGTCGAGCCGATGGTGAACCTCGGCAAGCCGCACGTGAAGGTTCTGTCCGACGGCTGGACCGCCGTGACCCGCGACAAGTCCCTGTCTTCGCAGTGCGAGCACACCATCGGGGTAACGGACGACGGGTACGAACTCTTCACCGCCAGTCCCGCCGGGCTGTTCCGCCCGAAATTCTAGGATAGGCTGCATGCGTCCCGGAGGGCGCATGTTCGAAACGCCGCATCAGAAGCCCAAGACGCCCCACCACGCCGGCCACCGCGAACGGCTGCGCGAGCGGGCTCGCGGCGCGGGCATCCATCACCTGCCGGACTATGAACTGCTGGAGCTCTTCCTGTTCCGCAGCCAGCCGCAGGGCGATGTCAAACCCATCGCGAAGGCCCTTCTGACCCGCTTCGGCTCCCTCGCCGCCGTCCTCGCCGCCTCGGTCGAGGACCTGATGACGGTCAAGGCCGAGGATTCAAGGGGGCGCGCCAAGGGCATCGGCGCCGAAACCGCCCTCGACCTGGCCGCCCTGCATGAGGTCGCCCGGCGCGTCACCAAGGAAGAGGCCAACAAGCGGACGGTCATCTCCTCATGGACGGCGCTGCTCGCCTACGTCCGTCTGTCGCTCCAGCATGAGCCGCGCGAACAGTTCCGGGTTCTGTATCTGGACAACCGCAACCAGCTGATCCTCGACGAGATTCAGAACCGTGGCACCGTCGATCATGCGCCCGTCTATCCGCGCGAGGTCGTCCGCCGCGCGCTGGAGCTGTCAGCCAAGTCGATGATCATTGTCCACAACCACCCGTCCGGCGACCCGACTCCGTCCCGCGCGGACATCGAGATGACCCGTCAGGTCGTGGAAGCCGCCCGCGCCTTGGGCCTCTCGGTCCATGACCACCTGATCGTCGGCCGGGACGGCGTGGCCAGTTTCAAACAGCTGGGGTTGATGTAGCCTCCGCTCCCTCAGTTCCGGGGGAGTCATGACCACCACACGCCGCACCCTTCTCACCGCCGCTCCGGCGGCGGCCCTCGCGACCTCCGCCGTCGCCCGGGATGACGCCGCCCTCGCCGTCATGGTCTCGACCTGGGACTTCGGCGCCGCGGCCAATGCCGCCGGCTGGGCCGCGCGTCAGGCAGGCGGCTCGGCTCTCGACATGGTCGAGGCGGGCGGCAAGGTCGCGGAACTGGACGAAAGCAACTCTTCCGTCGGGCTGGGCGGCCTCCCGGACCGCGACGGCCTCGTCACCCTCGACGCCTGCGTCATGACCTGGGCGGGCGACATCGGCGCCGTCTGCGCGCTGGAGGATGTGGTCCACGCCGTCTCGGTCGCCCGCGCCGTCATGGAGAAGACGCCCCACACCATGCTGGTCGGGACCGGCGCCCGGACCTTCGCCGTCGACCAGGGCTTCCCCACGCGGAACCTGCTGACGCCCCGCGCCGAGGCCGCATGGCGCGAATGGCTGAAGACCGCCGAATACGCGCCGCGCATCAACAGCGAGAATAGCGACTGGCGCTCCATGCCCGGCGGACCGGGCAACCACGACACCATCGGTCTCGTGGCCATCGACGCCGACAACCGCATCGCGGGCGCCTGCACGACCTCCGGCATGGCCTTCAAGATGCGGGGTCGCGTGGGCGACAGCCCCATCATCGGCGCGGGCCTCTATGTCGATGACGAGGTCGGCGGCGCGACCGCCACCGGCGTGGGCGAGGATGTCGTCCGGGTCTCCGGCTCACACTCGGTCGTTGAGGCCATGCGCCACGGCCTCGACCCGACCGCCGCCTGCCGCAGCGTGATCGAACGCCTCGCCCGCTTGCGCGGAACGAAGGTCGCCAACTCGCAGGTCGCCCTGCTGGCGCTGGACAAGCAGGGCCGCGCAGGCGCCTTCGCCCTGCAGCCCGGATTCACCTACGCCGTAACCGACGCATCAGGCCGAACCCGCATCGAGCGCGCGGGCGCCCTGTTCAGCGCATGAGCACCACCCTCATCACCGAACGCCTGACCCTGACCCCCATGCAGGTCTCGGACTATGCGGACCTCGTCACCCTGTGGGGCGACCCCGCCTTCGCCACAGCCATCTTCCCGACCGCCATGTCCAGCGAGGACGTGTGGTTCCGCCTGCTGCGAGACATCGGCCATTGGGAAGCTTTGGGTCACGGCAGTTGGGCGATCCGCGAAACCGCCACCGGCGACTATGTGGGCGGCGTCGGCATCTTCGATGCGCGACGTCTGATGGACCCGCCGTTCGATGCGCCCGAACTCGGCTGGGGCGTCGCCCCTCGCTATCAGCGCAAGGGCATGGCCTTCGAGGCCCTCTCCGCCGCCCTCGCCTGGGCCGACGACACCCTCAACGCCCCCCGCACAGTCTGCATGATCGCCCCCGACAACGCCCCGTCCCACGCCCTCGCCCGCCGCGCCGGCTACACCCCCTACGCCGAAACCACCTACAAGACCGAGCCCGTGGTGCTGCTGGAGCGCCACGCAGCGTAGCCAGCCATTAAGGTTTACGCGGCATGCTTCTGACAGAACTCCGGAGTGCGTCCGCCCATGCCCATGTCCGTCGAAGACCTGCACGGTCATCTGATTGAGGCCTTCCCCGACGCCGAGATCGCCATCGACGATCTGGCCGGCGACGGCGACCATTACCGTGCGCGTATTGTCTCGACGGCTTTTGCGGGCATGCCGCGCGTGAAGCAGCATCAGCTCGTCTATGCCGCCCTGAAGGGGAAGATGGGCGGCGAACTGCATGCTCTCGCCCTTGAAACCTCGGTCCCCGCGGAGGGCTGACCCCATGCGCTACCGTCCCTTCGGCAACGTCGGCCAGGCCGTTTCGGTCGTCACCCTCAGCCTGGGCGCCCGCGACATCGCCGGCGGCCCCGAGGCCGGACGCGAACTGATCTATTCGGCGCTCGAGGCGGGCATCAACAGCTACCGCCTGACCACCGCCGATCCCGTCCTGGCCGAGGTGCTGGGCGAGGCGCTGCGCCACGTCGACCGCAAGCTGGTGCAGGTCTCCCTGATGCTGGGCGCCGGCGACGGCCGCCGAGGTTCGGATCGCGACTTCTCCGCCGAGGGCATGACCAGCGCCATTGACCGGGCCCTGCACGCCTCCGGTCTGGGCTGGTTCGATCTGGCCGTGCTGGACCAGCCGGAAGACCACGAACTGCCCCAGTCCTCGCTGAACGCGCTCAAGGCCCTGCGCGCTACCCAGCGCATCCGTCTGCTGGGCATCTCCGGCGAGGGCGAGGTGATGGACACCTACGTCTCCACCGGCGCATTTGATGTCCTGTTCACGCCCTACCACGTCAACTCGCCCTGGCAGATCCGTTCGCGTCTGCGCGACGCCCGTCAGCGTGACATGGCGATCTTCGTGTACGGCTATTTCCCGGACAATCTCGACACGGTGAAGAAAGCCACCGTTGTGAATGAGGAGAAGAAGGGCTTCTTCGGTTTCGGCAAATCCGCGGCCCGCGCCCCGCACGACCCGCTGGCCGGTGTGGGCACCTTCGCCTTCCTTCATCAGACCAACGCCTGGTCGGCCGAAGCCATCTGTCTGGCCTACGCCCTGACCGATCCGTCCATCGCCAGCGTGCTGATCGAGGCCCCGGCGGTCGAACGCCTGAACGAACTGGCTCTCGTCCCGGACCGCGACCTGCCTCCGGGCCTCGCCGCCCAGATCGAAATGGCCCGCGTCGCCGGGGCCAGGGCGGCCTGATCGCGCCATTCCCCCCAGGGAAGATCGGACGCCGGATGCGGCTCCGTCGCCGCACGCCCTTGACCCCCGGCCTGTCCGACCCTAGCTGACGCCCTTCACTGAAAGGCCCCCGCCGTGACCGATCAAGCTGTCGCCGACCCCGTCCACGCCTTCATCGCCGACACCGTCGCCCAACACGACGTCGTCCTGTTCATGAAGGGCACCCCGGACGCTCCGCGTTGCGGCTTCTCCTCGCTGGCGGTCCAGATCCTCGATCATATCGGCGCGTCATTCGTCGGCGTCGACGTCCTGCAGGACGAAGCCCTGCGCGAAGGCATCAAGGCCTTCACCGACTGGCCGACCATTCCCCAGCTCTATGTGAAGGGCGAGTTCGTGGGCGGCTCGGACATCGTGCGCGAGATGTTCAACAGCGGCGAACTGCAGTCGCTGATGGCCGAGAAGGGCGTCGTCCTGGGTCAGGAAGACTGATGGCCCGCGTCCAGCTGGAGCCGCGCGAAGACCGCGAGATCTTCGTCCTCCCGCTGGAGGTCCGTCCCGAACACATCGACGAGAACGGCCATGTGAACAACGTGGTTTATGTCGGCTGGCTGCAGGATGCGGGCACCGCCCACTGGAACGCGAGCTTCGACGAAGAGACCCGCACGAAATGGTCGTGGGTCGGCGTTCGGCACGAGATCGACTACTTTCGCCCCCTGATGCCCGACGCCGTGGACGTGAAGGCCCGCACCTGGGTCGGCGATCCGCAGGGCCCGCGCTTCAACCGTTACGTCCGCATTGAGGATGCTGAAGGCAAACTCTGCGCCCAGGGCGTCACCGAATGGGTTCTGGTGGATGCGAAGACCATGCGCCCCCATCGCATCCCGGCGGAAATGCTGCCGGCTTTCCAGAAAATCTGAATCGAAAGGGCCGGACCGCATGGCGATCCGGCCCTTTGATTTTACAGCGTCGTCGGATTGACCAGACGCGCCTGAGTATCAGGCTGAAGCCCCAACTCAATCAGCGACCAACTCACCTCGACGCCATCGGGAACCAGGGCCTTGCACAGGTCCCGAGTGTTGCGGCGCAGGGCGATGTCGGTCCAGCCGTCGTCCTGCGGCGTCAGGTCCACCACGAAGTGGGTGGTGTCCGTACAGCCGTTGGATTCGACGCGGACCGTCAGACGACCGTCCGCGATCCGGGCTGAACGAACCGCTTCCAGCGGCGCGGCGCGCGGGCCGCCCCACTGAGCCACGACCTCGGACTCGCCGGAGTCACTGGCATAGATCACGCAGCCCGACAGCAGGGGCGCGCACAGGGCCGCCGCGATCAGCGCGCGCATCACTGCCCCGCTTCCGCCGGCGGCTGGTGCACGACGCGGGTGCTCGGCTTGTCCGTGGCGATGATGATGCAGCCCCCCAGCGAGGGCGCGGCGATGGCGAGAGCGAGAACGAGCGCGAGGCGACGCATGTGGAAATCCCCTTCCAATACTGTGGGAGCGCTTCATTGGTGAAGCTTGCGTGCAATCTGCCGTCCGCGGCGCGGAATGACACGTGAACAATCGGCAAGGCGCGGCCTTGTCCCAACCGCACGGTCGAGCCTACGACCGCACTGCGGTCACTCGCTCCGGTTTCAGGCCGAGGGCGTCAGCTGGTAGGGGTTCTCGACCGAGACCCGTGCGCCGGGCTCGAGCCCCAACTCCTCGAAGGACCAGCGCATCTCTACGCCTTGCGGCTGCACCTCGACACAACGGTCTTCCTTGATGCGGCGCAGGGTGATCACCGAGCCGTTGCGCACCGGCCGCACGACCGGCGTCAGGTCCGCCTTGCTGGTGCAGCCGTTCGAGCTGACCCAGAAGACCGCCTGATCCTGACCGATGGCCGCCGCATGGATGGGCTCCAGCTGGCCCGGCATGTTCGCCGACGCACGGTCTCCCGTGAACAGGCCCGGCACGGTTCCGCAAGCGGCCGTCAGCGAGGCGAGCGCCAGCACGACGGCGAGCGTGATCTTCGATTTCATCCCGGCCTCCTCGGCTGGACCCTGAACCCGGACACAGTGTGCCGTTATTCGGCCCGAAAGTGAACCGTCACAGGCGCTGATCCAAAGCAAAAGGGCCCCGGATTGCTCCGGAGCCCTTCAACTTCGATTTCGTCGAGATCGCTGCGCGATCAGGACGAGTAGTATTCGACGACCAGGTTCGGTTCCATCTTCACCGGATACGGCACGTCGGCCAGTTCCGGAACGCGGACGTAACGAACCGAGAAGCCACGATCACCGATCTCCAGGTAGTCGGGGATGTCACGCTCCGACGACTGCTGGGCTTCGAGCACCAGAGCCATGTTGCGCGACTTTTCCTTGACCTCGATCACCTGACCCGGCTTCACGCGGTACGAACCGATGTCGACCTTCTTGCCGTCGACGGTCACGTGGCCGTGGCTGACGAACTGGCGAGCGGCCCAGACGGTCGGGACGAACTTGGCGCGGTAGACGATCGCGTCCAGACGCGATTCCAGCAGACCGATCAGGTTCTCCGAGCTGTTGCCCTTGCGACGGGTCGCTTCGGCGTAGGTCGCGGCGAATTGCTTCTCGGTGATGTTGCCGTAGTAGCCCTTCAGCTTCTGCTTGGCCTTCAGCTGCAGGCCGAAGTCCGAGACTTTCGACTTGCGGCGCTGGCCGTGCTGGCCGGGGCCGTACGAGCGCTTGTTAACCGGGGACTTCGAACGGCCCCACAGGTTTTCACCCATGGCCCGGTCGATCTTGTACTTGGCGCTGTGGCGCTTGGACATAAGTCACTCTCTATGTTGATGCGGCCCGGTCCCTCCCCAACTGGAGAGACGATCCCAACGGCGGTCCACGCATCGTCCGTCATAAATCCCGCCCCTGACCGGAGTCAGGCGCGCGAAGGCGGCGCTTATGCCCATGGACACACCATGAGTCAACGCCGCCCTGTCTTCAGGCCACGTGTGTCTCCGCCGTCAGCGCGCCCATATCCCGGGCCGCATCACGGCTGGGGCGGCCCAGGAGGTAGCCCTGCACCTCGTCACAGCCCTGCTCGCGCAGGAAGACCAGTTGCTCCTGCGTCTCCACGCCTTCGGCGAGGATCGGGATGTCCAGGCTTTCGCCCAGCGCCAGCACGGCGCGGATGATGGCCTTGGATTGAGGCCCGCCGTCCAGCTCGGACATGAAGGTCCGGTCCAGCTTGATCTTGTCGAACGGGAAGGCCCGCAGGGTCGACAGCGACGAATAGCCCGTGCCGAAGTCATCCATCGCCACCGACACGCCCAGCAGTTTCAGCTGGCGCAGAATGTGGGTGGTCCGCTCCATGTCCGAGATCATCGCCGTCTCGGTGATTTCCAGCTCCAGCCGGTTCGGAGACAGCCCCGTCTCGATCAGGATCTGGTGCACCAGGCGCGGCAGGTCGACGTGCGACAGCTGGACCGGCGACAGGTTCACCGCGATGCGGTGCGGCCTGTCCCAGCTGGCCGCCTCCGAACAGGCCTGACGCAGCACCCACTCGCCGATCGGCAGGATCAGACCTGTCTCTTCCGCCAGCGGGATGAAGTCGGCCGGCGAAATGTAGGTCCCGTCCGCCTGCTTCCAGCGAAGCAGGGCTTCAAAGCCGGTCACATCGCCCGTCTCGACCGACGCCTGCAGTTGATAGTGCAACTCGAAGCGATCGTTCTCAAGCGCATCGCGCAGGCCCAAAGTGATCCGGCGACGATGGCGCACCGCCTCATCCATCGCGCCTTCATAGAAGCAGATGTCCGTCGTCAGCGAGCTCTTGGCCCGATACATCGCCAGATCGGCGTCGTTGATCAGCACCGAGGCTTCGGTCGCATCATCCGGCCACAAGGCGATGCCGACCGAGGCGCCGCATTGCAGCTCCGCGTGTTCCGCCTCCAGCGGCGTCAGGATCGCCTGACGCAGGCGCTCGGCGGCGGCGTGGGCGTCCATCCGCTCGCGGATCGGGATCAGGGCCACGAACTCGTCACCGCCCAGTCGCGCCACGAACTCGCCTTCGCGGGTGGCGGCCTTCATGTGGTCGGCCACATGCAACAGCAGTCGATCACCCACGGCGTGACCGTAGAGATCATTGACCTCCTTGAAGCGGTCCAGATCGATTGCCAGCAGGGCGAAGCCGCTGTCGGTCGCCGCCAGTCGCTCCAGCTTCTCAAGGAAGGAGGTGCGGTTGGGCAGGCCTGTCAGGCTGTCGTTGCGCGCCAGATGCGCGATGCGGCGTTCCTGCGCGATACGCGAGCGCAGATCGCGCACGGCGAAGATCTGCACCGGCGTAGTGTTCGCGCCAGCCATCTCTTCGCGCACGGCGATCTCGACCGGTACGGGCGCGCCGTCCCGCGCCCTGACGCGGCTCTGCATCAGCAGACCCGGCTGGAGTGACGCGACATCCTCGATCCACTCGCCGATGTCGGTATCGACGGTCTGGCCTTCCTGCACGCCGCAAAGCTCGGTGAACGCGTGGTTGGCCAGACGAACCTTGCCGTCCGCGACGACCACCATGCCGTCCACGCTACCCTCGATCAGGCCGCTCAGACGATCCTGCGACTGACGTTCGGTTTGCGCCTCCAGCGCATAGCTGGCGACAGCCGTACCCAGGATAAGGAAGCCGATCGCAGCCACGCTCGCGGCCAGCAGGGCTTCAGCCTCGGTCAGCAGCGTCGCATCCGCGCTCGGCGCCAGCGGCAGAACCGTCAGGGCCCCCATGCCGGTGAAGTGCAGGGCGACGATGGTCAGAACCAGCAGCAACGGCGCCACGACCGGGCGCATCCAGCGCCGGTCATCGGTCGCGATATGGAAGGCGGCGGCGCCCCCGACCACGGCGGCGACGATCGAAGCCACGACATAGGCTGGATGCCAGATCACCAGCGCTTCCGCGGTGAAGGCCGACATGCCGGTATAGTGCATGGCCGTCACGCCCAGCCCGAACAACACCCCTCCTGACGCAGCGGCGTATCGACCGCGCAGCGATCCGACACCGATCGCCAGAGCGCAGGCGAACATCGCCACCAGCAGGGACAGGCCGGTCAGGACAGGGGCGTAGGCCACCTCCACGCCGGGGCGGTAAGCCAGCATGGCGACGAAATGGGTGCACCAGATCGTCGCCCCGCCCGCCATGGCGCCGAGAAACAGCCACGGCAGCCGCGCCTTGGCGGAGCTGCGACGGTTCTTGTCGAACAGGCGGTTGAGAACAACAGAGCCAACGACGCATATCACGGCCGCGAGGGCCACGAGGAGCAGGTTATGATCCTCGGTCAGGCAAGTCAGAACGCGCATACGGGACGAACTCGGGGGACAATCGGCCCGCAGTCCTATTGGACCACCTCTTAACCACCGCCCCAATGGTCACGGTTAGCGGCTGGTGAATCGCGCATATGGATCAACGCGACTCCTGCGAGAATTCCACCAGAACCACGTCATAGGCGCGCATCGGCAGTTCGAGCCGGGCTTGCCCATCCGGGCCGACCGACACGACCCGGGTCTCCGGCTCGTCCCGCGTCAGCCCCTGCAAATGCGCCAGTTGCTCCGGGGTCAGCGTCTCGGGACGCCCCATCTCCAGATAGGCGGTGTAGGCATCGTTGCTGCGGAATCCGACCCGGCGAATCTGCACCCGATGCGCACCCGGTGTCAGCCCCCGAGCCTCGATGACCAGCGGCGCCAGTTCACGGTCGGGCTGCACCGCGCGGAAGTACGGCCGGTTGCTCACCGTCTGGTTCGGCGCTTCATAATGCCAGGCCAGCACCTGCAAAGCCCCGTCGTTCAGCGCCACCACACTCTGCGCGTCGGTGTTCGCCAGCTCCCGGTCGCCCAGTCGGGCAAGGTATTTGTAGGCGAACCACGACGGCTTGCGGACGCCCTGCGGGCTCATCAGTCCGAACCCTCCGTCGAACGGGCGCGTCTGCGGACCCGGCTCCTCGAACAGGTCGGAATAGGTCCAGTAGCTCATGCCCTGCACCACACCCTCGACCGGCTTCAGGCGGCTCAGGATGTAGGAGGCGCTCAGATGGCTGTCGTGCACCGGATCACGCGGGTTGTAGCTGGTGCTCCATTCGGTGAAGTACAGCGGCAGGCCCGGCGTCGCCGAGGCCTCGATCTGCTCGCGCACCCGCCGGACGTCGCCGATGATCGCGTCCTCGTTGGGCAGCAGCTTGTTGTCCCCTTCCCCGTTCTCATCCAGGAAGCCGCCCGCCACGCCATAGGTGTGGGTCGTCACGAAATCGACCGGGGCGTCATGCGCCCGCGCATAGGCCAGCAGTTCCGGCACCCAGGCCGCGCCCGCTGTGGATGGCCCGCCGACCGGCAGGGCCGGGTCGATCGCCTTGATGACCTTGGCCGTGCGCACATAGAGGTCGAAATAGGCTGCCTGATCCGCCCGCTCCCAGAAGCCGTCCAGATTGGGCTCGTTCCATACCTCGAAGAACCAGGTCCGCACCTCCTCGGCGCCGTAGCGCTGGATCAGATGCCGCACGAAGGCGTCCACCAGCGCGTCCCATTTCTCGGGCTGCGGATGGGAGGTGTTGCCCTTCCAGTAAAAGATTGTCTGGTCAGAGGTCCGCATGTCGTGCGGCGTGAAGCCCAGTTCGACGAACGGCTTGATCCCCATGGCCAGGAACCGGTCGTACAGGACGTCGATCTTGCTGAAGTCATAGACCGGCTGACCGTCCACCTCGCGATAGACGCCCATGTCGTCATGGAAGATGGCGTGGAAGCGGATGTAGCGGAAACCCAGTTCCTCGCGGGCGATCTGCAGCTGGGCCAGCGCATCCTCGCGCCCCGTCACCCCCGGATAGTCGGCGCCGATGGAGAAGTCCGCCATCCGGTCACGCGGACGGCTCTCGGCGGAAGCGTCCGCCACAATGGTCCGGGTCTGCGCGACCGCCGCGCCCCACGACAGCAGAGCCCCGCACACGGCCATCGCCGCCGCCGCACGCCCCGCGCGCTTCGCCCAATCCCTCATGTCCCGCTCCCCGGCGATATGTTTGTTGAGAGTGATGTTAGCGCTAACAAACCCAAACACAAGAAAGGCGCCGCATCGCTACGGCGCCTTCCCTATGTTCTGACGGACGGACCGCTTACTTGGCGGCTTCGTACAGCTCGTTGACCTTGTTCCAGTTCACCACCGACCAGAAGGCTTTCAGGTAGTCGACGCGGCGGTTCTGGTACTTCAGGTAATAGGCGTGTTCCCACACGTCGGCGGCCAAGAGGACGGCGCCCTTCTCATCGGCCACGTCCATCAGCGGGTTGTCCTGGTTCGGGGTCGAGGTGACCTTCAGCTTGCCGTCCTGAAGGATCAGCCAGGCCCAGCCCGAGCCGAACTGACCGGCGCCGGCGGCGTCGAAGTCCGCCTTGAACTTGTCCAGACCGCCCAGTTCGGCGTCGATCTTCGCGGCCAGTTCAGCCGACGGCTCACCCGTCTGGCCCTGCGGCGCCAGCAGTTCCCAGAACAGGCTGTGGTTCCAGTGACCGCCGCCGTTGTTGCGCACGGCCTTCGGCAGCTTCGACATGGTCGCGAACAGCTCCTCCAGCGACTTGCCCTGCAGCGAGGCGTCTGCGTCGACGGCCTTGTTCAGGTTATCGACGTAGGTCTGGTGATGCTTGTCGTGGTGGAAGGTCATCGTCTCCTTGTCGATGGCCGGCTCCAGGGCGTCATAGGCGTACGGAAGGGGCGGAAGGGTGAAGGCCATGGAGGGCTCCTGTCGACAGGTTGATCTTGAACCGCATGTAGGCGCTCCAGCCGTCCAGCCAAAGGCGCAGCAGCGGGATTTTCTCAGGCTTTGAACGCCCGCCGCCCTTCAAAGGCTGCGTCGCGGGGCGAGGTCAAGCTTGGATTCACGGCCTTGCGCGATCCGCCCGGACGTCAGACGGTGGAGCGTCTCACCGGAGCCGCCTAATGACCGCACGACGCCCTGCCCTTCTGATCGCCGCCGCCGTGCTCGGACTGGGCGGCTGTATGGGCGGAGAGCCAATCACGGCCAGCTCCAACTGCCACACCAGCGACGGCCAGTTCGTCAACGCGCCGGGGTGCACCATCAGCTACTCAACGTCGCGAACCGTCACCACGACCACAAGCACGACCACCACGACGACATCGGCGCCCACCGACGGGGCGAAGGACGAACGCTAGTCCTTGGGCAGGTGCGCCTTCATGCAGTCCCGCACGGCGCGGCGGTGGTCGCCCAGCGCGTTCAGATAGTCCACGCCCGCAGCCGCGAAGGCCACCTTGGTCGCCGCATCCAGCCCCTCGGGCAGGGCCGCGATCACGCGCTTCTGTCCCTTGTCGTGCAGGCAGAAGCCGACCTCGGTGCACAGGGCCGAAAACATCGCATCGTAGCGGTCGTCGCTCATCTCAGTCCCTCAATGCGGCTCAGCCAGTGCAGCAGGTTCAAGGCGAACTGCTGATCGTCATGGCCGGGGGTCTGTAGACCGAAAACGACATCCTCGCGCCCGGAATCGGCGGGGAAACGGACGACCTGCGCCGTCAGCATCCCGGCCTCGCCCAGCACCACCACCCGGCCCCGTCCGTGCTCGAACGCCAGTCCCTGCGCCGGCAGCGCGGGCCGCGACAGCTCGGCCAGCACGACGTCGGACGCCTGCCCGGCCTCCAGCCGCCGGTCGATCTCCCGCAGGGTCGGCAGGTCCGCTGCCTCGCGCGCATCCGCGCTCATCGCCAACAGCACGGTCGCGCCCTCCGCCCCGCGCAGCGACTGGCCGGTGAAGGTGCGGACATGACGAACGCGCTCCCCCTGGTCCCGTCCGCCCGTGATCGGATGCTCGCCCAAGGCCTCGGCCGGATAGTCCAGATTGGTCAGCGGCCCTCCGGGCGTCAGGACGAAGGCGTAGCCCTTGCCCATCTCGACGCCCAGCGCCCGCCCCAGCGTCTCATTGGCGCTGCCGTAGGGCGCGTGGTCGGCCGCCAGCAGAAGCGATCCCCCCGCCCGCACCCAGGCGTCCAGCGCGGCGATCTCGCCCGGCGTGAAGGCGTCCGGGCTGCTGCCGTCGGCGGGGCGGACCGCGTTGGAGATGACCAGCACATCGACGCCGTCCAGCGCGCCGGGCGCGTCCAGCTTCCGCTCGCCCGCCCGGATGCGATAGCCGTCCGCGCGCACCAGAGCCGCGAAACCCGCATAACGTCCGTCCAGGGTCTGCACGCTGTCATGCGCCGCATCCAGCTGGATCAGCGGCCCCTCGCCCGCATAGGCGGGACGCGCCACGGTCGGACGGAAGGACGGATCGCCCATCTGCTCCTGCGCCGCGACAGGCGCGGCCAGCAGCAGGGCGGACAGGATCAGGGCGAACGCCTTGGGGCTGGACCGTCTCATGGCGTCTCTCCGGTTCGCCCGGAGCCTACGCCTTCAACCGCGCCGCATGGAAGGCCACATGGTCGGCGATGAAGCTGGCCATGAAGAAGTAGGAGTGGTCGTAGCCCGGCTGCATCCGCACCGTGACCTTCTGACCGCTCGCCTCGCCGGCCGCGATCAGCAGTTCAGGCTTCAGCTGCTCGACCAGGAAGCTGTCGGCGTCGCCCTGATCAACCAGAATGTCGTCATAGCGCCCCTTGGCCGCGCCGTTCTCGATCAGCAGGGCCGCGTCGTGGTTCGCCCAGTCGGCCCGGTCCTCGCCCAGATAGGCGGTGAAGGCCTTCTCGCCCCACGGGCAGCGCGTCGGCGAACTGATCGGCGCAAAGGCCGAGACCGAACGGAACAGGTCCGGATGGCGCAACGCCAGCGTCAGCGCCCCGTGCCCGCCCATCGAATGGCCCGAGATGGAGCAGACCTTGGTGGTCGGGAACTCGCGGTCGATCAGATCGATCAGCTCGCCGGTGACATAGCTTTCCATGCGGAAATGCGGCGCCCACGGCGCCTGCGTCGCATCGACATAGAAGCCCGCCCCCTGACCGAGGTCATAGGCTGGATCATCGGCGACGCCCTCTCCCCGTGGCGAGGTGTCAGGGGCGACGATAATCACCCCGTGCTCGGCGGCCGCCTGATAGGCCCCGGCCTTGGTGGTGAAATTGTCCTCGGTGCAGGTCAGACCCGACAGCCAGATCAGCACCGGGAACGGCCCCTCGCCGCCGGGGACGAAAACCGACAGGGTCATCGGCGTGCCGGTCACCGCGCTGTCGTGCTTCAGATAGCGCAGCGTGCCGCCGTGGACGGTGTGGGTCTTCGTGACTTCCATAAAACTCAAACTCCGATGATCCGCAGGCCGAACCCGGCCTTCTTCATAATCCGCCGCACGAGCAGCGCCCTTTTGAACCGCCTCAGCCCTCGGGCGTCACCACACGGGTGGGCTGCCCATTCTCGTCCCTGAAGGTGATGCGCGCGCCGCCATCCGCCGCCACGCTCAACACCAGACGCGCCCGCCCGGCTGCGTCGCGCAAGACCAGTTCCGACGCGCCGCTGCCCTGACGCCCCAGGAAGGCGCGGGGCTGGCCGTCCATATTGGCTGCGAGCATCGCCGCCTGCTGTTCCTCCGGGCTCATGCCGGCCAGACGGGTCAGCACGTCATAGTCGATCGACTCTTCGGGCCGATCATTCACAAAGACACCCGACACCCGGCGCGGGCCCTGCTGGAAGCCCATGATCTGGACGGTCTGATCCTGCTCATAGCCGTCGAAGGTAAGACTGCCGCCGGAGGTTTTGACGCCATCGACATTCCGGCCGCCGAACACCAGACCACCGACCTCGGTGCCTTCCTCGTTCATGAACAGCATGCCTGCGGAATCACGCCCCGGATGGGGCACCTCGCGCCCGCGATAGGGAATTTCCGGGAAGGCGGTCTGGTTGGAAATCACCATGCGCAGCGTGCCGTCCGGCTCGCGCACATTGATGCGGTGAACGTCGATCTCGGTGAAACGCGCCGGACCCACGCCCTGCACCGCGCCCGAAATCATTACCCCGACAAAGACCGCCGTCAGCACACCGGAGTAGGCGATCAGGGCCTTCTGCGCGTCGAATTTCATGTCGTCCCCCTTCATTGAACGGGGCTTGGTAGCCCCGTTCATATCGACGCGATGACGCGGTCAGTTGTCGCAAGCGCAGCCGTTACTTCGGCCGGTGCAGGGCGCAGATCTTGTTGCCCGACGGATCGCGCAGATAGGACAGATACAGCGCGCCGAACGGGCCCTTGCGCTCGCCGGGCGGATCCTCGATCGACGTGCCGCCCGCCTCGACGCCGGCGTCGTGGAAGGCCTTCACAGCCTCCGCATCACGCGCGCCGAAGCCGATGGTGCCGCCGTTGGCGTGGCAGGCCGGGTCGCCGTCGATAGGTTTGGTGATCGCGAACGAGCCGCGCGCGGTGCGCCACCAGACGCGGCCCATGCCGTCCGGCTGGCCCGGCTCAATCCCCAACGCGCCCAGCGCCGCGTCATAGAATTTCCGCGACGCCTCGATGTCGTTCGCGCCGACGGTGATGTGTGTGAACAGTGTGTCCTCCCTCAAGGTGACCTGACTTCGCACAAGTCCGTTGCTTTCAGCAACCCTGTCGTCAGAACACCACCACCGACCGGATGCTCTTGCCTTCATGCATCAGGTCGAAGGCCTTGTTGATGTCTTCCAGACCGAAGGTGTGGGTGATCATCGGGTCGATCTCGATCTTGCCGTCCATGTACCAGTCGACGATCTTCGGCGTGTCGGTGCGGCCGCGCGCGCCGCCGAAGGCCGAGCCCTTCCAGACGCGGCCGGTGACCAGCTGGAACGGGCGGGTGGCGATCTCCTTGCCCGCCTCGGCCACGCCGATGATGATGCTCTCGCCCCAGCCGCGGTGGCAGGCTTCCAGCGCCTGACGCATGACAACGGTGTTGCCGGTGCAGTCGAAGGTGTAGTCCGCGCCGCCGCCGGTCAGCTCGACCAGATGGGCGACCACATCCGACACGGTCTTCGGGTTGACGAAGTGGGTCATGCCGAAGCGACGGCCCCACTCTTCCTTGTCGCCGTTGATGTCCACGCCGATGATCATGTCGGCGCCGACCATCTTCAGGCCCTGGATGACGTTCAGGCCAATGCCGCCCAGACCGAAGACGACCGCATTGGCGCCCGGTTCGACCTTGGCCGAGTTGACCACCGCGCCGACGCCCGTGGTCACGCCGCAGCCGACGTAGCAGGCCTTGTCGAACGGCGCGTCCTTGCGGATCTTCGCCAGGGCGATCTCGGGCAGGACGGTGTAGTTCGAGAAGGTCGAGCAGCCCATGTAGTGGGCGATGGACTGCCCCTTGTAGCTGAAGCGCGAGGTGCCGTCGGGCATCAGGCCCTTGCCCTGCGTGCCCCGGATCGAGGTGCACAGATTGGTCTTGCGGCTCAGGCACGACTTACACTGGCGGCATTCCGGCGTGTACAGCGGGATCACGTGATCGCCGACCTCGACCGAGGTCACGCCCGGGCCGACCTCGACCACCACGCCCGCGCCCTCGTGGCCGAGAATGCTCGGGAAGATGCCCTCCGAGTCCAGACCGTCCAGCGTATAGGCGTCGGTGTGGCAGATGCCCGTGGCCTTGATCTCGACCAGCACCTCACCGGCGCGCGGGCCTTCCAGATCGACCTCGACGATCTCAAGCGGACGTTTGGCCTCGAAGGCGACGGCGGCGCGGGTTTTCATGATCCAAGGTCCTCCGGAGGCCCCTATCGCTTGCCGCGCGCCGGCGCGCTGCTTGAGGGGAAAGTGATCTATGGGCCCCTTCTAGGCCTGCGTGAGGACAGACGAAACGGCGACAAACGCAAAACATTATTGCTGATGCGGGACAATCGTGCTGCATCGTCCGCATGAGCAGTCGCTGGGACGGGATCGACGAATTCACCGCCGTAGCGGAGCAGGCCAGCTTCTCGGCCGCCGCCAAACGCCTCGGCCTGTCCACCTCCGCCGTCAGCCGCGAGATAGCAAAGCTGGAGGACCGGCTCCAGACCCGGCTGCTGAACCGCACCACCCGTCGGGTCGAACTGACCGACGCCGGGCGCGACTTCCTCGACCGCTGCCGCCGCCTGATCGATGAGCGGGACGAGGCCCTCGCCGCTGTCCAGCCTGACGACAGCGCCCCGCGCGGCCTGTTGCGGATGACCTGTTCGGTCTCCTACGGCGAACGGTTCGTGGCCCCCGCCGTCAACAGCTTCGCCCGCGCCCATCCGGAGCTGTCCATTGAACTGGACCTGGACAACCGCCTGCGGGACCTCGTCGGCGACGGCTACGATCTGGCGGTGCGCTTCGGCCACCTGACGGATTCCCGCCTGATCGCGCGCAAGCTGGCCTCCCGCCGCCTGATCCTCTGCGCCAGCCCGGACTACCTCGCCCGCCGTGGCGCGCCCCGAGCCCTGTCGGAACTCTCCGCCCACGATCTGCTGACCGGCTCGTCCGAACACTGGCGCTTCACCGAAGGCGGCCGCGAGACCAGCTTCCGTCCGCAGGGCCGCTGGCGCTGCAATTCCGGCGCGGCGGTTCTGGACGCCGCCATGCAGGGCCTCGGCCTGTGCCAGCTACCGGATTTCTATGTCTCCGGACCACTCGCTTCCGGTGCCCTCGTCGCCCTGCTGCCCGATCACCGCCCACCCGACGAAGGCGTTTGGGCCGTCTATCCCCACCGCCGTCACGCCCCGCCTAAGGTCCGCTTGATGATCGACCATCTTCGGGAAAGTCTGGCGACCTCGACCACCCTGCCCGAGGCCATGCCATGAACCTCAAGAGCCCCGCCAAGACCAACGTCTCCCCCCGGGCCGGCGAGGTTTACGCCTTCCGGACAAGCCCTTTTTCCGAATTTGCTCCGCCCGAAACCGGTCGGTTCGGGGCATTCAAAGTGCTGTGGGTAGATGATCGTTTCATCGTTGTGGCGGCGTTGACCGGAATCTGGCCATCGCCTCCGGTGTTGGAAGACACGAAGCGCGCGTCCATTCTTGAGGAACATCGCTTTGCTTATACGGGGCGGCCTGCCGTCCTCGGAGTGACCCGGGACTTGTGGGAACCGGAGACCGACCAGACAGACGTCCACCTGTTGGGAGAGTTGCGACTGACCGCGAATGAGCAGGCCAACGCGAAAGCCGTCTCTGCCTTCGCCATTGGTACGAGCTTCGGCACGCTGAGCAGCATCAACTACGCTGTCGAGGGCGAATGGCGGTGGGCGAATGACTGCGACAAACTGGTTGAGGAAGCCGCGCTCAAAACCGCAAGCGACAACGCCAAACGGGCGGCCCGGAAAGAACGCTATCGGACCCGTCTTGCCCAACTGACATGGGAGCAGCTTCTATCCGAAACGCCCTTTGAAAGGTGGTCGCCGTCACCTCCATATCCGCCCGAAGACTTCACGCTCGCAGCCCGCAAAGTCGTTCTCGACGCCTGTGTGGCGCTGAGAGACCTGGGAGCCAAACCTCGCCGGGCAGAGGTTCGGGCGATCCTCAAAGAAACGGTGCAATGGTTCAATGAGGCCGATGACCGAGCAGGAGGCGTCATCGAGACCGAGGAGCGGGACGATATTTTTGCTCTGCTGGAGGAGATGGCGCACGTCGCCCGGCAGAAGGCCCTCGTCGACGAAATCGACGCGTGGCGAGAGTGGTGATGGGCAATCACCGCAACCTCGTCATCCTCACCGGCGCCGGAATATCGGCGGAAAGCGGCGTGCCGACGTTCCGCGCCTCGGACGGCCTGTGGGAGGGCCACCGGATCGAGGAAGTCGCCACGCCCGAGGGCTTCGCGGCCAATCCGGCGCTGGTGCAGGACTTCTACAACAAGCGCCGCCGCCAGCTGGCCGAGGTCCAGCCCAACCTGGCCCACCATGCGCTGGCGGAACTGGCCGCGCGGTGGGAGGGCGACTTCCTGCTGGTCACCCAGAACGTCGACGACCTGCACGACCGCGCCCATGCGCGGGTTCCGCCCGCGCCGGGGTTCCAGTTGATCCACATGCACGGCGAACTGCTGAAGGCGCACTGCACCGCCACGGGCCGGGTCATCGACTGCCCCGGCGATCTGGACCCGCGCCACGACAGCCCGTTCAACCCCGACGGCTGGCTGCGCCCGCACATCGTCTGGTTCGGCGAGATGCCGCTGGCCATGCCTGTGATCGACGCGGCGATCGCCGACGCCGACCTGTTCGTCTCCATCGGCACCTCGGGCGCCGTCTATCCGGCCGCGGGCTTTGTGCAGGACGCCCGCCGCGCCCGGGCCCGGACGGTGGAGATCAATCTCGAACCGACGCAGGGCGCGCGGATGTTCGATGAGGGCCTGTATGGTCCCGCAACCGAAACGGTGCCGGCGTTCGTGGAACGGTTGCTGAACGCCTGACCCCTCTCCCCTCGGGGGAGAAAGAAAACTCAGCCGATCCAGCCCATGTGTTCGGCCAGGATGGTCGAGCCGATCACGATCAGGGCCACCCCGCCCAGAAACTCGGCGATCTTGCCGAAGCGCGCGCCGACGGCCTTGCCGATCAGCATGCCGAGGGTGGTCAGGGCGAAGGTGGTGAAGCCGATCGACAGGGCGATGATCCAGATGTTGGCCCCGATGAAGGCCAGCCCCACGCCGACCGCCGCCGCGTCGATGCTGGTGCCGACCGCCGTGGCGATCAGGGCCAGCACGCCGTTGCGAGCGGCGCGTGATCCGTCGTCGTCCTCATCGACCGGCTGGAAGGCTTCCCACAGCATCTTCGCGCCGACCGCGCCCAGCAGGCCGAAGGCGATCCAGTGGTCGATCTGCTCGACAAGCCCGGCGGCGATCATGCCCAGCCCCCAGCCGATCAGAGGCGTGATGGCTTCGATCACGCCGAAGACCAGCCCGTTGCGAATGGCGGTGGCGACCGGAGGCCGGTGCGCCGCGCCGCGGCCGACAGCCGCCGCAAAGGCGTCCGTGGACATGCTGAGGGACAGCACGGCGATGGACAGAGGGGTCATCAGAACAGAATCCGCCGGACGCACGAGACAGCGCGCTCACGCCCCCGCCGGTTGGGGATCGCAAGGCACGCTGGTCTCGCCAGGCGGACATGAGGTCCACTGATCGCGCCACGGGCCTGAAGACCACGAGTATGTTGACGCGAACCCGGCCTTTGAATGGGCGCCGGCGGCTACTCCCCAACGGGGCGGCGTCTACAGGAGACACCCCGGCGGATCAACCGCACTTCAGCCTCTGGGCGCAAACAGGATGATCCCCGCGCCGATCAGACACACCGCGCCGCCGATCAGGTCCCAGCGGTCCGGCGGGCTTTTCTCGACCAGCGCCATCCACGCCAGCGAGGCGCAGATATAGACCCCGCCATAGACCGCGAACGCCCGCCCCGCCGCATCGGTCGGTACGAGGGTCAGCAAGCACGCAAACGCGATCAGACAGGCCACGCCGGGGACCAGCCACAACGGCGACCGATCCAGCTTCAACCAGGCCCAGAAGGCGAAACAGCCCGCGATCTCCGCCAGCGCAGCAAGGGGGTAGATCAGGACCAGTTTCATGTTCGCCCTACCCCTCGCCGCGCGGCGGCTCGGTGCTTGAGGGCGTCTCATCCTTCTTCGCCGCCATCTTGGCCAGCAGGCGTCCGCGGCCCTTCGACAGGGCGTGGATCACGCCCCGAAAGGTCGCCACCTCCTGCTCGCTGAAGGCCGAGCGGCCCAGCATGACGCGCAGGTTCTGGGTCATCGAACGCTTCTTCTCGGGCGGATAGAAGAAGCCGCCCGCCTCCAGCTCGGTCTCCAGATGCTCGTACATCCCGACCAGCAGGTCGTTGGACGCAGGCGGATCCTGCTCGCGGAAGCGCGGCGGCGGGGCATCGAGGATCAGGGTGCGCCACTCATAGGCGTTGATCGCCACCGCCTGCGCCAGATTCAGCGAATGGTGCTTCGGGTCGATCGGAATGGTGGTGATGCCGCTCGTCAGGGCGATATCGGTCGTCTCCAGCCCCGCGCGTTCGCCGCCGAACAGCAGGCCGGTTCTCAGGCCCGAGGCGGTGTCGTCGTACAGGATGCGGGCGCTCTCGCGCGGGGTGCGCACCGGCATCCGCGTCTCTCTCGGGCGGGCGGTGGTCGAGAAGACGGTGTTCAGGTCCGCGACCGCCTCGGCCACGGTGTCGAACACCTTGACGCCTTCCAGAACCCAGTCGGCGCCCGACGCCGTCGCCCAGGCCCGGTCCTGCGGCCAGCCGTCCCGCGGGCTGACGAGGCGCAGTTCGCTGAGACCGAAATTGGCCATCACCCGCGCGACCGCGCCGATATTGTCGGCCAGCTGGGACTTGTCGAGGATGACGACGGGAGGGGTCAGGTCGGACATGGGCAGCGCAGGTGAAGAGATGAAAAGTGCAAGTGAGCGAAGGGGTGAGCCGCTGTCGTGACCACCGGTGCGATCTCGCTCACCTCCTGCTCACTAACACTCTTCACCCACCCGGGGTCAGTCCTCGCCGTGCATGGCCAGCCAGGGATCAGCCGTCCCGGCCTCGACCTCGGCCACCTTCACGGCGGGCCAGCCAATGTTGTCGTCGGCCGAGTCGCGCCACGCCAGAATGTAGAAGTCCCGCAGTTCCGACGCCCCCGCCGCCAGACGGGCGATGGTGAACTCGGCGCCGCGACGGTCGCCGTCCGCGAAGCCGCCCGCCTTCTCCAGACGATAGAAGGGCGTCACCTGCGACAGGGTCTCGCGCAGATAGGCGGGCACCCGGGCGCGCAGGTCGAAGCCGTCCAGCTTCGGCGCGGCCATCGCCGCCTCGATGGCGTCCAGACGGGCGACGCGGGCGGTGAAGGCGCCCTCGAACAGGCCGTGGGTCTGGCGCGAGGTGGTGAAGCCTTCCGGGTTCGGGGTGTTCCGGTCCCAACCGTTGTAGTGGATGGTCGTGTGGTGCGGCTGCGAGCCGTCGCCGATGTAGTGGCCCAGCACGCCCATGTCGCGCAGGATCAGGGCCTCGCGGCGCTCGCGGTCCACCCGATACCAGGCCTTTTTCATCTCGTCGGTTTCGCGCGCTTCCTGGGCGTTCAGCACGCGCCAGTAGGCGAAGTCCCGCACCAGGTTCTGGTAGGCGTCCCAGATCGCATACGGGAGATAGCCGGCGTCATCGACGTCCAGACCGGCGGCGATCAGGGCCGCATCGTATTCCGACTTCAGACGCGGCAGGCTGTCGACCGAAGGCCCCCGGGCGTTGAAGACGAAGCCGTTGTCATCCAGATCGACGAAGTGGGCTGTATCCCGCTCGCGGTCGTGCGGCTGACCGGCGCCCTTCCAGCGGTCCGGCTCGCGCGACAGTTCGCCCACATCCGACGCGGCGCCCGGCGTGCGCAGGAAGGCGGGCATTTCCTCCGGCAGGCCCCGCATCGCGGCGACGCCGATCAACCGGTGTCCGGTATTGCCCCAGGCCTGAACGGCGGCGGGAACGGCGACGGCGGCCACCACGCAGACGGCGGCGGCGGCGAGGGCGAAACGCTTCATGGGGCAGTGTCCGGGCTGTGGAGGCTCAGGGGTTAAATGCGCCTCGCCGCAAGGTCCAGCGGAGTCTTGCTTTCACGCGATGCCGAACGCGGCCTCCACCTTCCCGACCCAGGTCCGAACATTGGGGTACGCCGTCAGATCGAAATCGCCCTCATGCGCCACCCGGGTGTAGGCGACCAGCGCCAGATCGGCCAAGGACACCGCCTCCCCGACCAGCCAGTCGCGCCCGGCCAGACCGGCCTCCATCCGCGCCAGCGCGGCGTAGCCCTTTTCGATCAGGCGGGGATCAATCTCCCCGGCCGCGCGCCCGGCGATGGCGCGCTGGAAGCGCACCACGGCGATACAGGGTTCATGACTGTACTGCTCCCAGAACAGCCACTCGAACATCTTCGCCCGGTCGAACGGGTCGATCGGGATCAGGGCCGTCCCTTCCGCCATGTGGACAAGTATGGCGTTCGACTGCGCCAGCGGTCTGCCGTCATCAAATACAATCGTCGGCGTCTGGCCAGCCGGGTTCAGGGCCAAAAACTGTGGAGATCGGGTCACACCGGTTGTGACATCAGTTTCAACCCAGTGATAATCACGGCCCAGCCATTCCAGCAACCACTTGACCTTCAAACAGTTGCCCGAACGAATATCGCCATAGACAGTAAGCATCTCGATCCAGCAAAGAGTTGTTGATCTGCGAATACAGCTTACAGACTTGTCAGCATCAGCCAAGCACGGTTCCGCTTGACCATGCAGAAGCCCTGCTTATCCACCGATCATCCGGACAGGTGGTCGCAGCTGATCTGTCAGGTCCGTTTTTTGACACAATTGGAAACGAAAAGCCCCTCGCCGGACGCGTCAGGGGCCGGTGATTCCGCGAGTCCGCTCATGTTCGGCACTGCCGCCGCGTTCGCCCTTTTCTGGGCGATGGCCTTCCCCGCCCAAGCGGACGTCACCGGTGAACCGGTCACCTACGAAGCGGCTGCCGCGCAGTCGTGGGGTGCTGAGGAAACCGCCCCGACGAATGAAGGTTCCAACGACGGCATGGCGGTCGAACTGACCTCCGAACAACAGGCCCTGATGGACGGCGACGCCCGCTGGAACGCATCGGCGCGCCTCTATCACGCAGGCGGCGGCGGCGCGACGGGCAACGACAGCCTCGGCTGCCGTCCGGTCGCCATGCGCACCGTCGCTGTTGACCCCCGCTACATTCCGCGCCGCAGCGTCCTGTTCATCCGCGAAACGGTCGGCCTGCGTCTGGCCGACGGCACCCTTCACGACGGCTACTGGTACGCCTCGGACACCGGCGGCGCGATCAAGGGCCAGAAGGTCGACCTGTTCACCGGTCACGGCCGCGGGTCGATGCAGCCGGCCATGCGCCTGAACATGCGCACCCTGACCATCGCCGACGCCGGTCGCTTTGAAGGCTGCCCGCCGGACTGGGACGACACCCCCAGCCGCAACGCGCCCCTGATGGCCGCCGCCTCCCCGCGCGCAACGGGCGCATCGAACTAAGCCCGCCCCGGCGCCCCAAACAAAAAAGCCCCGGCTCTCGCGAGCCGGGGTTTTTTCTGGCCTTCAGAACTTCCGCTTGCCGCTGATCGTCTCGAAGAACATCCGCCAGTCGCCCATCAGGCTCCACAGCGGGTACTGGAACGTCGCCGGCCGGTTCTTCTCGAAGAAGAAATGCCCCACCCAGGCGAAGCCGTAGCCGATCACCGGCATGGCCAGCAGCCACCAGGCGTTCAGCGTCACCAGCGCCAGCACCGCGACCCCGATCACCAGCGCCGAGCCGATGATGTGGATCCGTCGACACGTCCGGTTGGAGTGCTCGTGGATATAGTACGGATAGAATTGGCTGAACGACTGATAGCGTTCGCCGGGGGCGGGTGGACTGTTCATGCAAGCAGGTTCCGCCCGGAACGCCGTGCGGTCAAGCGTTCACCATGCTTGTCAGCCGCCCGGTAAGGCCGGCGCGCGACACTGACCGCTTCACGGGAGCCTGCCATGCAAGCCTTCGCCATCGCCGCCTCGGGCATCGCCGACGCCTCGGCCCGCTTCGCCGCCAGCGCCGAGCGCACCGCCCGCGCGCCCCTCGCCGATCTGGCGGGTGAAAGCGTCGAGCGTATTCAGGCCGAGACCGCCTTCCGCGCCAATGTCTCCGTGCTCAAGACCGCCGACGCCATGTACGGCAGCCTGCTCGACATCCTCGCCTGAGCGCCTAGCTCTCTTCCGCCTTGGGCTCCGGCCCCAGCAAGCGACGCACCGCGGGCCAGATCTTGGTCAGGGCCGCCAGGAAGCCCACCACGGTCGACACCCACTGGAAGGCGCTCCACACCCAGCCGAACAGATCACCGTCCCCGATCGCCTGACTCAGCGGGAACAGCAGCCGCGCCACCCCGATCTGGAAGGCGGCATAGGCCTGCGAATACTCGATGGAGCGATCCGCGAAGAAGGCGATGGCCACCGCCGCCGACATCGGCGCCCACAGCAGGGGCAGCACCAGAAGGGCCGCCAGCACCAGCACCGCCAGCTTCGTCCCGACCGTCTCGCGCGACAGAAGGCTGGCGATCACGCCGACGCCGAGGATCAGCGCCGTACCGATCAGGGCCGCCGGCAGGATCAGGTCCGTCGCGTCGATCAGATCGACGAACACCGCCACCAGCCAGATCCCCACCCCGGACAGCAGGAAGGCCCCGATCCACAGGGCGGCGTACTGCCCCAGACGGTTCTTCAGATGGGCCAGGCTGATCATGGCGACGGTCCCCGCGACGGTTAACGGCAGGATGACCCGCGTTACGCCGGCTGTCGATCCGTAGCGTCACGCGTTAGGGTCAGGTCGCCGACACCGGCGCGGACCTGAATGGAGAACCCCATGGCCTTCATCGACATCACCGTGATCCCCGTCCGGACCGCTGACAAGGCGGCCTATCTGGAGCACTCGACCCTCACGACAGCCCTGTTCAAGGCGCACGGCGCCGTATCCGTCACCGAGACCTGGGGCGCGGATGTGCCCGAGGGCAAGCTGACCGACTTCCGCCGCGCCGTCGCGCTTCAGGAGGGAGAGACCGTCGCGGTCGGCTGGATCACCTGGCCCGACAGGGCGACGCGCGACGCCGGCTGGGAGGCCCTCATGCAGGATGAGCGCATGGCCGACGTCGCGCCGCCGTTTGACGGCAAGCGCATGATCTACGGCGGCTTCGACCTCCTGAGCGAAGTCTGATCCGGGCGGGTTAGGGCAGGCCCTCGCGGCTGACGCTTCAGGGGTGCTCTCGGACCCCCGCCGCAACCGCGCCCGGGTCTCCTGCAACCCGGTGACGGAGTCCGGCGCCGTCTTCGGCGCCATCCCGCCGGCGCCTTCAACCACGTCCGCCACACCGGGAAACAGGGCAACGCCCAGCTGACCGAGGCCTGCACCGCTTTGCATATCGACCAGACCCACTGGACGCCGAGCGGATCGTCTTCTTGATCGACAACCTGCCCGGTTTCACCTCCGCCAACCACGGCTCCGGCGACCGCACCTCCGGTCAACCACCGCACCGTTGAGTTTCGGATGCACGGGGCGAACCCCATTATTAGTGGGCGGCGAAGCTGGCTGATCACACTCGATGACCTTCACCGTTGACCCTGACCACCGAACCGGGAGATGAGGACAGATCACCGGGGAGGTTGTGTTGCGCTTGGCTCTACCGATCGTCGCTGCCTTGGCGCTTTCGGCCTGCGGGCAGGCCACGCCCATGGCTGAGAAGCCGAATGACGAAGTCCTGACGCTTGGCGAAACCCCAGTCACTGACCTTGGCCTGCCGGCCCGCGTCGTTCCCTGCTTCGCGCTTCACTACGGCTTCCTGACCGATCCGACCCCCGACGTAGCCCGTGATCTCGCCGAGACCTGCGGATCAGCCGCAGCCGATTTGCAAGTTGGGCCGTGCGCGGACTACGCCCGTGCCGCCGCGAAGGCCGCGACATCCGTCAGCAAGAGCGCCGAGAGAGAAGCCGCTGACCGGGCTGCAAACGCAGCGCTGAAGGTCTGCCGCGATGCGTAGGTTGCTCTTGCTGTCCATGATCGGAGCGCTTGTAGCGTGTTCGAACCCGGCGGAACCTCAGCGGGAAGCCCCCCAGGTCGAGGCCCCGCCGGTTCCGCTTCCATCGTTCGAGTTCAGGGGGCTGAAGCCTGACGTGACGACGATCGCAGAGGCGCGCGCAGCCGAGACTGTGACCCGGTGTTCGGACAGCGGAAGCTGTGACTTCACCAAGTACAGCGTCGCTGGTGTCGGTGCGGGCCGATCCATGGTCATCTTCACAGACGGCAAGTTCGACTGATTCAGCGTGAAGATAACGCCGCGCGCTTTCGACGAGATGGCCCAAGCCCTGATCGGCGTTTACGGCGAGCCATGCCGTCGGGATAGCAAGCAGCTTCAAAACGCGTTCGGCGCGACCTTCGCTGGCGATGAGGTCGAGTGGTGCTTTGCCGAGGGGCACATGACCCTGCGCCGTCACTCGCAGAGCGACGTCACCGAAGGCGAACTCGACTTCTTCACCTATCGCGAGCCGCCGCCCGCGCAGACCTTCGACACGGGGAACTTGTGATGACGCGATTGCTTCCCTGGCCCGCCATCGCCGCCGGCGCCCTGCTACTGACCGCCTGCGGCGAGAACCAGGTCGAACGAGACACGCGCGAAAGCCGGTCACTCCAGCAGCCGACGATGGAGCCCGAGGTCACCACCGGCATCAGTAGCGACGGCCTGCCGACGATGACGCGGTCGATGGACTTCCAGACCTGCTTGCGCACGATCCAGGAGATGGCGACCGATTTCGGCGTGCCGCCGACGAACATCGTCGAGACGACCGGAACCCGGATCGTGCGGTTCAACACCGCCGACGGCTCGGTGCTGGTGACCTGCTCGGCAGCCGATCGGAAGCTGGTCGCGGTCCAGAGCCCGCACCGGGGTTAGTGGGGTACCTCAGGTCAGATGGTGTAGCCGTAGGCGGACCGCGTCGAGCCGTTCTGCGACCTCAGCAAGTTCGGCCAGCGAGATCGTCACTTCGGCGCCGACAGGATCGCGACACGTCAAAGACGCCTCGGGCTGGGAGCACGCGCTGAAAAGGCCGTAGGCGATCAGGTTCCGCGTACGTGCAACGTCCTCGATTTCCGCCGTTAGGTCGCGGAGTGGGGCGGCCAGCTTGTCTTGGTTCTGTCGCCACAGGTGCAAGGGCGACACGGTCGGGGGCTAGGCGACCGATCGGGGCCAAGACATCATCGAAGGCCGGATCATTCGCCATACGCTTCCGACAAGCCGCCCCCGGCGATCTTTGAAAGGCGATCGCGCCGCCGCCGGCGGCATCGTCACTGGGGCGAATAATACTTCTCGTCGCCCAAATTTAATATCGCGAACTCAAGGCCCCTTGGGCTAAATAGTGATGGGCATTCAGCCCGAGGAGAAATCTGATGTTTCAGATCATTAACCTCAATGGCGCCGAGTTCATTCCGAACGACAACGTCAAAGTCATCTTCCGTGGCAAGTTCCTTGCTGCGGTGTGGCTGGTCTAAACTGACCTTGAGGTCTTAAACCGAAAAAGCCCCAGCAGTGATGCTGGGGCTTTGGAGGTAAGTTTACGGACGTCCGTGTCGACCGGGGATCGACATCGGGATCGTCGCGATGGTGGTCATCTCGACCGTCATGCCGCCCGGTCCGGCGACACGGACGCCCTTTATGATGCCGAACAAGGCCACCACGACCAGCCCCACAGGCACACCGAGCTGATCAGCGCGAAGCCGTCGCACTGGATGGCGCTGGAGCACCAAGAATTCCTTCAGTCGCCAGAATCGAATGCCAAGCCTTCGGTCGAAAGCAAATGTCCGCAGTTAGCCTCCTCACCACTCATGCTGTCGCCACACCCTGTCGCTCGGCTCCTCCCCCGGCTCCGGCGGCAACAGCGCGCCCTCCCCGTCCCAGTACCGTCTCGCCCACCCTCCCCGCACGCCGCGTAGAAAATCCCGCTGGGCCTGCTCCGGGCCTAACCCCCGGGCACGCCGGCGCAGGGCCTTCAGCGCCCGGCTGTCAGCCAGGTCGTAGCCGGTGTCGCTCGGCAGGTCCCGGGCCATGCGGAAGGCGCGTTCGCCCCGGTGTTTCTCCAGCCGCATCGTCCCGGTCGCGCGCCGCGGGCCTGGACCTCGGGCGAGGGCGCCAGCCGGGGGCGCCCGGCTACCGTCCGCCTGCCGAGCAGTCGCTACTCCAGCCGCCAGCGCGCTTGCCGCGGATAGCCGCCTACTCCAACACCCCCTGCGACCGCAGGAAGGCCAGCGCCCGCTGCCGTCCCGGCTCCATGGCGAACAGGTCCTCCGTCCCATCCAGCTTGCGGGTCACTTCGGTGAAGGCCAGAGCCGCCTTGATCGCGGCCAGCGCCTTTTGCCCGTCCCCGCGCGCCATCGCCCTGGCCGCATGGTCGAGGCAGGCGTTCAGCGCGGTCGGGCGATCTATCGGCTCTTCCGGGTTCACCTCCGGCGCAACGACCGTCGCGTCCTCCCGCGGCAGTTCACGGTCCGCGCGCTCGGCCTGATGGCGGCGTGTCCAGCCCTCCAGTCTCGCCTTCTTCCTCAGATTGGCCAGGCCGACATCGAACCGTCGCGTACACGACGGCCCGCTCTCGCCGGCCTCATAGGCCTCGCGCACCTTGGCCCACACCTTGGGGCCGCGATATTTTCTCAGGCGGAAATGGTCCATGCCGACAGCGAAACATGCGCCTGCGTCAAAATCGGACGCATGCGTCGCCCAAGTCGTCGAAATCACACGACGCCGTCGTCCAAATCACCGAAAACCTGTCTCTCAATTCTCTGCTCGGAGCCCTACCGACAGAACCGCGTCTCGGTCGCCTCCAGATGCAGGTGATCGGCGTGGACCGCGTTGTAGTCCGGGCTGAGGGTCGTGCCGAAGATGCGGCAGGCGTCGTCGCGGATGCGCCGCAGGAAACGTTGCTCGGCCTCGTCGCCCCCGAACCAGTCGTCCTTCAGGCTGATCCGCCGACCGTCCCGCAGGCGAACGCCCGCGACATCCACCGCCGCCGCCTGGGCGTGGGCGCTGATGCGGGTGCTGACCCCGCCGTTGTTCACATTGCGACAGGCGTAGGCGCCGAAGTGATCAATCTGGACCACGTCCGAGCCCAGGATTTCCCGCGCCGCCGGCTCCAGCGACTGCCGCCGCCAGACGCTGAGCGCCAGCGCGGTTCGGCAGGTCATCTCGACATCGCCGGGCGCCATCCGCGCGACCGTGCCCATGTCCGGCCCCAGCACCCCGCCCGCCGTCAGGCCGCACGCCTGCGGGTCGCCCTTGTCCGGCGACCGCCGGAAGGTCACCCGGGCCGCCGTCAGCTGGGCCATGCACTGGGTCAGCTCGGCGCTTTCGCGGATCACCGCCGCCCGCGTCCCGCCCGAAATTGGCTGGTCGATCAGAGCCCCGACCAGCGGCGCTTCGGTCGGCGAATAGGGCGTGGGGTACGACGTCACGGGCCGCCGCTCCGGCGTCATCGGGCTGCAACTCGCCACGAGCAGGGCGATGGTCAGGATCGACGGGAGGGCGCGCATGGGCCGGACGCTAGGGTGATTTGCACGGAACAGCCGATCACGAGAGAGCGAACACGCAGAAGGTACGGGGACCTCAAACAAGAACAAACATAGAACAAAAATGCAGTAGGACGATTAAATGTCGGAGTTCTGTGGATTGCAGCGACAAATCCACCCAACAGCGGGCGGATTGAGCCATCATCTCTTTGTCAGGCAAGCGAAGGGCCCGCTGGCTGCTACCAACGGGCCCCACACCCTCGCAAGTTTGACTGGCGCACCCGCAGGGGGGCTTGAGGTTTCGGCCTCAAGCCCCCCGAAGGTGCACCGGAGGTAGACGGGCCGCAACCTCAAAGAGGTCACCAACACCCTGCACGGGGGAAAAGTGAGGCACCGTCGCTCAAAAGAGAAAGGGCGGCTCTTCCGAACCGCCCCTTCGTCATTCTCAGCTGTCCAGGAAGGACCGGAGCTTCCGCGACCGCGACGGGTGCTTCAGCTTGCGCAGGGCCTTGGCCTCGATCTGACGGATCCGCTCACGCGTCACCGAGAACTGCTGGCCGACTTCTTCCAGGGTGTGGTCGGTGTTCATGCCGATGCCGAAGCGCATCCGCAGGACCCGCTCCTCGCGCGGCGTCAGCGACGCCAGCACGCGGGTGGTGGTCTCGCGCAGGTTCGACTGGATGGCGGCGTCGATCGGCAGGACAGCGTTCTTGTCCTCGATGAAGTCGCCGAGGTGCGAGTCCTCCTCGTCCCCGATCGGGGTTTCGAGCGAGATCGGCTCCTTGGCGATCTTCAGGACCTTGCGCACCTTCTCCAGCGGCATGGCCAGCTTTTCGGCAAGCTCTTCCGGGGTCGGCTCGCGGCCGATCTCGTGCAGCATCTGGCGGCTGGTGCGGACGATCTTGTTGATCGTCTCGATCATGTGCACCGGGATACGGATGGTGCGCGCCTGATCGGCGATCGAGCGGGTGATCGCCTGACGAATCCACCAGGTGGCGTAGGTCGAGAACTTGTAGCCGCGGCGGTACTCGAACTTGTCGACCGCCTTCATCAGGCCGATGTTGCCTTCCTGGATCAGGTCCAGGAACTGCAGGCCGCGGTTGGTGTATTTCTTGGCGATGGAGATCACGAGGCGCAGGTTGGCCTCGACCATTTCCTTCTTGGCCTGACGGGCCTCGCGCTCGCCCTTCTGAACGGTCTGGACGATGCGGCGATAGTCGTCGATCGGCAGACCGGCTTCGGTCGCCACGGCGGCCACGTCGGCACGGATCGAGGCGATCTGGTTGGCCTCGTTGTCGCTGAACTTGGTCCAGCGGACGCCCATTTCCTTGATGCTCTCGGACCAGTTCGGGTCCAGTTCCCTGGTGAAGTAGGCCTTCAGGAACTCGGGACGCGAAATGCCGTAGCTGTCGGCCAGACGCAGCAGGCGGCCTTCCAGACCCATCAGACGCTTGTTGATCGCGTACAGCTGCTCAACCAGCGCCTCGATGCGGTTGTTGTTCAGCTTCATCGTCTTCAGGCGGCCCGAGATGGTCGCCGTCAGGGTGTCATAGGCCTTCTGGTCCTTGGCGCTGAGCACCTCGCCCTTCAGGCGGGCCTCGACCAGCTTGTCCTGCAGCTTGCGGAAGCCGCCGAAGTCGGCCGCGATCGCATCCAGCACTTCCATGACCCCGTCACGCAGCTCGGCTTCCAGCGCCGAAATCGACATGCCGCCGCCATCATCGAAGTCATCATCATCATCATCGCCTTCCGGCTTTTCTTCCCCGGCGGCCTTTTCTTCCTCGTCTTCCTCGACGGCTTCACCGGCCGGCGGCTGGTTGTGCGGCAGGGACGACGGGTTCAGCACGCCATAGGTCGCGTCCAGGTCGATGACCTCGCGCAGCAGGATGCGGTTATTCGCCAACTCGTCGCGCCACACCATGATGGCCTCGAAGGTCAGGGCGCTTTCGCACAGCCCCGAGATCATCGCGTCACGACCGGCCTCAATGCGCTTGGCGATGGCGATTTCGCCCTCGCGCGACAGCAGCTCGACCGAGCCCATTTCGCGCAGGTACATGCGCACCGGGTCATCGGTGCGGTCATAGGCGGCCTTGGCGGGCGTTTCCGCGACCGAAGTCTCGGCGCGCTCGGCGACTTCGCCGCCTTCGCCTTCCTTCTGTTCCGCGTCTTCCTCAGCCTCGACGACGTTCACGCCCATCTCGCTGAGCATGGCCAGGGTGTCCTCGATCTGGTCGGGGGTCACCTCTTCGGACGGCAGGACCTTGTTCAGTTCCTCCATCGTCACATAGCCGCGGGCTTTCGCCTGCTTGATGAACTTCTTGACGCCGGCGTCGGTAAGGTCGAGCAGCGGGCCGTCGCTCTGAACTTCGGCTTCCTGCGTCTCGGTCTGGGCGCTCATTCAGTCTCTTCTCCGGGTGGCCGGCTGATCAGGCCCGCCGCCAAATACAACGTGTGTCGAGGTCGTTGGTTACGAACTCGTGCTATCTTCCCAAATTTCTCCAGTCTTGATCGCACGACGCAGCGCGTCCCGCTCGGCTTTCAACCGGCGGAATGCCTCGTCCTGCCCCGGCACGCCACGCGCCGAAGACAGGGCGTCTTCCAAGGCGGCGACACGGGTTAACGCGTCAAACGCCTGCGACCATCGGATCCTCGTCTCGCCGAGGGGCTTGTCTGCAGCCAGGAAAGGCGCGCCGGACTTTGCCGCCGCCTTCTCGACCTCGCGCATCAAGACGTCATGACCCGATTGCGCCAGATGGCGACGGAGGGCGGCAGAGTCAAGGTCTTGGCCCGAGAAGCGCAGCCGCACCAACTCCTGCGCCAACCCGTTCAACGACGGATCACCGAAGCCGTGGGCGGAGATCGCCTCCAGATGATCATCCATTCGCTCGGGATCATCAATGGCGCCGTGGGCCAGAGCCGCGGCCACCGGCTCGATCGCGCGGCTCAGCGACTGCATGGCCTGCGCGCCCTCGGCGGTCTGGCCCAGTTTGGGCGGCGGACCACCGAAGCGCCCCCTGCCCTGACCGTAGCCCTGACCGCCGGACTGGGCTTGCTGCGGGCGGCGCGACGGGAATGCCGCATCGAACCGCTCGTACATCTCCCGCCGGTACTGTTCGGCCAGATCCTTGTCCTGAATGGCCGACGCCTGCTGACGCAGCCGCCCCTTGAAGCCGGCGCGACGCTCGGGGGTGTCCAGCGGCTCGGCCTCCGCCTCCTTCTGGAACAGCACCTCGGCGAAGGCCTTGGTCTCGGCCAACGCCTGACGCAGGGCTGGCGCGCCGCGATCACGCAGGATGTCGTCGGGGTCCTGCCCGCCGTCCAGCAGGCAGAAGCGGAACGACCGGCCCGGCTTCAGCTGCGGCAGGGCGCGATCCACGGCGCGATACGCCGCCCGCCGCCCCGCCGCATCACCGTCGAAGCACAGCACCGGCTCGGACGACACGCGCCACAACCGCTCCATCTGTTCCTCGGTCAGGGCCGTGCCCATCGGCGCCACGGCCGGGATGCCCGCCCGCTGGCAGGCGATCACGTCCATATAGCCTTCGACCACGACGATCCCCTGCTCACCCCGAGAGGCGGCGCCGAGGATGCGGCGGGCCTCCGGCAGGCCATACAGGGTCGCGCCCTTGTGGAAGAGAGGGCTTTCGGGACCATTCAGATACTTGGCGCGATCGTCCGAGTTCATCGCCCGCCCGCCGAAGCTGACGATCCGGCCTCGCGCATCAAGGATGGGGAACATCAGACGGTCGCGGAACCGGTCATAGGGCTGGCCGCCGCTTTCCGGCGAGATCAGCAGCCCCGCCTCCACCAGATCACCCGGCTTCGCCCCGCGCTGGACCAGCGCCTGCTTCAGGCCCTCGCGATCATTGGGCGCATAGCCCAGACCGAACCGCTCCCACTGATCTTCCGGCAGGCCGCGCTTTTCAAGATACTCCCGCGCCGCCTTGCCCGGCGACCGGCGCAGATTGGCCGCGAACCATTTCTGGGCCAGGTCCATCCAGTCGTTCAGGCCCTGCCGCTTCTGCTCTCGCTCCTGCGCCTGCGGGTCCTCGGCGGGAAGCTGCATACCCGCCTCCGCCGCCAGCCGCTGCACGGCCTCGACGAAGCTCAGCCGCTCGGTCTCCTGCAGGAAGCTGATGACATCGCCGTGCTTGCCCGACGAGAAGTCGTGGAAGAAACCCTTGTCATCATTGACGAAGAAGGACGGCGACTTCTCCTTCGAGAAGGGCGACAGGCCGACGAACTCGCGTCCCTGACGCTTGAGCTTCACCGACCGTCCGATGATGTCGGACGGGCGAAGGCGGGCCTTCAGTTCCTCAATGAAGCGATCATCAAAGCGCACCGACGCCTTATAGCGTGCGACTCAGCCAATGGCCGCGATTTACCTTTCATTAACCAAGACGGCCAAATCGAGACCATAAGCGTCTGATTCAAAACGTAATTTTTCGGAACTATCCACAGGCCTTGTGGATTATCCACGCAATCGTCCCGGAAAAGCGGACGGTCCATCGCCGGTTCGGCAGCGGAAGCAGCCGCATCGTCACGATTGAAAGCCTGCCCATGTTCATCGCCATCGCCCGTCCGGCGGTGGAGCCCCAAGGCCCCGACGCCGTCGCCGTCCCCGGCTCCCCCGCTGTCGCTTTCGTCTCGCCGCGCGCCCTGCACGCCCGGCTGCTTGAGAACGCCGCCCTGCGGCGGAGACGCGGACTGGAGCGACGGCGCGCCAACCGTCCGGAAGACGCCGACTACTGGCTGCACGCGGCCCCGATCGCTGTCCGCAAGGCTTGCGACCTGCGCGGAGACGTCGGGTTCCCGGCCCTTCCCTGACGAGGGCTGCGACCTCGCGCTCGCGACGACAGGGCTAGGCGCCGCGAGCGCTCCGGTGTTCTGTTCACCCCTCGCTGAGGGGGAACCAGCCATGAGAACCATCGTCGCGGCCGTCGCCGCCGTCCTGATCGCCACGCCTGCCGCCGCTCAGGACATCGCCGGGCCGGTCGCCGCCGCGGTCGATCAGTTCGGCCAAGCATCTCCGAATCCATCGCCGGCGGGCCGGGCGTCTTCGTCACCGCCCAAGGCCGCGCCGCCCTGCCGAGCAGCAACGGCCTGCCGCTGACCCTGACCATCAAGGGCGAAGGCGCGACCGCGTCGGAGGCTGTCGCCGACCGCAACGCCCAGCTGGAGCGCGTCCGCTCCGCCGCCAATAATTTCGAGGTCGCCGTCGAAGTGGGGGTGACCACCTACGGCATCTCCAGTGAAGACGACATCGCCACAATCGACTGGGCTGCGATGGCGGCCGCGGACGCCGCGGAGGCTGCCGCCATCGCCGATGGAAGCGCCGCGCCCCCAGCCGCCGAACCGGATGCGCCCGCAACCCGCACCGTAACCGCCTCGGTTCAGGTCAAGCTCGACCGTCCGAACGAGACCCGCATGCCCGCCTTTATCGACGCATTGGTCGACGCGGGGGTCACGGATCTTGATGACAGCCTGAATGGCGTGAATCTGGGCCAGATGCAGCCTTTCCTGGCGCTGCTGGGCCTCGACACAGCCCGCGACCCCGGCGAGGACATCTGGAACGCCGCGACCGCTGATGCGATCAGCCGCGCCCGCGCGCAGGCCGAAGCCATCGCCGCCGCATCGGGCCGTCCGCTGGGACCGGTCCGCTATGTGTCGGTGCTGATGCGGTCGCACGATGGCGAGAACGCCCTCGTCAGCGTCGCCGTCCGTTTCGGGCTGGAGTAGTTGACCTCGCCTCTTCGTAAAACGCTGCGGACCAGCGCATGGCTCTGACCATCAGTCGCGAGACGAAAGAATCGCTGAAAATACATGCGATCCTGAGCGTCACTCTTGTGGTTGTGATGCTCGCATACGCCCCGATCTTCAGTCGGTTCGGCGCGTCGATCAGCAATTCGGTTCACGCCGGGCTGACGATGATCGGCTTCGCCGGCAACGGCGGTCCTGCCCAGCCCCCGACCTACACCGTAGCCAGATGGCTGATCCCGTCAGGCATCTGGCTTGTGGTCTATATAATCGTAGCGCGCCGGCTTCTGGGAAAACCGGAGTAGGTCGCCCTCCCTGGACGAACCGGCAAAACCTCAGCCCTTCATCGAGTCCGCGAAGCGCTGGAACAGATAGAGGCTGTCCGTCGGTCCCGGGGACGCCTCCGGGTGGTGCTGGACGCTGAACACCGGCCTGCCCTTCAGGGCGATGCCGCAGTTGGTGCCGTCGAACAGGCTGACGTGGGTTTCCTCAACCGCGTCCGGCAGACTGTCGCGATCCACGGTGAAGCCGTGGTTCATCGACACGATCTCGACCTTGCCGGTCATCAGGTCCTTCACCGGATGGTTCGCGCCGTGGTGGCCCTGATCCATCTTCACGGTCTTCGCGCCCAGTGCGAGCGCCAGCATCTGGTGGCCCAGGCAGATGCCGAAGACAGGCTTGCCGCTTTCGACCAGCTTCCTGATCTCCGGCACCGCGTATTCACCGGTCGCGGCGGGGTCGCCCGGACCGTTCGACAGGATGACGCCATCCGGATTGCGGGCCAGAACTTCTTCCGCCGTCGTCGTGGCCGGCACCACGGTGATCTTCGCGCCGGTTGAGGCCAGAGCACGCAGGATGTTGCGCTTCACGCCATAGTCGATGACCACCACCGACTTGTCGGCGGCGTCGACGCGCGGGTGACCTTCCGGCCACTCCCACAGGCCCTCGTCCCATTCGAACGCCTGCAAGGTGGAGGCGGGCTTGGCCAGATCCAGACCGACCAGACCGGTCCAGGCCTTCGCCTCGGCGACCAGAGCCTCAAGATCGAAATTGCCGTTCGGATCGTGGGCGATGACCGCGTGCGGGGCGCCGGTGTCGCGAATGCGGGCGGTCAGGGCGCGGGTGTCGATCCCCGCCAGACCCACGACGCCACGACGCTGCATCCAGTTGTCGAAGTCGCTTTCGGCGCGATAGTTGGCCGGGTCGGTCGGCACGTCGCGGAAGATCGCGCCCCTGGCCGCCGTGTCCGAACCGCCACCGATCTGTTCGATGTCCTCGACGTTCACCCCGACATTGCCGACGTGCGGGAAGGTGAAGGCCAGGATCTGGCTCATGTAGGACGGGTCGGTCAGGATTTCCTGATACCCGGTCATGGCGGTGTTGAAGACCACCTCCCCCAGCGCCGTGCCGGTGGCGCCGCAGCCGACACCCTGGAAGATCGTGCCGTCCGCCAGCGCCAGAACGCCTGTGACGCCGGGAAGAAGGGTCTGGGTCATGGCGCGCTCCGTAGGGCCGTAATCCGGCGAACAAACGGCGCGGTGGTTAGGCCCCCTGACCCTCACGGTCAACGCGCGATGCCGACTTTCTCAGGAATAGGAACCAGGCGAGGGTCATCAGCGCGACGAAACCCGCCGTCGGAAGGAGGTATCCCGGCGCCGCGGCGGCCACAGCGGCGGCGGCGAACACCAGGGTCGCCGCGACCGGGTCCTTCAGGATCGGCCAGAAGAAGCCAAGATAGCCGGTCGCCGCCACCGCCACGGCTACATTGCCGACCAGACACGCCATCCAGAAGGCCAGCGAGACCTGAAAGCCTGCGAACCGGCCCAGACCCCTCTCGGCGAAGCCCGACAGACCGTCCGCCTTGGGCGCCACCCGCCCCAGCGCGCCAAACACCAGCGCCAGCGTACAGGCGCCCACCGCCGCGACCAGCCAGCCGATCAGGCTTGAGCTGCCGGTGGAGGCCAGACTGACAGGCAACAGATACAGCCCCGAACCGATCATGTTCCCGGCCACGACCAGCGCGGCCAGACCCCAACCCAGCTTGTGACGATCCGCCAGCGGGTCTTCGGGCAAGGGGATGGAGTGCTCGGCGTGGCTCATGCCCGCAGAGGTGCCTCTCCGCGGGGCTTTTCGTCAACCGGCGCCCTCTCAGACGGTGATCGCGTCCATTCCGGCGAAGACGGCGTGGGTGGCCCCCGCCTCGTGCGCCGCCAGACCCCGGTCCGGTCTCAGGTTCAGCAGCATCACCTGCCCGCAGACCTCGCGGCAGACGCCGATCAGCGCCGCCGCCTGGGCCCAGTCACGCGCGTTCTCATGCTCCACCCCGGCGAAATCGATGGACAGGCAACCCGCCGTGACCCCCGCCAGCCGCCGGACCGCGCCGGCGTCGGGCGACAGATGCAGGATCGCGGCCTGCCGGGTCGTTTCAAAATGTCCGATCGCCGCCTGTACGGCTTCCGGCGGCGCCTGCTCCAGCCCACCCATCACCTCGACCAGCAAGGCGCCCGGCCGCTCGTGCTGCATCTCCGAACAGAGCAGGGCGAACCGGCCCCGACTCGTTGCGACCGTGCGCCAGAAGACCGGAAGGACGCCGCTTTCGTGCACCCCAAGTTTCAACATATCCAGCCCCTGATGCAGGGTCTGAAGGTCGATCCGCCTCAGGTCCGCCGGCTCCAGCGTCCTCCGACGCAGCCCGGTCAGCGCCCGCTCACCGCCCCGGTGCCTGACAGTGCGCCTGATGCGGCGACTGACCGGCGCGCAGCGCGCCAGATCGAACACAGGCTGCGCGGCCAGTGTGACGGTCAGTTCCTGCCGCGCGCGGGTGACCAAGGTGAAGGTCAGGCTTTCATAGGGCGTCGCATAGGCCCGGCGTTCAAGCGGCGGCGTCGCCCCGGGTCGCCCCTCCGGCGGACCACGCGCCCCGTCTCCCCGGGTCGCTTCATCGGGCGGATCGTTCCGCCCCGTCGGGTTTCCGATCATGACCGGCTCCCACGTGAATGCCCCCCGGCCTTCCCGCATCCCGAGAATGCGCGCCCTTCACCAAGATATCCCTGACAAACATGGTCAGCATCGTGTTGATCATTAACGCCCTCACCTTCCGAACACTCGACGCGCCTCGGGATTCGGTTCAGGGAGCCCGGCATGACCATCACCACTATCGGCCTGGATGCCGACGACACCCTTTGGCACAACGAGACCATCTTCCGGCTGACCCACGCCCGGTTCGTCGACCTTCTGGCCGACCATGGCGACGAAACGCTGATTGAGGCGCGTCTGGCCGACGTCGAGCGACGGAACCTTCAGCTCTACGGCTACGGCGTGAAGGGCTTCACCCTGTCCATGATCGAAACGGCCATGGAACTGACGGGCGGGAACGCGCCGCCGGAAGTCGTGCGCGAAATCCTGGCCGCTGGTCGCGAGATGCTGGCCCATCCCGTCGAGACCCTGCCCGGCGTCGACGACGCCCTGGCCGCCCTGTCAGAGAAGTACCGGCTGGTTCTGATCACCAAGGGCGACCTTATGGATCAGGAGCGCAAGGTCGCCGCCTCCGGTCTGGGCGAACTCTTCTCCGCCGTCGAGATCGTCTC
The DNA here is from genome assembly GCF_006547065.1 of Brevundimonas sp. M20. NCBI lineage: Bacteria > Pseudomonadati > Pseudomonadota > Alphaproteobacteria > Caulobacterales > Caulobacteraceae > Brevundimonas > Brevundimonas sp. M20. Next base: position 775,849 of record NZ_CP041243.1, on the reverse strand, counting down.
CGAAAAGACCGTGGACACCTACGCCCATCTGTTCGCCCGTCACGGCACCGGCGCGGCTGAAGCGGTCATGGCGGGCAACTCCATGAAGTCCGACGTCCTGCCCGCCCTGGGGGCCGGGGCTTTCGCGGTGCACATCCCCTACGCCATCACCTGGGCGCACGAATTGGCCGACGCCCCGGAGGGCCACCCCCGCTATGGCGCACTGGAAGCCATCAACCAGCTTCCGGGCTGGATCGAGCAAAAGGAAGCGCTGCTCAAATAACGGCGTTTTGTTCCGGCAAATATCAAAGAAATCGCAATGTGGTGCAGAATGGCGTCACAGGCGTCACAAATAACAGTGAAAAGTGTCGAAAGTGTCCGAAACCGTCTTGACCTGACATATCTGAGGTGAGTTTGTGGCGTCGCTCTGGCTTGGGGGAGGCAGCGCAAAAGGCGTACCCCTTTTCGGATTTGGACTCACGAATGACTGTTATGCGTAGCCACTTGCTGGCCAGCACCGTGCTGGCTGGTGTCATCGCCGTTGCGGCTCCGGCCTGGGCCCAGACCCCGGCCCCTCAGCAAGCACCGACCGCAGCCGACACCCAGGACGCCACTGAACTGGGCGAAGTCGTCATCACGGGCTCGCGCATCCGCCGCAGCGCCGAGAACGCCGCCACCCCTCTGATCCAGGTCCAGCGCGAAGACCTGCTGTCGACCGGCCAGACCACGGTCATCGACTATCTGGCCACCATCCCGGCCCTGTCGAACTCGGTCGTTCCGTCGGACACCACCGGCTCGGGCCTGGGTGACGGCGGCCTGTCGCTGCCGAACCTGCGCTCGCTGGGCTCGAACCGCACCCTGACGCTGGTCGACGGTCGTCGCCACGTCGGCTCCAGCGGCGGTCAACTGTCGGTCGACGTCGACACCATCCCGCGCCTCCTGATCGAGAACATCGAGATCGTCACCGGCGGCGCCTCGTCGGTCTATGGCGCCGACGCCGTCTCGGGCGTGCTGAACTTCGTTCTGCGCAAGAATTTCGAAGGTCTGGAGATCGACGCCAACTACGGCATGATCAACCAGAACGGTGAAGCCAACAAACGCATCTCCGCCCTGGGCGGTGTGAACCTGCTGGACGGCCGACTGAACCTGTACCTGCACGGCGAATACGAGCAGGTCGATGAAGTAACCTCGCTGGACATCGACTGGCTGCGCGACGCTCCCGTTCGTATCGGCATCGACGCCGACCCGACGACGGCCCGCAGCGACGGCATTCTGGACAGCCGCGTTTACACCGGCGTGCGCCGCATCGACCTGCCGCGTTGGGGCCAGACCACCCTGGCCAACGTCTCGCAGCCCAGCGCCCTGAACAATCCGAACGTCCCCTACGTGGACTGCTTCTCGGGCACCGGTTCAGCCGCGGGCTTCTCGTACAGCGCCAACTGCTTCGGCGTTCAGCCGGGCAAGACCTACTGGTACGACGGCACGACCGCCCGTCTGGCCGACTTCGGCGAGCGTGTCGGTGAAACCGGCATCAACCGTCCGTACAACATCGGCGGTGACGGCGAGAACCCGGCCGAATTCAGCACCGGCTCGCGCGTTCCGCGTTCGGAATCGGCTCGCTTCCAGGCCGGCGCGAACTTCGCCCTGACCAGCAGCATCGAGCTGTACGCCGAAGCCAAGTACGTCACCGAAGACACCTTCGACCTGTCGCAGCCGACCTTCTACGACATCGACCTGGTGAACTCGTACGGCGCCGGTTCGGTCAACCCGATCTATAACGTCGCCAACTTCGACCTGCGCTGGAGCGACAACGCCTTCCTGCCGCAGAACGTCAAGGATGCGATCGCCGGCAACCTGGTGACGCCGTACTCGCAACCGACGGAAACCGCCGCCGGCACGGCCTTGGCTCCGATCCTTCTGCAGAACGCGCGTCACAGCATGTTCGGCCCGGACCGCACCCAGGACAACACCCGTGAACTGCAGCGCTATGTCTTCGGCCTGCGCGGCTCGCCGGCAGACATCGGCTTCATCCGCAACATCAGCTGGGACATCGGCTACACCTACGGCGAGGTCGAGGTTGAAAACCGCGAACGCGGCACCGACTCGCAGCGCGTGGCCCTGGCCGCGGACGCCGTGGTCGACGCCGGCGGCGTGGTCAACGGCCGCCCCGGCGAGATCGTCTGCCGCGCCCAACTGCTGAACGCCCAGGGCGCCCCCGCCGGCGCGCTGGACATGGGCACGGGCGAAGACCTGCGCGACAGCGCCTACGGCCGCCAGTCGATCGCCGACTGCCGTCCGCTGAACGTCTTCGGCAAGGGCAACCAGAGCGAAGAAGCGCTGGCCTACATCGACGCCGTCATCGGCGTGACGGAGCGCAACGAGCAGGAGCAGGTCATCGCTTCGGTCTCGGGCGAGCTGTGGGACTTCTGGGGCGCCGGTCCGATCGGTGTCGCCCTGGGCGCCGAGTACCGTCGTGAAGGCACCGAGGCCACGGGTCGCGACCGCGACACCGCCGGTCGTCAGTTCCTGTTCCTGAACTCGGGTCCGGACTTCGATTTCGTCCAGTACGAGAGCGAGGAAGTCTTCGCCGAAGTCTCGATCCCCGTGTTCCGTGACACCTGGCTGGGCGAGTATGCCGAAATCAGCGGCTCGTACCGCTATGCGGACTACTCGACCGTCGGCGACATCGACGTTCACGGCGTGAACCTTGTGTACCGCCCGATCCGCGACATCACCTTCAAGACCAGCTTCAACAGCTCGGTCCGGGTGCCGGATCTGGCCGAAAACTTCGCGCCCTACAGCCAGACCTTCCTGAACGGCTTCGTTGATCCCTGCGCCACCCTGGTCATCGCGGCCCAGGACAGCGAAACCCGCACGAACCGCATCAACAACTGTACGGCTCTGGCGACGGCGGCGGGTTACACCTTCGACTTCGCCGGCGCGACGGCGACCAACGCGGACGACTTCAACCCGACCTACGTTTCGGGCATTGCCGGCGTCAGCGGCGGGAACCCGTTCCTGGAGCCGGAAGAGTCGGACAGCTTCACCTTCTCGACGGTGCTGCAACCCCGCTTCTTCCCGAACTTCTCGCTGGTTCTGGACTACTACGAAATCCAGATCGACAACGTGATCTCGTCGGTGTCGGCCCAGACCGTGGCGAACAACTGCGTCAGCGGCGCCACGCTGAACACCGCCGCCTGCGCGACCATCTTCCGCAACAACCCGGACATCGACTTCGGTCTGGGCGCTCCGGTCGGCGACGCCATCGGCGGCTTCATCGAGGGCTCGGTCAACTACGCCAAGCTCGAGACGCGCGGTCTGGACTTCACCGGTCGCTACTCGCTCGACCTTGAAGAGCTGACCGGCAACGCCTGGGGCCGTCTGGACTACGCCCTGGCCGGTTCGTGGCTGATCGACCAGAACGAGTACCTGAACGCCGACGACCCGTCGGACCAGACCGCTCTGGCCGGGACCCTCTACTATCCGAAGGTCCGCATGAGCTCGTCGCTGACCTGGACGCCGAACGACGTCTGGAGCGTGAACTGGACCGCTGACTGGCAGTCGAGCCAGGACATCATCCAGATCCGCGACGCGGTGTCGAACAACGACCAACGCGAGTACGATGAGTTCAGGACGGGCGACTTCACCCGCCACGACTTCACCGTCCGCTGGAATGTCCGCAACGACCTGTCGGTCCGCGCGGGTGTCGTGAACGCCTTCGACGCCGAGCAGGCGACCTATCTGGGAACGACGCTCTACTCGAACTTCGACCCCTACGGCCGTCGCTTCTTCATCGGCCTGAACTACCGTCCGTTCTGATCGAACGACGCCAAGAGAATGGAGGGCGGCCCGCAAGGGCCGCCCTTTGTCGTTTCAGGGGGCGAATCCCGCTTGCCCCCGAGGGGCTGCGTCTTTAGACGGGCCGCTTAACCGACAACCCGAACGGAACCGCGCCGGCAGCCGCCCGCGCCGGGTTCTCGCGCGCAAGGAGCCTCCCCGCCCGTGTCCGCCCCTGACGCCAGCCACGAAGAACGCGACGCCGCCGTGCGCGCGGCCCTGGCGGCCCAGGGCGACAACGGCGTGACGCCCCGGCACACCCTCTTCTACTTCTATGGCGAGGGCGACCACGACGACCTGAACGAGGTGGCCCGGCGGGCCGGCTTCGTCACGCGTGGTCAGGACGATATGACCGTTCTGGAAACGACCATCCCCGTGGACGAAGCCTCGTTCGCGCCCGTTTCCTCCATGATGCAATCCTGGGCCGCGGCCTTCCAGCTCGACTACGACGGCTGGGAGTGCGCGGTCGTGACGAACTGAAGATCAAGAAGAAGAGCCTCAGGCCATGCCCAAGCGCACAGACATCAAGTCGATTCTCATCATCGGCGCCGGTCCCATCGTCATCGGACAGGCGTGCGAATTCGACTATTCCGGCGTGCAGGCGTGCAAGGCGCTGAAGGCCGAGGGCTACCGGGTCATCCTGGTGAACTCGAACCCGGCCACGATCATGACCGATCCGGAGGTGGCCGACGCGACCTACATCGAGCCGATCACGCCCGAGATCGTCGAGAAGATCATCGCCAGGGAGAAGCCCGACGCCCTGCTGCCGACCATGGGCGGGCAGACGGCGCTGAACACGGCGCTGGCGCTGGAAGCCTCCGGCGCGCTGAAGCGCCACGGGGTCGAGATGATCGGCGCCAAGGCCGAGGTCATCGACAAGGCCGAGGACCGTCAGAAATTCCGCGACGCCATGGACAAGCTGGGTCTGGAAAGCCCCCGCTCCAAGGCCGCCCACTCGATGGAAGAGGCGCTGGAGGGACTGGAGTTCGTCGGCCTGCCCGCCGTGATCCGTCCGTCGTTCACACTGGCCGGCACCGGCGGCGGCATCGCCTTCAACCGCGAGGAGTTCGAGGAGATCGTCCTGCGCGGCCTCGACCTGTCGCCGACCACCGAGGTGCTGATCGAGGAGTCGGTGCTGGGCTGGAAGGAATACGAGATGGAGGTCGTCCGCGACACGGCGGACAACTGCATCATCATCTGCTCGATCGAGAACGTGGACCCGATGGGCGTCCACACCGGTGACTCGATCACCGTCGCTCCGGCCCTGACGCTGACCGACAAAGAGTACCAGCGCATGCGCACGGGCTCGATCAACGTGCTGCGCGAGATCGGCGTCGAAACCGGCGGCTCGAACGTCCAGTGGGCGATCAACCCGGCGGACGGCCGCATGGTCGTGATCGAGATGAATCCGCGCGTGTCGCGCTCATCCGCGCTGGCGTCCAAGGCCACCGGCTTCCCCATCGCCAAGGTCGCCGCCCGTCTGGCCGTGGGCTACACGCTGGACGAACTGACCAACGACATCACCAAGGTCACGCCCGCCTCGTTCGAGCCGAGCATCGACTACGTCGTCACCAAGATCCCGCGCTTCGCCTTCGAGAAATATCCGGGCTCGGAGCCCCTGCTGGGCACCTCGATGAAGTCGGTGGGCGAGGTCATGGCCATCGGCCGGACCTTCCAGGAATCGATGCAGAAGGCCCTCCGCGGTCTTGAGACCGGCCTGAACGGCTTCAACGAGGTCGAGATCGAGGGCGTGGCCGGCGCCGAGGACGACGCGAGCGCCCGCGCCGCCGTCATCCGCGCCCTGGGCGTGCCGACGCCGGACCGCATCCGCGTCATCGCCCAGGCCTTCCGCCACGGCCTGACCGTGGAAGAGGTGCAGGCCGCCTGTTCGTATGAGCCGTGGTTCCTGCGCCAGATCGCCGACATCGTGCGGACCGAAGGCCATATCGTCGTGCAGGGCCTGCCGACCACCGCCGACGACTTCCGCAAGCTGAAGTCCAAGGGCTTCTCCGACGCCCGTCTGGCCCAGCTGACCGGCTCGACCGAGAAGGCCGTCCGCGCCGCCCGTCGCGCCCTTGAGGTCCGCCCGGTCTTCAAGCGCATCGACACCTGCGCCGCCGAGTTCGCCAGCGCCACCGCCTATATGTACTCGACCTATGAGACCGGCGCGCTGGGTCAGGTCCCGCAGAACGAGGCCGATCCCTCGGACAGGAAGAAGGCGATCATTCTGGGCGGCGGACCCAACCGCATCGGGCAGGGTATCGAGTTCGATTACTGCTGCTGCCACGCGGCGTTCGCCTTCGCGGACATCGGCGTCGAGTCGATCATGGTCAACTGCAACCCCGAGACGGTTTCGACCGACTACGACACCTCGGACCGGCTGTATTTCGAGCCGCTGACGGCCGAGGACGTGCTGGAGCTGATCGACGTCGAGCGCTCGAAGGGCGAGCTGATCGGCGTGGTCGTGCAGTTCGGCGGCCAGACGCCGCTGAAGCTGGCCCATGCGCTGCAGGAGGACGGCGTGCCGATCCTGGGCACCACGGTCGACTCGATCGACCTGGCCGAGGACCGCGAGCGCTTCCAGCAAATGCTGAACGACATCGGCCTGAAGCAGCCGCCGAACGGTCTGGCCCGCAGCGCCGAGGAAGCCGCGCAGAAGGCGGAAGAGGTCGGATACCCCGTGGTCCTGCGTCCCTCCTATGTGCTGGGCGGCCGCGGCATGCAGATCGTCCACGACCGCGAGCAACTGGATCGCTACGTCCACGAGGCCATGCTGGTCTCGGGCGACGACCCCGTGCTGATCGACCACTATCTGAACCGCGCCACCGAGGTGGATGTGGACGCCCTGTGCGATGACGAGACCGTCTTCGTGGCGGGCGTGCTCGAACACATCGAGGAAGCCGGCGTCCACTCGGGCGACAGCGCCTGTTCGATGCCCCCCTACTCGCTCTCCCCGGCCATCGTGACCGAGCTGAAGCGCCAGACCGAGGCCATGGCCCGGGCGCTGAAGGTGCGCGGCCTGATGAATGTGCAGTTCGCGATCGAGGAGCCGCATAGCGAGACCCCGCGCATCTTCGTGCTGGAAGTGAACCCGCGCGCCTCGCGCACCGCGCCCTTCGTCGCCAAGACCATCGGCCAGCCCATCGCCAGCATCGCCGCCAAGGTGATGGCGGGGGTGCCGCTGAAATCCTTCGGCCTGACCGACAAGCCCTATGACCATATCGCGGTGAAGGAGGCGGTCTTCCCGTTCGCCCGCTTCGCCGGGGTGGACATCATCCTGGGACCGGAAATGCGCTCGACCGGCGAGGTCATGGGTCTGGACTGGAAGCGCGAGGGCGAGGCCGATATGGCCCCCGCCTTCGCCCGCGCCTTCGCCAAGTCGCAGCTGGGCGGCGGCACCACCCTGCCGACCAGCGGCTGCGCCTTCATCTCGGTGAAGGATGAGGACAAGCCCTTCATCCTCGACGCCGCGAAGACCCTGCTGGCCGAAGGCTTCAGCCTGATCGCCACCGAAGGCACGCACTCGTACCTCACGGGCGAAGGCCTTGAGGTCGGATTGGTGAAGAAGGTGCTGGAAGGCCGTCCGCACATCGTCGACGCGATGAAGAACGGCGAGGTCCAGCTGGTCTTCAACACCACCTCGGGCAAGCAGTCGCTGCAGGACAGCTTCAGCCTGCGTCGCACCGCGCTGATGATGAAGATCCCCTACTACACCACCGCCGCGGGGGCCGTTGCGGCCGCGCAGGCGATCGGGGCGATCAAGGCGGGCGAACTGGATGTTCGTCCGATCCAGAACTACGCCTGACCCGGCGATGGACGGCCTCACGCGCGTCGATCAGGCGCTGATCGTGCTGGCCGTCCTGCAGGCGGCGGTGTTCTGTCTGTTCTGGTTCGACAAGATTCAGGCGCGCAACGGCGACTGGCGGGTGCGGGAGCGCACCCTGTTGCTGGCCGCCCTGTTCGGCGGGATCGGCGCATGGTTGGCCCAGCACCTGCTGCGCCACAAGACCCGCAAGGAGCCGTTCCGGACGCTGTTGGGCGCGGCGGTGGCTGTGCACCTGATCTTGGTGGCGGCGGGGGTGTGGTGGGGGCTGAAATAGCCCCCTTCCCCCTCGATGGGGGAAGGGCTGGGGATGGGGGTGCGCGCTCGGTATCGAAGAGCGTGACGCGTCGGGAGAGGTCGGCGGAGCCTTACTTTCCATAGCCCGACGAAGCCTGCCCTCACCCCCACCCAACCCTCCCCCATCCGCCAAACGGGAGGGCTTGAGTACGCCCTTAGCGGACGAAGTAGCCGATAGCCTTCAGGTCCGCGCCTTCGCGGGCCAGCACGACGGTTTCGGTGGCGTTCGGGTTGTTGGCGAATACGGTCTGGTACTGGACGATCCAGTACTCGCCCTCGGGCGCGCCCGGCAGACTGTTGCTCCGTTCCGCGCTCTGTTGGGTGCGCGAGACGACGGCGCCGGCCGGATCACGGACCGAGCGGACCGCCGTGGCCCAGTCGGCTTCGCTGACCTGCGCCTTGAACATGGTCCCGGCGGTCCGCCAGCTTTCGGCCAGCGCGCCGTTGTCGAGCAGGGCGAGCCAGGCCCGCGAATCTTCCGCGACCTCCGGCGTCGCCGCCTGAACGCCGGCCGGGACGGGCTGCGAGGCGGTCGGCGCGGGGGCTCCGGTTCCGGTCAGGGTGATGGCGAGGGCGGCGGCGGCGATAGCGAACATGGTCAGACCTCCAAGTCCCAGAGCCCAGAGACGGCCCCGGCGGGTTGTTGAATGCCCTGACTTCTCCACCGCGACCGGGCCCACGGCTTTCCCCAAATTCTTGTCTCCAGAAAATTTGGGGTCGGTCTGCTCGGCCTCGATCAGCCACCGCGCGGCGGCCCGGCTGCTGGACACGCCCAGCTTGCGTCTGGCGGCGCGCAGCCGCTCGTTCACCGTATGGACGGACAGGCCCAGATGCGTGGCGACCGACTTGGCGTCGTGGCCGCTGGCGAGAAGGCGCAGGGTGTCCTTCTCTCGCTCGGTCAGCGCTTCGGTATGGTCAGGCATGGGCTGGTTCGATCCCCTCTCGCGCCAAGGGAGCATTTCTGCCCGACAGGCCACAACCCCTTTCCGGCGCAGAGCGACGCGATGACCGGGGGAGGCTTTGTCAGGCGTCAGTTCCCGGTGATTTCGACCAGTCCAGCGCGCGAGTTCGGCCACGTTTGCCGTGCAGATTTGCGCAAATCTCGCAGCGTCATACGACCAATTCTGACGTACCGGCGGTCTATCGTGGCGAGATGCAACACCTCGCCTTCGCAAATATCGGAGTGAGGGGCGGACGAAGCCGCTAGATTCCCGCGCCCGGTTCCGGGTCCGCCACGGCGTCGCGGCCCTCTACGATCCGCGCCGCCGCAAGGTCTGCGGTGACGTTGCCGATGGTGCGGAAGATGTCGGGGATGACCTCGACCGCAAGCAGCAGGGGCAGGACCTGCACCGGCACGCCCATGGCCAGACAGATGGGGGCGATGGAGACGAAGAAGCTGACCTGACCCGGCAGGCCCACGGTGCCGACAGAAACCGCGAGCGCCGTCAGGCCGCCGACGATCCACAGCGCCGGCCCCAGATGGATGCCGTGCAGGTGGGCGACGTAGATGACCACGGCCAGGTTGGCGACCGGGCTGGTGATGCGGAACACCGCCACCGCCAGCGGAAGGACCAGACCCGCCGTCGCGGTGGAGACCCCCAGCGCATTGCGCGCCTGCTCGACCATGGCCGGAAGGCTGGCCAGCGACGACTGGGTGGAGAAGGCCACCACCTGCGCCGGGACCACGCCGCGCGCGAACCGGCCCAGACCGATCCGTCCGAACGGCACGACCACGGCGTAGATCAGCAGGATCAGACCCACCTGGGCCAGAACCACCAGCGCCACATAGTGGCCCAGCACGCCCAGCGCCCCGAGGCCGGCGTTCAGCCCCACGCCCATCGAAAGGGCGAAGACGCCGATGGGCGCGGCCAACAGCACCCAGTGGACGATGACGATCATCGTCTCGGACACCGCCTCGAAGAAGGTGACCAGCGGCAGCCTCAGACGGGCCTCCAGCCGGGTGGTGGCGAAGCCAAAGGCGACGGCGAAGACCACGATGCCCAGAATGGCGTCCTCGGCCGCGGCGCGCACGGCGTTGGGCGGGGCGAGGCTGGTCAGGAAGGCCGGCAGGCCGCCGCCGTGGGCGCTGTTGGTCACCGCCGAGGCGTCCGGCGCGCTGGCCAGCAGGATGCGGGCGCCGTCCGGACTGATGGGCCACAGAATGTGCAGCCCCTCGGAGGCCAGGAAGGCGTAGGTCACCGCGCCCAGCAGCAGCAGGCCGAACACCAGCAGCGCCTTCAGCGCCAGCCGCCCGGTCGCCGCCGCATCCGCGATGGAGGCCACGCCCGTGACCAGCAGGCCGAAGACCAGCGGGATGATCGTCATCTTCAGGGCGTTCAGCCACAGGGTGCCGATGGAGCCGATGACCGCCGCCGTCCCCTCGCCGCCCGGCAGGCCCCACGCCTGCGCCGCCGCACCCGCGAACAGGCCCGCCAGCAGGGCGATCATCACCCACAGGCTCAGGGATTTCAGGGCGGAGCGGAGTCGGGAAGCGGCCATCGGACGAAGCTATGCGGGCTTTCCGCCGGACGCCATCGTCTTGTTGAAGGCACCCTCTGGACGGACGCCGGGGAAACCGCCCACAGTCACGCCTGATTGCAGGAGCCCCCCATGATCATCGTCCATCACCTGAACGACTCGCGCTCGCAGCGCGTGCTGTGGCTGCTTGAGGAACTGGGCGTCGAGTATGAGGTCAAACGCTATGAGCGGGACCCGAAGACGCGTCTGGCGCCGGCCGCGCTGAAGGCCATCCATCCGCTGGGCAAGTCGCCCGTGATCCAGCACGGCGATGTCGTGGTGGCCGAGACCGGGGCCATCGTCGAATATCTGCTGGAGACCTTCCCCGACGCCGGACTGAAGCCCGCGCCGGGCACGGCGGAGGCCCGGCGCTACACCTACTGGCTGCACTATGCCGAGGGATCGGCCATGACGCCCCTGTTGCTGAAGCTGATCTTCGGGGTCATCCCCCAGCGCTCGCCCGCCCTGATCCGGCCCATCGCCAAGGGCATTTCGAAGAAGGTCGGCGCCAGCCTGATCGACCCGCAGATCGCCAGCCATCTGGGCTACTGGGAGGCCGAGCTGAACAAGGCCGAGTGGTTCGTCGGCGACCGCTTCACCGCCGCCGACATCATGATGAGCTTCCCGCTGGAAGCCGCCAGTTCGCGCGCGCCTTTCGGCGACCGCATGCCGAAGGCCGCGGCCTTCCTGCAGCGCATCCACGCCCGTCCGGCCTATCAGCGGGCGCTGGAGCGGGGCGGCCCCTACGCCTACGCCTGAGCGGGCGTAACGCCGAAGACACGGTTTCGTCAGGGCGTGAAACCTGTGGAAACCCGGGCGGCGACCAAACGTTAAAGGCCCATGCGCCTGAGAACCATCCAGATCGTCGCCGCCCTGATCGCGGCCATCGCCTTCGTCCTGGCCTTCATCGCCGCCGGCATATTGCTGGTGTCGGGCCTGTTCATGGCCCTTGGGCTGGCGGCGGTGGCCTGGCTGGCGTGGAGCCTGATCCGCCAGATCCCCCGAATTCGGGATCGAAAAACCGCGACACTCACGCGCCCTTGAACCTTTCGCCTTAAGGCCCTACCCTCTTGGGCCGGTCGCGTGCGCCCAGCGACCTCTGTGCCGAGTAGTCTGTCAGTCGGGCGAAGCAAGAAATTCACGACATATGGAAAAAGTGCCGATGACGGCCGAGGGCTACCGTGTCCTCGACGATCAGCTGAAGCAATTGAAGTCGGTCGAACGACCGAACGTGATCGCGGCCATTTCCGAGGCCCGCGAGCACGGCGACCTGTCCGAAAACGCCGAGTATCACGCGGCGAAGGAACGGCAGGGTTGGATCGAGGGCTCGATCGCCGAGATCGAGGACAAGCTGTCGCGCGCCCAGGTGATCGATGTGTCCAAGCTTTCGGGCTCGCAGGTCAAGTTCGGCGCCACGGTCACCGTGGTCGATGAGGATACCGAGGAAGAGGGTCGCTACCAGATCGTCGGCGAGCATGAAGCCGACGTGAAGGCAGGCAAGATCTCCATCGCCTCGCCCATCGCCCGCGCCATGATCTCGAAAGAGGTCGGCGACGTGGTCGAGGTCAACACGCCCGGCGGCGTGAAGGCGTACGAAATCCTCAAGGTCGAGTGGAAGTAGGCTCGCAGCCGAAGCCGCTCACGATCCGCGTCGTCTCGGACGGCCGGATCGGGATGGAAAATCAGGCGCTGGGGTTGGCGGAAGCCCTCCAGCGCCTTTCGTCGTCTGAAATCACGACCGTTCGCGTGAAATGGCGCAAGCTGTTCGACAAGCTGCCTTCGGCGCTGAAAGCGCCGTGGATGCTGGACCCGACGAGCGACGATCCCTTTCCGAAGCCCGGAGAGGCCTGGCCCGACGTATGGATCGCCACGGGCCGGTCCACCCTGCCTCTGTCGCTGATGGTCCGGGCGCGGTCGGGCGGAAAGACCTTCGTCGTCCAGACCCAGGACCCGCGCTGGCGCACCCGCGACTACGATCTGGTGGTCGCTCCGAAGCATGACGGGATCGAGGGGGCGAATGTCCTGTCGATCACCGGATCGCCACACCGGGTTTCAGCCGACCGGCTGGCCGAGGGCGCCAAGGCGTTTGTCGATCGGCTGGAGCCCCTGCCCCGCCCGCGCGTGGCGGTGCTGATCGGCGGCAGGTCGCGGGCGCATGACCTGCCGGAAGCTCACGCCGCTGAACTGGCCGAACGGATCGCGACCGCTGTGACAGAAGCCGGCGGCTCCCTGATGCTGACCTTCTCGCGGCGCACGCCCGAGGCGGCGAAGGCCGCGATGACGGCGCGCCTGTCGCATCTGCCGGGCCTGATCTGGAATGGTGAGGGGCCGAACCCCTATTTCGCCTTCCTGCACGCGGCCGACCACATCCTCGTCACCGAGGACAGCGCCAACATGGCCGCCGAAGCCGCCTCGACCGGCAAGCCGGTGCACGTCCTGCCGATGGTGGCGACCAAGCCCGCCGACAAATTCGCCAGCCTGCACGCCGATTTGCGTGAGCGGGGCGCGGCGCGGCCGTTCGACGGGACGCTGGAGAGCTGGACTTATGCGCCGCTGGTGGAGACCGACCGGGCGGCGCGGGTGATCATGGAAGAGCTGGGGCGTTAGTCCCCGCCGCCACCGCCGCCGCCGTCACCACCGCCGTCGGAGCCGCCGCTGTTTCCATGCACGTCGCTATAGCTCTCGCTGTGCGTCGCCGACCCGCCACCGTCCGAACCATCCTTCTTCGCCTTGGCATGGCTCGCGCCCATCATGGCGACGCCGAAGCCGGAGCCGATGGCGATGCCGATGGGCAGCCACAGGGCGATGTTGTCCGTGGCGACACCCAGAGACGTGCCGATGGCGACGCCCATCCCCATGCCGATCGGCAGGAAGGCCGCGCTGTTGGTCTTCTTCATCCCCGACTCCTTGTCCTGTCCGTCGAACCTAGCATCGCGAAATCCGGAATCAGCCCCTAAATAGTCTCCATGAGCACTCTTCGTACTGTCCGTGTCGCCATCATCGGGTCCGGCCCCGCCGGCTGGACCGCCGCCATCTATGCGGCGCGCGCCCTGTTGAACCCGGTTGTCATCGCGGGGCTTCAGCCCGGCGGTCAGCTGACCATCACCACCGACGTCGAGAACTATCCCGGCTTCGCGGATGTGATTCAGGGCCCGTGGCTGATGGAGCAGATGCAGAAGCAGGCCGAGCACGTCGGGACCGAGGTCATCCACGACATCGTGGTCAAGGCTGACCTGTCGCAGCGTCCGTTCCGCCTGACGCTGGACTCGGGGACGGAAATGCTGGCCGAGACGGTCATCATCTCGACCGGCGCACAGGCCAAGTGGCTGGGTCTGGAGAGCGAGGCCAAATATCAAGGCTTCGGCGTTTCCGCCTGCGCCACCTGCGACGGCTTCTTCTATCGCGACAAGGACGTGATCGTGGTCGGCGGCGGCAACACCGCCGTCGAGGAGGCGCTGTTCCTGACCAACTTCGCCCGCAAGGTCACGGTGGTGCACCGCCGCGACGAGTTCCGGGCCGAGAAAATCCTGCAGGATCGCCTGTTCGCCCACCCGAAGGTCGAGGTTGTGTGGAACAACGCCATCGATGAAATCCTGGGTGAGACCAACAGCTTCGGCGGCGTGAACGTCACCGGCGCGCGCCTGAAGAATGTCGAGACGGGCGAGACCCGCGAGATCACCGCTGACGGCGTATTCATCGCCATCGGCCACGCCCCCTCGTCGGAGCTGTTCGCCGGACAGCTGGAGACGAAGCAGGGCGGCTACCTGGTTGTGAAGCCCGGCACCGCCGCCACCGCCATCGAGGGCGTCTGGGCCGCGGGCGATGTCACCGACGACATCTACCGTCAGGCCGTCACCGCGGCGGGCATGGGTTGTATGGCCGCGCTGGAAGCCGTCCGCTTCCTCGCCGAGGAAGACCACGCCAAGGCCCACCATCCGATCTCGCACAAGGAAGCGGAGAAGATCGGGGTCTGGTGACCGGAGTTTCGCCTCCCAAGCAGGCGAACGTGGAAGAGAAACAGGAAAGGGGAGGCTGTCGTCAGCCTCCCCTTTCCAAATTTCAGTATGTGACCGACGGGCCGTGCTGACGGGCTACCCGAACAGTTGCAGTTCTACAGGCGCTTGGTCGACGGATTCACCCACGCGCCGACGCAGGGCGTAATCGACGGCCTTCTGGACCGCCCGCTCTTCCGCCGGCTTCGACAGAACACCTATGGTCCCGGCAACCCCGTTCCGCACCATGCCGGGGTTGGCGGTCATGAACAGGACCGTAACCCCCATCTCCTGCGCCAGCTCGCGCCCCAGTTCGACGCCGGTGGGACCGTCGGACAGGTGAATATCGACCAGCGCCAGATCGACATCGGTCTCGCGCACCAGATCACGAGCGGATCGGGCATCCGCCGCGGTACCGATCACCTCATGTCCCAGATCTTCCAGCACGAAGCGGAGTTCCATGGCGACGAGGGCTTCGTCTTCGATAATGAGGATACGGGCGGTCATGGGAGGCGGAGCGGGACTTATCAACTTGTTGCGTGCGTGTGCAACGCGATGGGGGAACGCGCAAGACGGCTGCAGGTTTCGGGCCAATGTTGGATATCAGACACCCAGCGCCGCGCGACGGCGGGACAGGGCGGTTGCGGGCAAATCCGCGACCACCCGCAAACCCTCGGGCGCCCAATTCCGTTCCAGACGCCCGCCCAACTGTCCCTCCACGGAAAGGGTGGCCAGCGAGGTGCCGAAGCCTGTCCGTTCCGGGGCGCCGGTCACCCTCGGTCCGCCGAACTCGCTCCATCCCAGAATGAAGCGGTCCCCGTGATTGCGGGTTTCCAGCTCCACATAGCCGCTGTCGGCGGACAAGGCGCCGTACTTGGCGGCATTGGTCGCGAGTTCGTGGAACAGCAGGGCCACCGAGGTCGCGGCCTGATCGTCAAAGGTGGCGTCGTCGCCGGACACCCTCACCCGCGCCCCTCCTTCCGGTCCCGCATAGGCCTTGAACAGGTCGGTCAGGAAGGCGTGCAGGGTCATGGACCCGACCAGAGGACGCGAGTTTTCGGTGTGCGGCCTGACAAATTCGTGGGCGCGCGCCAGGGCGTTGATCCGGGTTCGCACAACGCTCGCGAACGGCTTCGCCTCCGGGAATTTGCGGGCGGACAGGGCGATCAGGGCTGACACCACCGCGAAGATGTTCTTGATCCGGTGGCTCAGTTCCTGGCTCAGCAGCTCCTTGGACTGCTCCATCCGCTTCAGGTCATCAATGTCGGTGCAGGTGCCGAACCAGCGGACAATCTCGCCCGCCTCGTTCCGGATCGGCATGGCCCGGCCCAAGGTCCAGCGATAGACGCCGGAGCGGTGGCGCAGACGGTACTCGATCTCATAGGGCTCGCCGGTCGCCAGCGAGTGTCGCCAGCGATCCCAGGCCCTGGTCTGATCCTCCGGGTGGAACATGTCGCTCCAGCCCTCACCGTCCGTCGATCCGTCCGGCATGCCGGTGAACTCGTACCAACGGGCGTTGTAATAGTCGTGGAAGCCGTCCGGCAGGGTCGACCAGACCATCTGGGGCATCGAGTCGGCGATGGCGCGAAAACGGGCCTCGCTCTCGGCCAACTGGTCCGCGACCTCGATCCGCGCCGAGTGCGTGCGGCGCAGTTCCATCTGGGCCATCACCTGATGCGCCAGCACGGTCAGGGTATAGGCCTGAAGGTCCGTCAGTCCTTCTGGTCTGGGCTTGCTGTCGATCACGCAAAGCGCGCCCAGCGGATGCCCGTCACGTCCGACCAGCGGCGCACCGGCGTAGAAACGGATATTCGGCGCCCCGGTCACCAGAGGGTTGTCTGCGAAGCGGGGGTCCAGCGTGGCGTCCGGCACCACCATCACCTCCGCCCCACGCATGGCGTGCTCGCAGAATGACCAGTCCCGGGGCGTGGAATCGTCATCCAGACCGACCCGCGCCTTGAACCATTGCTCGTCTTCGCCAACCAGGCTGATCAGGGCGATGGGCGTCCCGCAAATCCGCGCGGACAGCGTCACCAGCTCGTCGAAATCCCCCTCGGGCGCCGTCTGCAGAACGCCATACGCCCGGAGGACGGCCAGTCGTTCCCGCTCCGCTGTGGCGCCGGTGGTTTCTGTATTGCTGTCGCGCACGCCGTGGCCTCAAGCGGCGCCGCGCGCCGGTGGTCCGATCTTAATGCGAAGATGGCCGTCGCGTTGCAACTGCGTCAGCGACGATTTCAGGAACCGGGGCGGCCGACTTCCTCGACCGCCATCGGCGTCACACCCGGCGCGACCGGGGCGGGGGCTGCGGCGGCGGGAGCCTCGAAAGCCGCCAGCTTCTGGTTGATCGCGGCGATTTCCGCCGACGAGGCCTGACGGCGTCCGCCCAGCGAGACCACACCCACGACACGGGTCTGGCCGTTGATCTCGACGGTACGGGTCGCATCGCGCCCGTTGGCCGCGGCGAGGGTCAGGGCCGCGTCAGCCTCGGCAGGTGTGACGACGTCCGGGATCTGGATACGGGGGCGTGAGAAGCGGGCCTCGTCAATCAAAGGCTCACGGCCGGAGTAGGCCTGACGGAAGGCGGAGGGTTCGCCGTACACGCCCTTCCAGCGATAGAAGATGTGCGCCCCGATCTGGGTCAGCTTGTTCAACGTCGGCGCCCACCACGGGTGGACGTAGTCGGCGTGATAGTGGGTCGCGGTGCCGACCCGCGCGGAGACGTGACCGGCCAGAGCGCGATCCGCCACCTTGCGCGCCCGTTCCCAGGCCCAGGCGACCGGCGCCTGCGACAGCGCCCCGTCACAGGTGAAGCTGAACTGGCACCCCGTGACCCGCTCGGCGCCCTCGAACACCACGCCACAGACGGTGTTGGCGTAGTTGGGATCGCGCACGCGGTTCAGGATGACCTGCGCCACCGCCTCCTGCCCTTCGGTCGGCTCCAGCGCCGCCTCGTAGTAGATGGCCTGCGTCAGACACCGCTGCGCGCGACGACGATCCTCGGCGGTGGCCGGGCGGAAAACGAATGGGCGGGCGGCGCGCAACTGGCCGGACACGGCAGGCGTGGCCGCGTTCAGGCGCAAGGCGTCCAGTCCGGCTTCGCCGAAATCCAGCGTCGGCTTGCCGGTCAGGGTCAGATTTTCCCAACCGGGTGTCAGGCCATACAGGGCGGCCCGCCGCATGGACGGGTCCATCCGTTCGGCCAGCGCCAATTGCGACGGCGTCATGCGCGCCGCGATGGCGGCCAGCCCCTTGTCGGACAGATCACCGTTGGTCAGTCGCCGCACGGCCTCGATCCGTTGGTCGATCTCGGGCCGGGGCGTTGACGAGGCCGCCATCGCGACACCGATGACCGCCAACGACAAGGGCGCGGCGGCCAGCAGCCGACGCGCTCGTGTCATCATAGCGATCAGGGTCGTTCTGGTCAGCATGCGTCTCCAAGGCGGCCGGTCCGAAAACCGGAGCAATGATCATGCCCGCGAAGAGCGGCGCTTTTCAGACCGAAAAGCGCCGTTTGGTCACGCTTACCGCCCGCCGAGGGTCGAACGCAGCATCCACGCGAACTTCTCGTGCGCCGCCAGACGCTGGGTCAGAAGGTCAGCCGAGGCCTCGTCGCCGGCTTCGTCCGCCACCTCAAACGCCTTGCGGGCGGTGGCGATCAGGGTGTCGTGATCGGCCAGCAGTTCCTTGAGCATCGGGATGGCGTCCTTCTCGGGATCACCGTCCTTGATCGAGGTCAGGTTGCCGAAGCCCGAGAAGCTCTGCGGGGCCAGCACGCCCAGGGCGCGAATGCGTTCCGCGATTTCGTCGAGCGCGGCCCAGATGTCGCGATATTGCTGCTCCAGCAGGTTGTGGAAGCTGAAGAACTCCGGTCCACGCACGTTCCAGTGATAGCCGTGGGTCTTCAGATAGACCGCGAAGCTGTCAGCCAGAACCTTGGTCAGTTCCTCGGCGACGCCATTGCGTTCGGCGGAGCTCAGGCCGGTGTCGATGGTCACGGTCATGGGGAGATGTCCTTCAGAAGAAGCGCTGTTTCAGGCCTGCTAATTAGGCGCCGCGACGCCCCCGGCCAAGCCCGCGCTACGGAAAGCTTGACCATAAAAACGTATATATGCGGCGTTCGGGAACGCGTTTATCGGGATAGCGTTGCAATCAGTCACGCCACCGAGAGCGTGCGCGGGAGGTCGAACAGACTTTGGGGGCGGACAGGTTTTTCAGACAGCTCGCCTTGGCCCAGCCCGGGCGGCCCGGGCAGGCGGTGCTGACGGGCGTCATTTGCGCGGCAGTGGGTCTTGCCCTGCGCCTCGCCCTTCAACCGATCTACGGCAGCGTCACCGGCCTGACGGTCATGCTGCCCGCCGTCCTGATCGCCGCGCTCTGGGCCGGCCAGATCGCCGGCTATACGACCATTGTCCTGGGCATCCTCGGGGCGACCCTGATCAGCCGGCAGTTCGAGGGGCTTCTGGTCGGCACCGCGGAATTGCTGACCGTCACGGTCTGCACCTTCGTCGTGGTCGCGGTGTTCGGAACGGTCCTGGCCGCTTCGCTGCGCACCACCCTGCGGAATCTTGACGACACCGTCCGGCGGCTGAGAGCCTCCGACAACCGCGTCGGCGAGACGACGCAGGAACTGCGCGCCATGGTCGAACAGGCCTCCGCCGGGATCGCCCGCGTCGGTCTGGAAGGCCAGATCATCAGCGCCAACGCCCGATTCGCGGAGATTCTCGGGCTCAAGCCTGAACAGGCCATCGGCATAACCACCCGCGACGTCACCCATCCGGACGATGTCGAAGTGACCCGCCGCGCGCTGGAAGCCGCCCGGCGCGGGAGCGAGGGCCGGATCGAGAAGCGTTACATCCGCCCGGACGGGACCGTGGTCTGGGCCCTGACCAGCTTGCGCGCGCTCACCAACCCCGATGGCGACCTGATCGGCTTCATCGCCGTGGTCGTGGACATCACCGCCGCCAAGGCCGCCGAGGCGGCCCTGCGTGAGAGCGAGAGCCGCTTCCGCCTGATGGCGGACACCGCGCCCTCCCCGGTCTGGATGACCAACGCCGACGCCGAGGTCGAATTCGTCAACACCGCGCTGGTCGATTTCTACGGTCAGCCACACGAAAAGCTGCTGGGGTCCGTCTGGCGCCGGGCCCTGCATCCGGACGATGTGGCCGAGGTCGAGGGGGTCATGGAGGTCGCCCGGCCGGAACACCGCCCCTATGGCTTCGAGGCCCGCTTCAAACGCTTCGACGACAGCTGGCGCTGGATGCGGGTGGCCGTGAATCCCCGTTTCGATGCGGACGGCGCCTTCCTCGGCTACGTCGGCATGTCGTTCGACATCACCGACACCCGCGTGGCCATCGACGCGCTCGAGGCGCAGGAGCGGCGGCAGACCTTCCTGCTGTCCCTCACCGACCGCCTGCGCGACCTGACCTCGCCGGACGATATCATGGTCGAGGTCGAACGCTCCCTCGGCGCCGAACTCGGCGCTGATCGTGTCGGCTACGGCGAGGTCGATCAGGCGCGTGGCCTTGTCTCCATGAGTCGAGACTGGACCGCCGGCGTGGTCAGCGCCCAGGGCCAGTTCCGCCTCGCCGACCTCGGCGCCGACCTGATCCGGGATCTGGCCGAAGGACGTGTGATCCAGATCTCCGACGTGCGCGCCGACAGTCGCACCCGCGATGCGCTGGAGGTCTTTGAACGGCTGGGGACCCGCGCCCTGATGCGCGCGCCCGTCATCCGTGGCGGGCGCCTGCAGGCGTTCCTGTATGTCCACAACGCTGAGGTCAGACACTGGGCCGACGCCGAGATCGACCTGCTGCAGGAAGTCGCCGGCCGCACATGGACCGAGATCGAGCGCGCTCGCGCTGAGGGGGCGGTCCGGGAAAGCGAGGAACGCTTCCGCGCCATCGCCGACACCGCGCCCGTGCTGATCTGGGTCACAGGCCGCGACCGGACCCGCGAGTTCGTCAATCAGGCCTATGTCGCCTACACCGGCGGTTCCTACGAGGATGCCCGCCTCGCCGACTGGCGGGAGGTCATCCACGTGGACGATCACGAGCGGATTCTTCAGGAATCCCTTGCTGGCGAAGCCACCCGCCAGCCGTTTTCCATGGAGGCCCGTTACCTGCGCCACGACGGCGAATATCGCTGGCTCAAATCCTTCTCCCGCCCCCGGCTGGATGCGCATGGCGAAGTCATCGGCTTCGTCGGCGTGGCCTTCGACGTCACCGATATTCGCGAGGCGCAGGCGCGCCTTCAGGAGTCCGAGACCCGCTTCCGCACGGTCGCCGACAGCGCGCCGGCCCAGATGTGGATGACTGACGAGACTGGCGGGGTGGTGTTCGCCAACAAGCGCTACCGCACCTTCTTCGACGTTCAGCGCGACGATGATCTGCAGCAAAACTGGCAGGCCGTCATGACCGCAAATGGACTGGAAGCCTTCCACGCCGACTTCCTTTCGGCGCTGGAACAGCGGGACAGGTTCGAGAGCGTTCTGGAGGTCGAGCATCCGCAGATGGGCCGCCGTTGGCTGCGTTGCGAGGGCATTCCCCGTTTCGACGGCCAAGGCCGCTTCCAGGGCTACGTCGGCGCCACCATCGACGTCACCGAAGCCCGGCGGGCCGAGGATGACCTGAAGCGCATCAACGAACTGCTGGAAGAACGCGTCAGCGAAGCGCTCGCGGAAAAGGCCAAGGCCGAAGCCGACCTGATGCATGCCCAGCGCATGGAGGCGGTGGGACGGCTGACCGGCGGCGTCGCGCACGACTTCAACAATCTGCTGACCGTGGTCATCGGGGCGCTGGACATGATGCTGCGTTCACCGGACGACGCCGCCCGCCAGAAGAAGCTGGGCGAGGCCGCGCTGGCCGCCGCCCGTCGCGGCGAGGGCCTGACGCACCAGCTGCTGGCCTTCTCCCGCCGCCAGGCGCTGCGCCCACAGGCCCTGGATCTGAACGCCCTGATCCGCGAGAGCGACCCCCTGCTGCGCCGCGCGGTCGGCGAAGCGGTGGAGTTCAGGCTGAAACTGCGTCGTGGCGGCGCCCGGGTGAATGTCGATCCGTCCCAGTTCGAGGCGGCCTTGCTGAACCTTGTGGTCAACGCGCGCGACGCCGTGGGCGACAAGGGCCGGATCACCGTCCAGACCCAGATCGTCTCGGTGCACGCCGGCGAAGTGCACGAGCTACCCGCCGGCGACTATGTCTGCGTATCGGTGTCCGACAACGGCGCCGGTATTGACCCGGAGGTGCTCAGCCGGGTCTTCGAGCCCTTCTTCACAACCAAGGCCGTCGGCAAGGGGACCGGTCTGGGCCTCAGCCAGGTCTATGGCTTCGCCCGTCAATCCGGCGGCGGCGTGCGGGTGGCGTCCACGGTCGGACGGGGGACGGAGTTCCGTCTGTATCTTCCACCGCTGGATCGCGCCGAGGGCATCGGTTCCGCGGCCCGTGCGGTCTCGCCCTATCCGCAGGTCGGTGCGCGTCGCATTCTGCTGGTTGAGGATGATCCCGGCGTCGCGGCCATCGCCCTGGACCTGCTCACAGCCATGGGCATGGAAGTTATCGCCGCCGATACGGCGCCGCGGGCCCTGGAAATGTTGAGGGTCGAATCGTTCGACCTGATGCTGAGCGACGTGGTCATGCCCGGCGGCATGACGGGCATCGAGCTGGCGCGCGTCTGCGCCACCGAATGGCCGGACATGCGGATTGTCCTGACCTCCGGCTATGCCGGCGATGATGTCGATGAGGCCTTGTCGAACGCCCCCTGGCCGTTCCTGCGAAAGCCCTACTCAGGCGAACAGCTGGCCGAAATTCTGGGACAGGTTCCCGCCGGAGCGGATTGACGCCCGCGACCGTCCGGGACGGTCGCGGGAGATCGTCAGCAGATCAGCGCTGTCGCGCCTTGCGAGCGGCGTAACGCGCATCGCGCGCCGCCTTCTGCTCTTCCTTGGACAGTTGCTTGCGCTCCTTGCGGGCGGCGCGCTTCTCGGCGTCCACCGCTTCCTGGGCAGCCATCAGTTCGGCTTGGCGAGCAGCTTCCTTCTCAGCCTTTTCCCGGCGCAGTTCGGCCTTGGCCAATTCATGCTGTTGGCGCAGCGCTTCCTTCTCGGCGGCGCGCTTTTCAGCCAGCTTTTCGAACTCGGGGTCGGGAGCCGCCGCCTTCGGCTTGAATTTGGCGAGAAGGGCCGCCTTGGCGTCCTTCTGGGCGGAGAGGCGGTCGTTGAAGCCGGTTTGTTTCAGGTCTCTCATGCGTGGGGTCGTCGTATCCTTGATTGATTTTCAGATGCGCGTTCGCCGGGGCGAGCTTGGCTCAGCCCCGGGCGGGTCCGCTAACCCCATATAGGGTCAAAAAGCAAGGTTAGGAGGGCCAGATGGCTCAAGCCCTTTCCGCAGTGTGTCAGTTCGGGCGCTCAGCCTGACCCACCGCCGCGCCGGCCGCTCCGCCTACTGCCGCGCCCACGGGCCCGCCGACGACGGCTCCCGCTACAGCGCCGGTAGCGGCCTTCTGTTCGATCGTTGTGCCGCAAGCAGCGGCTCCAAGGGCCAGAATGGCCAGTACGGCGACGGTGGAAATGCGGCGCATGTCTCTTCTCCTGTTCACAACACCAAACGTCATCACGTCCGCAGGGGTTCCACCTGCAGCTGGAAGTTACGTTTCAGGAAAAAGCCCGCCCAAAGACTAGATAAAGGCGAGCATGAAGACATCGGAAGATCCTCACGTCGGATTGTGACAAAGACCCTGCGGCATTCGATACAGTAAATCACCAATCGACTGAAGACATCCACTCTCACTCATAGGGACGCCTTCCGCCACATACATAGGCATTAACACCTAATGTTGCGATGCACACGATTCTTGCGAATCAACCACATTGGCGCCACAAATCGCTGGCTTAAGGCGCGTCCTCCGAAGCCCGGCCGTTCGCCGAACATCGGAACTGCAGTCGGATCGCGATCACGGATCGCCCGGCGGCGAGACTACCCGGGGGCGGCACTGCGCCCTGCCGAACAGGACTGAGCCTTTGCCGAATTCCTCGCAGACGCGTGTGAACCCGCCCGTTGATCGTGTGGCCCGTATTCGGCCAGGCACGGCGGCGGCCATGTTCGGCGCTCTGGTGGGACTGGCGGTCGGCGGCGCCTATCTGGGCGGCACGGCGGCCAAGGCATCCGCTGTTCGGGATCAGGCGTCGCGCATCGACGGCGCGACCGCCGCGGGCTTCACCGAGGAAGCTCTGGCCGCCGCGGCAGGCGGCCTCGATGAAAGTGCGCTGACCATCGCGCGCCGTCACGACCCCTATACTGTAGCCGGCCCAAGCCAGCGCGACCGTCAGGCCGAGCTCCTGACCGCGCGCCTTGAGCAACTGCGCGGCCTTAGCCCGCAACGCATCGAGGGCCTGCGTCAGGCGAATCTGTCGGCGCCGGTCGCCGCCCAGCCCTTCCGCCTCGCCGGCGCGCTTGAAGCCTCGCGCGATCTCGATTGCCTGACTCAGGCTGCCTATTACGAAGCCCGTGGCGAAGGCCGTGACGGCATGCGCGCCGTGGCCCAGGTGGTCCTGAACCGCGTTCGCCACCCGGCCTTCCCCAAGACGGTCTGCGGCGTGGTCTTCCAGGGCGCGGGCCGTCGAACGGGGTGTCAGTTCAGCTTTACCTGCAACGGCTCCATGCGCGGGAACGTCAACCGAGCTGCATGGGATCGCGCCCGCGCCGTGGCCTCGGCGGCGCTGTCCGGCTCGGTGTACAGCGGCGTCGGCAACGCCACCCATTTCCACACCACGGGCGTTTCGCCCCAGTGGCGCAACAGCCTGATCCGCGTGACGCAGGTCGGCGATCATCTGTTCTACCGTTTCGGCGGCCGCTCAGGGGCCAGCAGCGCGTTCACCTACGCCGCCCGCCGCTCGACCGAGGCAGACACGCCTCAGATTGTTCAGGCCAGTCTGGATCCCAGCGGTCCGGCGCGCGAAGTCGGTGCGGTCGCCTACAATCTGCTGATCGCACAGGAAGCCCGTCAGGACGCCCGTCCGGTCCAGACCGAAACCCCCGCGCCGCGTCCGGCCGCTCCCGCGATCACGTCCGCGCCGTCGGCCGCCAGCGAAACCACGGCTCCTTCAGCCTGATCAGCGCTGCTGCACCTTCCAGTGCGTCGTCAGGTTCTGGCGAAGATTGCCGAACCGTCCCTGCGTCTCGAGATTGACGTCGGAGTCGCCGGGCTGACCGGACTGCGCGCCCGTCGCAAGATCGCGGCGATCAGCATTCACGGCCTCGTCCATCGAGCGGCCGCCACGATCAGCGAAGCTGCGTTGCTCCTTCGGAATTTTCGGACTGTGAGTCATCGACTGTCTCCTTCGAAAGGCTAACCGTCCCGCGACCGGACCGTTCCGGAACGGCGTTCGGCTCAGATCGCGTCCAGTCCGATATCCAGCGACGCCGCCGAATGGGTCAGGGCGCCGACCGAGATCACGTCCACCCCGGTCTCCGCGATGGCGCGCACGGTATCCAGATTGACCCCGCCCGAGGCTTCCAGGGTCACCAGCCCCGCCACGCGTTTCACCGCCTCGCGCAGGTCTGCGAGAGAGAAGTTGTCCAGCATGATCACGTCGGGCCGCTCACCGAGCGCCTCGTCCAGCTGATCCAGCCCGTCGACCTCGACCTCGACCTTCATCAGGTGCCCGGCGGCGGCCTTCGCCCGTCGCACCGCTTCGCCCACTCCGCCGCAAACGGCGACGTGGTTGTCCTTGATCAGGATGGCGTCATCCAGCCCGAAACGATGATTCAGCCCGCCGCCGCACAGGACGGCGTGCTTCTCGAGCGCCCGCAGGCCCGGCGTGGTCTTGCGGGTGTCGGCGATGCGCGCGCCCGTGCCCGCCACCGCCTCCACATAGGTCCGGGTCAGGGTGGCGATCCCGCACAGCCGCCCCAGCAGGTTCAGGGCTGTCCGCTCGGCGGACAGGAAGGCACGGGCGCCAGCCTCGACTTCGGCCAGCACGGCCCCCGCCTCGAAGCTGTCGCCGTCGCACAGTTTCAGCTTGATCGAGGCTTGCGGGTCCATGGCCAGCACCGCCAGACGGACACAGTCAATGCCGGCCAGCACACCCGGCTTGCGCGCGGCGAAGACCGCCCGCATCCGCGCATCCCCGGGGATGCAGGCTCTCGCCGTCACATCCCCTGCCCGCCCCAGATCCTCGGCCAGCGCCAACCGGACCACCGGCTCGATCAGAACGTCGGGAAGGGTCGGGCTCATTCGGCGGCCATCATGTCAGGGGTCGGCATTTCCGGCTCACGGCGCAGCCGGGTGTGGCGCGGCGCGGCGTCGGTGTTCGGATAGTCAGTGCGATAGTGCCCGCCCCGGCTCTCACGGCGACCCAGAGCCGCACCCGTGATCAACCGCGCCGCCAGCACCGGCAGGGCCCCGCGCGCCTCCTGCTCCAGCCGCTCGATCAGCACCATCGCCCGCGCCAGCCCGTCGGCGTCGCGCACCACCCCGACATTGTCACTCATGCTCACACGCAGGGCTGTCAGCGCCTCGGGCGTCAGTTCTGGCGCGATTGAGGCTTTGCGCGTCTCGCCCTCACCGCCGATCTCCTCCGCCGCCGCGCGCCCGGTGCGCCGCCCGAAGGCCGCGGCTTCCAGCAGGGAGTTGGAGGCCAGCCGGTTGGCGCCGTGCACGCCCGTCGCCGCACATTCCCCGACCGCGAACAGGCCCGGCAGGCTGGTGCGTCCGTTCAGACCGGCGGCGATACCGCCCATATGATAGTGGGCGCCCGGCGCGACCGGGATCGGCGTCTCGCGCGGGTCCAGCCCGGCCCGCATGCAGGCGGCGAAGACCGCCGGGAATTCATGCGGGAACTTGTCGCCCACAGCCGTGCGGGCATCCAGATAGGCGCCTCGTCCCTCGGCGCGGGCGCTGTGCACCGCTCGGGCGACGATGTCGCGCGCCTTCAGGTCTGCATCCGGCGCCTCGCCGAGCAGGAAGCGCCCACCGGCGTCGATCAGGCGCGAGCCTTCGCCGCGCAGGGCCTCGGTCGCCAGCGGCATGGGGTCCAGCCCCACATCGATCGCCGTCGGATGGAATTGCACGAACTCGGGGTCCAGGATTTCCGCGCCCGCCCTGTAGGCCAGCGCCATCCCCTCGCCCAGCAGGGCCGCCGGGGTCGTGGTGCGCGCATAGAGCCCGCCCGCACCGCCGGTCGCCAGCACCACGGCCGTCGCCAGCACCTCGGTCAGCCGACCGTCACGCTCGATCACAGCCCCGCGCACCCGCCCCGTGTCGTCCTGTACAAGGGCGCGCAGTCGGCCGTTCTCCCAGACTTCAACATGGGGCGCGGCGCGCACGGATGCGACCAGAGCAGACAGAATTGCCCGCCCTGCCCCATCGCCGCCGACCCGCGCCACACGCGCGCGGGAGTGGGCGGCTTCAAGACTGACGGCGAAGGCGCCATCGGCGGCACGATCAAACGGCGCGCCCAGCGAGGCCAGCCATTCGACGGTCTGTTTGCCGTCCTCCGTCAGGGCGCGCGCTGCGGACGGGTCCACCAGTCCGGCGCCCGCCGCCGCGGTGTCCGCCGCGTGCAGGGCCGGATCATCCTGAACCGACAGCGCCGCCGCCACGCCGCCCTGCGCCCAGGCGGACGAGCAGGCCTGCAGCAGCGGCGCGGGCGTCACTACCAGCGTCGGACGCGGCCCGGCTTCCAGCGCCGCCGACAGACCGGCGAGGCCGCCGCCGATGATCAACGGGCCGTCGTGGCGGATGCGGTTCACTGACCGAACTCGAACAGGCCGGCCCCGTGCCCGGCGGCCATGGCCAGACTTTCGGCGCCCGGCAGGATGGCGAGCAGGCCGACACCGACGCAGGCGCCCGCCGTCAATATAAACAGCCCCGTCGACTTGACCGCTTCGCCCACGGTCAGACGTCGCCCCTCGGGCCGCCAGTCCCCGCGCTTCAGATAGCTGAACAGGGCCAGGCCGAGGAAGAAGGCGAACAGCCAGCTGCCGTTGGATACGCCCCACAGGACGGCCAGTCCGCCGATCACGATGAGCACGGCCCGCTCGAGCAGCGGATGGATTCTGGCCAGCACCGGACCAATGGCTCGCGAGCCGTCCAGCATGGGCGCGGGCAGCAGGTTGAGCAGATTGATGAAGGCGATGGCCATCACACAGGCCAGCCAGACGCCCTGCCCGGTCCAGCCGTACAGGGCGAAGAAGGGTACCGCGGCCAGCAGGCCGAACGCCGGTCCGGCCAGCGCCACCAGCACGCCGTGCCACTCGCTCGCCGCCGGACGCTGCCCGATGGCCGCGCCACCGAAGAAGGGCACGATGAAGATACGGGCCGGGCCCATGCCCAGCCGGTTCATCGCCAGCATATGGCCGACCTCGTGGACAAGCACGCCGAACAGCACCGCCGCGACGATCTCGAAGCTGCGGGTCCAGTAATAGATCAGCCCGCCGAGCAGCAGCGTCGACAGGATCGCCCAGCCCATGCTCTGCCCCTGCACCGGCGCATGCGCGGAAGTCGAGGCCAGCGGCGCGTTACGAGCCGACGCATGTGTCTCGACCCTGCGCGGCGCGGGGGTCTCTTCCGGCTTGATGTCCCAGGGGCCGGGGCGGCGGGGGGTGTCGGTGTCGCTCATCCCCGCGACGTGGCCTTTTCCGCCTTCAGCCACAAGGCCAGTACGGCGAGAAGCCGCAGGGTCTTACGGTCAACGGTCGCGACGGCGCGGACAGGCGGAACATAGTGCATCGGGGTTCAGTCCAGATTGTGCGCCCGGGCCTCTGCGGGGTTGGCCCGCGTCAGCGCCTCACGCACCAGATTTTTCGGCACGCCCCTGCGTGTCAGGATTTCATAGACCCGGCGCAGATCCTGCACCGGTTTGAAGGCGAACCAGCGCTGTTTGGCGCGCCAGATGATGATCATGTAGCCAAACGGTACGCGCCACACTCGAACCACTTCAGATCAACTCCACATCCACGTGATGCCTGGCCTTGACCAGATCATACCGCGCGGGAATCGGCGGCGGAGGCAGGTCTATCATGCGTTGCACGGCCATCCGCGCCTTCTCGATGATCTCGTCGGGCACGGTGACCTCGAACTTCATGTCACGCAGACAGTCGCGGATGTTCTCCAGCGTGATCCGCTTCATGTGCGGGCACATGTTGCAGGGACCGACGAATTGGACCTCGGGGACATCACCCTTGATGTTGGAGGCCATCGAGCATTCGGTGATCAGCACGACCCGCTTGGGTTTGCGGGCCTCGACGTAGTCAGTCATCGCTGCGGTCGATCCGGCGAAATCGGCGGCCCGAAGGATTTCTTCCGGGCATTCCGGATGCGCCAGCACCTCGGCGTCCGGCCAGGCGTCGCGCATGTCGGCGATGTCCTGCGCGGTGAAGCGCTTGTGGACCTCGCAGTGGCCCTTCCAGGCGACGATCTTGATGTCGGTCTGGGCCGCGACGTTGCGCGCCAGATACTCGTCCGGGATCAGGATGACCTTGTCGACGCCCCACTCCTTCGCCGCCCACTCCACGATCTGAACCGCATTGGCGCTGGTGCAGCAGATATCGGTTTCGGCCTTCACGTCGGCGGTCGTGTTCACATAGGTGACCACCGGCAGACCGGGATAACGTTGCTTGATCAGCCGCACGTCCTCGCCGGTGATCGAGCTGGCGAGGCTGCACCCCGCGCGCAGGTCGGGGATCAGCACCGTCTTTTCGGGGCTGAGGATTTTCGAGGTCTCGGCCATGAAGTGCACGCCCGCCTGGACGATCACCTTGGCCTTCGACTTGGCCGCCTCCTTGGCCAGTCCCAGGCTGTCGCCGACATAGTCGCCGACGCCATGGAAGATTTCCGGCGTCATGTAGTTGTGCGCCAGGATGACCGCGTCGCGCTCTTTCTTCAGCGCGTTGATCTCGCTGATCAGGGCCGCGTAGCGCGGCCACTCCAGCGGGGTCACATGGTCCTTGACCTTGTCCCACACGGGCGCGGTCTCCCGCTCCAGTTCCTCCGACAGCCCGAACGCGCCGTCCGCCATGATCCTGTCCTCAATCGACCCTTATGCTCAAAGTTAGCATAAGCAGGCGCAATGTAGGCCGATCGAGCGGCGGCGCAAGGCGGAAAGTGCTGCAAACCGCTCGCATGTCACTGTCTCCTCGCCTCGCCTGTGCTAGCGTTCTGGCGGGAGGCGAACCGGTCGGACGAGCGGTCGCCGTTGGGGATGAGCACCGAGATGAGTCCGGCTGAGTTGAGCGTGGCCTTCTTCCTTCAGATGGCCGTCGTTATCGCGGTCTGTCGGGCGATGGGCTGGTTGGTGAAGCGACTGTTCAACCAGCCGCAGGTGGTGGGCGAAATCATCGCAGGCGTCCTGCTCGGGCCGTCCCTGCTGGGACTTATCTCACCCGAAGTGAAGGACATGATCTTCCCGCAGGACACGCGCGGCGTCCTGTTTGTCGGCGCTCAGCTGGGCATCGGCCTGTACATGTTCATTGTCGGCCTCGATTTCCGGGGCGACCACTTCAAGGCCAACGCCCGCAGCGCGGCGGCGGTGTCCCTGTCCGGCATGCTGGCCCCCTTCCTCGTCGCCGTGGCCCTGACACCCTGGCTGATGAACATGAAGCTGTTCGGCGAGGGCGTGGATTCCATTCAGTCGCTGCTGTTCCTCGGCGCGGCGATCTCCATCACCGCCTTTCCCGTGCTGGCGCGCATCATTCAGGAGCGGGGTCTGTCCAAGACGCCGCTCGGCACCATGGCCCTGTCGGCCGGCGCCATTGACGACGCCTGCGCCTGGGCCGTTCTGGCGCTGGTCCTGGCCAGCCTGGGAGGCGGCGCTGAAGTCGCCCTCAAGGCCATTGTCGGCGGCGGTGTGTTCGCTGTCTTCATGCTGACCCTCGGTCGCCGCCTGCTGGCGCCGCTGGCCGACAGGGTCGAGCGTGAGGGCCGGCTCACGCCCGCTCTTCTCGGCGTCGTGCTGGTGCTGTTCATGCTCAGCGCCTGGGCCATGGATGCCGCAGGTCTGCATTCCGTCTTCGGCGGCTTCATCCTGGGCGCAGCCATGCCCCGAGGCCTTCTGGCCAGTGAAGTGAAGCGCCAGCTCCAGCCTTTCGCCCTGGTGGTTCTGGTGCCGATGTTCTTCGTCTACTCGGGCCTGAACACCCAGCTGACGATGGTGAACAGCCTGCCCTTGCTGGGCGTCGCGCTGGTCATTCTGGCCGGCAGCATCCTGGCCAAGGCTGGAGCCTGCTGGGCCGCCGCCCGCCTGACCGGTCAGGACAACGCCACCGCATTGGGCATCGGGGCCCTGATGAACGCTCGGGGGATGATGGAGCTGATCATTCTCAATATCGGCCTGCAAAAGGGCATCATCGGCCCGGCCCTGTTCTCGATGATGGTGCTGATGGCCATCGTCACCACCCTGATGGCCTCCCCTTTGTTCGAATGGGTCTATGGCCGCAAGGCGCGCGAGCGGGGCGAACTGGGCAGTCTCGCGGACGATCACGAGGCGTCGGACGCCGCCCCGGTTCAGGCCCGATCCGTAGCGCCCTGACGCCGAATACAAAAATGGCCGGGATGTCGGTCCCGGCCATTCATTTGTCGACGGCTTCAACCCGGCTCAGTCAGCACGACCGATGTAGTCGACCGTCACCACGATCTGCGGCCCATTCAGAAACACCACCTTGCCCTCGTTGGCGGCGGCGTCAGAGCCCTCGGTCGCATAGACCTCGCGGTCCTCATAGAAGCGCAGGGCCCGCACGATATCGGGCCGCGCGGCCGATGCCTGATGTTCGGCCCGACAGTCCTTCAGGTGCATATCGCGCACGACACAGCTGACCAGTTGCTCGGCCGGCGGCGTTACCGGCGCACCGACCGGCGGCTCGACCTCCCGACGCGGCGCGCGTGAAAGTGCGCTTCGCTGCCTGCGAGCCGGTCGACGGGCTTCGGGGTCGGTCAGGCTGACGCCCGGCGCAATCCCCAGGGCGTCCCGGTCGTCCGTCGTGCTCCAGCCGCAGGTCGTCAGCACCCGGTCCAGATTGGCCGACTGGGTCGGCAGATCGAACGCCCCCCGGAACGAAGGCTCTGCCCCGTCCGCAGTTTGCACTGAGTACAGGCCGCCGCCTTTCATGAAGCGGACGTCGCGCCCCGGCGCGTTGCTGCGATAGGCCCCGGCGGCGCCGGCGGCCGTCCAGGTCTGTTGGTCGGAGCGTCCGTCGGCCCGCGCGGCGTTCAGGCGCAGCGGTTCGGCGGAAGCGGGCAGGCCCGTCACCACCGCCGTCAGCTTGCCGTCACGACACTGAACCACGATCATCTGCCCAGCGTCGTAGCGTGCTGCGGCTATGGCGATGTTCTGCGCCGGATCGTGCTGGAACTCCCAGTCATCGTCCTGCGCCGCGGCGGTCGTCGCCAGACCAAGCCCGGCCGTCATGGCCAGGCCCGCAAAAGTAACCGTCTTCATACTCAAAAATCCCTCACAGCCCGCGCGCAGTGACACGCAGACTCGAGGCCCCGTCAAGCAGTCGTCACAACGCCTTCATGCGCCAGCAACCAGCGCTTGCGCTCCAGCCCTCCGGCGTATCCCGTCAAGGTTCCATTGGCGCCGATCACACGGTGACAGGGCACGATCAGGGCCACCGGATTCTGCCCGTTCGCCAGCCCCGCCGCCCGCACGGCCTTGGGCGACCCGATCGCCGCCGCCAACTGGCCGTAGGTGCGCGTCTGCCCCGCCGGAATGGCCCTCAGCGCCGCCCAGACGCTCTTCTGGAAGTCGGTCCCGCCGGTCTTCACCGCCAGCCCGTCGAGCGCGCTCAGGTCTCCGCTAAAATAGGCCAGAACCGCCGTCCGCACGCGCCCCGGCGCACGCCCCTCGACCGGCGCCGCCCCCG
Source organism: Brevundimonas sp. M20 (assembly GCF_006547065.1). Lineage (NCBI taxonomy): Bacteria > Pseudomonadati > Pseudomonadota > Alphaproteobacteria > Caulobacterales > Caulobacteraceae > Brevundimonas > Brevundimonas sp. M20. The sequence goes on along the minus strand of NZ_CP041243.1, from coordinate 743,552 downwards.
GGCTGTGCCGCCCCAGCAGACGATGCATCCGCGCCTCATATCCCGCGAAATCGAGCGCCCGCACCGCCCCCTCGGGGCCGGTGATCAGAAGAACTTCCCCAACAGGCGTCGCCACCCGGTCCAGCGTCAGGGTTTCCATCTCAGGCCGCTTCGGCATCGTCTCGCTCCATCCGCTCGTCGGCGTCCATATCGGCCATGGCCAGATACAGCGCTCCATAGGCCCGCCAAGGACGCCAAGGCTCGGCGCGCGCGGTCAGGCGATCATCCATCAGCCGGTCATTGGGCGGCTCGACGCCCTCATCGATCCAGTCGCCCGGCAGCCTCAGCCCCGGGCGCGCCGCCAGCAGCGGGTTCAGCAGCGGGTCTGACGACAGGTCACGCGCGATGGCGTCCGGGTCCGCTGACAGGTCGAACACCCGCCGCACCCGCGCCAGCACGCCGGGGAGAGCCTTCAGCTCAGCGGTCTCGACGCAGACCGTGACACGCCCATCCTCTCCGGGTTCGACCCACACCGATCCCCCGGCGCCGTCGATCTCGCGGGTCAGCCCCCGCGACCACCGCCGCCCCTCAACCGCGTCGCCACGCGCGGCCAGCGCCGCCAGCATGGCGTCCCAGTCGTAGGGCGGGCGATAGGGCAGGCTCAGCAACACGCCGCCCTCATGCAGCCGCTCACCCCGACGCCGCAGGGCCGAGGGCGGCCGCTCATACAGGGCCTGAAACGTCTCGTTGAACCGCCGCACGCTGCCGAAGCCCGAGGCCAGCGCCACCTGCGCCATCGACAGGTCGGTCTGGTGGATCAGGGCCTTGGCCAGCAGCACCCGCCGGGTCTGGGCCACACTGACCGGGGCCGCGCCCAGATGCTGGTGGAACAGGCGACGCAGGTGCCGCTCGCCCACGCCCAGCCGCCCGGCCAGCGCATCCACATCGCCCTCGTCCAGCGCCCCCGCCTCGATCAGGACCAGCGCCCGGCTGACCGTATTCGACGTCCCGCGCCAGGCGCCCATGTCTGGCGCCGTCTCGGGCCTACAGCGCAAGCAGGCGCGAAACCCAGCCTCCTCGGCCGCCGCCGCCGAGGCGACGAAACGCATGTTCTCCCGCTTCGGCGTCCGCGCCGGACAGACCGGGCGGCAGTAGATGCCCGTGGTCTTCACACAGCCGAAGAACCGCCCGTCAAACCGCGCATCACGCGTCAGCACGGCGCGGTAGCAGGCCTCCTGATCGAGAGCATTGGCGTTTTCCATGGACGGAAGATAGGCCGGAGCGGAGGAGAATGCTCGCGGCTTTCGGACATGGGCGTGCGGCGGACTTCAATGGCCGAAAGCGGTCGTTCTGAGTTTCCGCTACAGTGAAGGGGGGGGCGCCCCAAGCTCCGCTCGGCGATCTATAACGGCCACACCATCAGGATCAGCGGCGGCCCCGCCAGCAGCACCAGCAGGCTCAGCGGCGCGCCCAGCCGTGCATAATCCCCGAACCGATACCCGCCCGGCCCCATCACCAGCGTGTTGCACTGGTGGCCGATGGGGGTCAGGAAGTCGCAGGCCGCGCCGACCGCCACCGCCATCAGGAAGGCGTTGGGATTGTAACCCAGCTGCGTCGCCAGACTGGCCCCGATGGGGGCGACGATCAGCACCGTCGCGGCGTTGTTCAGGAAGGGCGTCACGGCCATCGAGGCCAGCATCAACCCGCCGACCGCCAGCACGCCCGGCAGATGGGTGAACAGGCCGCTCATTCCCGCCGCGATCAGGTCCGCGCCGCCAGTCTTCTGGATGGCGTCGGAAACGGGGATCAGGCAGGCGATCAGGATCAGCAGAGGCCCGTCCAGCGCCCCATAGGCCTCACGCATCTTCAGCCCGCCCAGCGCGACGATCACCACCGCCGCGCCGAAGAAGGCGATGGCGACCGGGAGCACGCCAAAGCCGACTAGCGTCATGGCGATGGCCAGCACCACCGCTGGCAGGAAGCGTTTGCGCACACTGCCCAGCCGCACCTCCCGCTCAGCCAGCGGCAGCAGGTCCAGCGCCTTCAGAGCCGTCGGCAGGCCCGCCTCCCCGCCCTGCAGCAGGATGACGTCGCCCGCCTGCAGCCGGGCGGACCTCAGCTTCTGGGTCAGTTCATAGCCGCTGCGCGACACGCCGATCAGATTGACCCCGTACTGGCCGTAAAGGTCCGCCGCCCGCACCGACTGGCCCGACAGGGGCGAGTTGCGGCCGATCACCGCCTCGATCACCTGCACCTCGTCAGTCGGCTGCTCCAGCATCACCGGACGATCCTCCCGGACCAATTGCAGATGGCTGGCGGTCAGGAAGCTTTCCAGCGCCGCCGGACCGCCTTCGATCAACAGGGTGTCCCCGGGCAGAACCTTGTGATTGCCGCGCGGATTAGCGGTGCGTTTCTGTCCCCGGATGAGGGCCAGGATGCGCACCTCTCCGTCCCCCACCATCGACAGGCCCTTGATGGTGGGGTTTGGCGAGGTCCAGCCTTCGGGAGCCCGCGCCTCGGTCGCGTAGCCGTTCGCCGCCAGCGCCTCTCCCAGCCCGACCGCGCCCTTGCGATCCGTCGGCAGCAGCCGATAGCCGAACGCCAGAAACACCAGCGCCATCGCCGTCAGGGCCAGTCCCACGGGCGCATAGTCGTACATGCCGAAGGGCTGACCCAGCAGATCGGCGCGAACCTCGGCCACGATGATGTTGGGCGCCGTGCCGACCAGCGTGACCATCCCGCCCGCCATCGCTCCGAACGCCATCGGCATCAGCAGGCGCGAGGGAGACGATCCGGTCTTGCGGCTGACCTGAAGGGCCACCGGCATCATGATCGCCAGCGCGCCGACATTCTTCGTCACCATCGACAGCAGGGTGACCGCGACGGTCAGCACCGGTGTCTGGCTGCGTTCGGTCTTCAGCAGGGGCAGCACCCGCTTCAGCGCCATCTCGACAATGCCGGACCGCGCGAAGGCGGCACTGACCACCAGGGCCGCGGCGATAATGACCGTCACATCGTTGCGGAAGCCGTCGAAGGCCGCCTCGGCCGGGATCACCCCGATAGCGAGGCCCAGCACGAGGGCGCCCAGCGCGATCAGGTCATAGCGAAACCGCCCCCATATGAAGGCGACAATGGTCAAACCCACCAGCCCGAAGGCCAGCCCCTGCTGCAGCGTCACGCCTGCCCCATCCACGAAAAACCCCGGCGGCCGGATGGCCGCCGGGGCCTAACGCCCGAGGGTTCAGTTCGATGCGTGGGGCATCCGGCTGTCCTTGCCGGTGATCAGCCGCCCCGCGGCGCCCACGATCTTCGACACCGCGATGATGAAGCCGAGGGCGACGCAGAGCATCAGGATGCTGGACAGGGGCCACCAGCCATTCGCGAACATGACACGAACCCGTTCGATAAAGCTCTCCACGTCCGGCACGAAGACCACCGGCGACATCGGGGAGTACAGCCAAACCCAGACGAACAGGGCGGCTTCCGCCAAGCCGAAGCCGATGTCGCCCAAGGCCGTGAAGCGCACGCCTTTCGGATACAGGGCGCGGGTCAGGTCGAAGGCGATCCTCACAACGGCGAAGACGATCACCGGCCAGTAGAGAAGCTGGTGCATCTCGCCCAGCATCCGGCCGTAGTCGACGCCGCTCACCACCGCGCCCAGATCTTGCGGCGTTGTGTGGGTCAGCGGCAGCCAACCGATCCACCAGAGCAGGACCACGCCCCAGCCCACGGCGCTGCCGAGCGCCCTGACCGTGGGCGATGACCCGCGCTTCGCCTTGGCGGACTTGGCGGGCTCGCCGCTCCAGTCGCCCTCGCTGAGCCCCCGCGACACGGCCTCGGCGTTCAGATTTCCGCCGAACTCGAACAGGCCCAGGTCCTTCACCCGCCATTCCCGCAGGAAGCGCGGCTTCTCCTTTTGACGCTCGATGATGTAGGCGCCCAGCGTCGCGAAGCCGATCAGACTGATGGCTCCATTGAAGATGCTGCTGAAGGCCTGCCCGATGGCGCGGCCCACCTCGACGTCACCGACGACGACCCGCACAATCGCGCCAAGCACGGTGATGGCGACGACGGCGATCAGACCGGCGCGAACGCCGAACATCCACCACGGATAAAGCTCCGGCCCCACGATATGCTGCGGCCCCGAGCCGTAGCGGGCGGCGACGGCCAGCGGGTGGCCGATGTCGCGCAGGATGCCCTCCTGCTCGACCTCGGTCAGGGGGCGGCCCAGGGCCTCCTCCTTTTCCTCGAACCGGCTCAGGATCATGTCCCGCAGTTCGGCGATGATGTCGGCCCGCTGGCTTTGCGGCAGCTGGGCGGCGACGGCGTTCAGATAGCGGTCAATCAGGTCCATCAGGCTTTCCCCTCGTCCTGGATGTTCAGAGAAGTTTTTCGAGCGAGTCGCTGATGCCCCGCCATTCGTCGGTCAGGGCGGCCAGCATCGACACGCCCATGGGCGACAGGACGTAGAAGCGCTTCTTCCGCTTCTCTTCCTCACGCCATTCGCTTTGCAGCAGCCCCTGGCTCTCCAGCCGGCGCAGCAGCGGGTAGAGGGTGGACTCCTCCATCTCCAGCCCGTCCGCCGCCAGCGCCTGACGCAGGGTGTAGCCGTACCGTTCGGTCCGCAGGCAGGCGAGCACCGCCAGCACCAGCGATCCACGGCGCAACTCCAGCCGCATGCTTTCAAAAAGTTCCGGTTCGACGCTCACGCCGCCCCTCCCTCTGCGTCACATAGTGTGTGACACACAGTGTATGCGACATACTGTGCGAGGGAGTCAATACGCGGGAGTTCCTTTCCCTTGCCGTCGCCTGAACCGGCCTCACTCAGGGATGCGCACGCCGTCCCACGCGAACACGCCGCCGCCGTCATGCGGCTTGAGGCCATCGATCACCTCCAGCAGACAGGCGGCGGACTGCGCGGGGCTGAACAGCTTGTCCGGCTTCACCCCGCGCTGGAACGGCGCGCTCAGCCTGGTGTCCACCGTCCCGGGATGCAGACCCGCCACCACCGCCTGCGGATGGGTGCGGGCCATTTCGATCGCCAGATTCCGCAGGATCATGTTCAGCGCCGCCTTTGACGCCCGATAGCTGTGCCAGCCGCCCAGCCGGTTGTCGCCGATAGACCCGACCCGGGCCGACAGGACCGCGAAGACGGACCGCTGATCGCGTGGCAGCAACGGCAGGACGTGCTTGGCGACCAGCGCCGGGCCGATGGTGTTGACCCGGTAGTCCCGCGCCATGTGTGCGGGGTCCAGCGCGCGATAGCTCCGCTCAGGTTCGGCGCCGGAGTGCAGCACGCCGGTCGCCACGAGCACGAGGCCGAGGGGCGGCCCGTCCTTGAGGCCGGCGGCGGCGGCGGCGATCGACGCCTCGTCTTCCAGGTCCAACCCGGTTGATCGGGACAAGGCATGGACATGATTGAAGCGACCCGACGCCTCCAGCGCCGCGACCATGGCCGCGCCCAGACCGCCTGACGCGCCGATCACGACAGCCGAAAGAGGGGGAGTTTCCGTCATGCCCCGATCAGCGCCCGCACGACCCGCGCGGTCAAGCGCCGGCAGGCCGCGCGGACGTCATGCCTCACGCGCGGCGCAGTCTCGCGGTCACGGAGCACGGGCGGAGGGCGCTCGTCGTTGACGCCACTGGACAAGCTCCCGTTCCGGGTGTGTCCTGACGAGTCCGGCGCAAGAAAAACAACAGGCCGGGACGAGTGAGGAAACATGTCGAACCGACCGAGCCACATCCGGCTCAACTCCCACCCCGGCGCGGGAACCGCGTCCCGCTTCCCCGTCCGGTGGGGTGCCCCTACCGCCCGTGAACGGGGGCCGGTGATCGGCACCGTCAATGCCGGGCCGGACCGCAACGCCATCGGCGCCCATGGCGGCGCCTATTCGGTCTATCGCGCGCTGGCCGTTTCATCCGGGGCGATGAGCGCGAACAACCGCCCGGACCTGACCAACACCGCGCCGACCACGCCCATGGGGCCGTTCCCGCAGTGGACCGATGGCGGCAAGATCGTCTCGCTGGACCCGTGGGGCGCCCGCGTGGCCGAGGACTTCGCGACCGAGATTCAGGACGGTGTCGATATCCGCCCCACCATCGCCGTGACCAGGGCCCGCCTTCAGCTCGGCGAGATCAACGAGGCCATCGCCGCGGGCCGCATCAAGGTCGACGGGACCGTGGTGCACGAAACCGGCGATGTGGCGGTGACCAAGGCCGCCGTCGATCCGGTCTGGTATCTGCCCGGCATCGCGGAACGCTTCGGCGTCACCGAGACCGCCCTGCGCCGCACCCTGTTCGAGCAGACCGGCGGGATGTACGCCGACCTCGTCACCCGCCCGGACATCAAGGTCTTCCTGCCCCCCATCGGCGGCATCACCCTGTATATCTTCGGCGATCCGGCCGCGATCGCCGACCCGGCGCGCCGCCTGACCTGCCGGGTGCATGACGAGTGCAACGGCTCGGACGTGTTCGGCTCCGACATCTGCACCTGTCGCCCCTATCTGACCCACGGGATCGAGGAATGCGTTCAGGAGGCCCAGAACGGCGGCGCGGGTCTGATCGTCTACAACCGCAAGGAGGGGCGGGCCCTCGGCGAGGTGACGAAATTCCTCGTCTACAACGCCCGCAAACGCCAGCCCGGCGGTGATCAGGCGGCGACCTATTTCGAGCGCACCGAATGCGTCGCCGGGGTGCAGGACGCCCGCTTCCAGCAATTGATGCCCGATGTGCTGCACTGGCTGGGGATCACCAAGATCGACCGCTTCGTCTCCATGTCCAACATGAAGCACGACGCCCTGACCGGCTCGGGCATCGAGATCGGCGAGCGCGTGCCGATCCCCGATTACCTGATCCCGCCTGACGCCTCGGTGGAAATGGAAGCCAAGAAGGCCGCCGGCTACTTCACCCCCGAAGGCGCCAAGTCCGCTGACGAATTGACCCGCGTGGTGGGCCGCGACCTTGAGCAGTTCTGAAACGGCGCAGGCGCCCATCCTGCTTGCAAAGGGCCTGCTGACCGCCGCCGCCGTCCGCGAGCGCGCCCGTGAGATGCTGGAGATCGGCATCGCGGGCGGGCTCGACCACTGGCGTGTCGATCTCGACCGACTCCCGGAAACGGCCCGCTATGTCGCCGCCGTCATCCGCGACCAGTATCCGACGCTGGCCGTACCCTTCCATGCCCGCTGGCGGCATTTCGCCGTCGATGGCGTGGACCTGTGGGGTCCGGTGGCCGAGAGCCGGGCCTGGCCCGACGCCGCCAACCGCGCGCGGACCGAGTTCGATCTGGTCATCGTCTCCGTGCTCCTGGACGCCGGCTCCGGCCCCGGCTGGAGCTATCATGACACGCGCACCGGCAAGACCCTGACCCGCTCCGAAGGACTGGCCATCGCCAGCCTGCGGATGTTCGAAGCGGGCGCCTTCTCGTCCACACCGAGCGATCCCTGGCGGGTGGACGCCGACGCGCTCGCCCGCCTGTCCGCCGACGATCTGGCGGAGGGGTTCCAGGTCTCGGACGACAACCCATTGGTCGGACTTGAAGGCCGCGCGGGCCTGCTGCGCCGTCTCGGCGAGCAATGCCTGAAACGCCCCGACCTGTTCGCGACGGCGGACACGCCCCGCCCGGGCGGACTGGCCGACGTGCTGATCGGTCAGGCGAGCGACGGCGCCCTGCCCGCCCCCGCCATTCTGGAACTGTTGCTCGAAGCTTTCGGTCCGGTCTGGCAGGACCGGCTGAGCCTCGGCGGCGTCGATCTGGGCGACTGCTGGAAGCATCCGGCGATGAAGCGCGATGACACCACCGACGGTCTGGTCCCGATCCACAAACTGTCCCAGTGGCTCAGCTATTCGCTGGTCGAGCCGCTTCAGACCGCGGGTCTGAAGGTGGTGGATCTGGACGGCCTGACCGGGCTGGCGGAATACCGCAACGGCGGCCTGTTCACCGACCTCGGCGTCTTGACGCTGAAGAACCCTGCGGACGCGGAAAAGCCGTGGCCGGTATCCGATCCGCTGGTGGTCGGCTGGCGCGCCATGACCGTGGCCCTGCTGGACAGGATCGCGGCTCTGGTGCGAACTGAGCTGGGCGTCAGCGCGGAGGCCATGCCGTTGGCCAGCGTGCTGGAGGGCGGCACCTGGGCGGCCGGTCGCCGCGCCGCCGCCGAACGCCGACCGGGGGGCGGACCGCCCCTGACCATCCTCTCCGACGGGACCGTCTTCTGATGCCGAAAGCCGCCTTCAAGATGGACGGGGTCACCGTCGTCGATCACCCGCTGGTCGCCCACAAGCTGTCGATCATGCGGGCGAAGGACACCTCCACCGCCCGCTTCCGCGCCCTGCTGCGCGAGATTTCGACCCTGCTCTGCTACGAGGTCACTCGCGACCTGCCGCTGGAGGACTATCCGGTCGAGACGCCGGTGGGCCCCACCACCGGCCAGAAGATCGAGGGCAAGAAGCTGGTCTTCGTGCCGATCCTGCGCGCCGGTCTGGGGCTGGTCGAGGGTATGCTGGACCTCGTCCCGTCCGCCCGCGTCGGCCATGTCGGCCTGTATCGCGAGCCCGAGACGCTGGAGGCGGTCGAGTACTATTTCCGCGCGCCCGAGGACGTGTCCGACCGCCTCTGCATCGTCATCGACCCCATGCTGGCCACGGCCAATACGGCGGTCGCGGCCATCGAGCGGCTGAAGGAGCGGGGCGTAACCAACCTGCGCTTCGTCTGTCTGGTCGCCTCGCCCGAGGGGCTGGAGCGGCTGCGCGGCTGGCACCCCGACGTGCCGATCTGGGCCGCGGCCGTCGATGAGCGGCTGAACGATCATGGCTACATCGTTCCGGGTCTGGGCGACGCGGGCGACCGGCTGTTCGGGACGCGCTAGTGCGCCACGGCATCATGTAAAACGGGCCCGGATGCGATCGCGTCCGGGCCCGTTGCTGTTTCCGATCCGGCGCTACCCCACCGCCCGGACGTTGTCGTCGGAGTTGCGGTCGATCCACTTGTTGTACGGATCGGCGCCCGCGAACTTCGGCTCACGCGTGGTGATGAAGCGCAGGGTCTGCACCCCCGTCCGGATCGGACGACGCTCCAGCAGGATCACGTCCGTCTGGCTGAACGCGCCCTTGCCCGGTTCCGCGGTGAACAGGCCGATGTCGATCTGCTCGTTCAGCGGGGCGTCGGTCTCCTTGCCCTGACCGTCCGCATAGAGCTTGCGGGCGTCCACAGTGACCGCGACATCCCAGCGGCCGTCCTGACGGCGCGTGGCCGTCACCCCGGTCGTCTTGATGTCGTAGAGGGTGATCTTCTCCAGCAGGTCGGTGATCAGCGCCTGCTTGTCCGCCGGAGCCTCGGCCCGCAGGGCGGCGATCAGGTCCAGCGAGCGCGCATAGGGCGCGCCCTTGAAGGCGTACTGGGCCAGCACCCGGCGCAGGGCGCGGTTGACCGTGTCCTCCCCCAGCTGGTCCCGCAGCAGGTACATGACCAGCGCGCCCTTGCGATAGTGGACGTACTGCTGGTTCTCGACGCGATACAGCGGCAGCTCTTCCAGCCGTTCGGTGCCGCGCGAGCGCAGATAGCGGTCCAGTTCGAACTTGAGAAAGCGGCGGATCTGATCCCTGCCGTACATCTTCTCCATGACCATCAGCGCCGAATACTGCGCGAGGGTCTCGGACAGCAGGGTCATGCCCTGCTGGTCGGAACCGACGACCTGGTGCGCCCACCATTGGTGCGCGAACTCGTGGGCCGCGACATAGGTGACATAGTCGATCTTCGTCGGATCGCGCAGGTCGGCGATGAAGCCCAACCCTTCCGACCAGGCGAAGGTGTTCGGATAGGACTGCGCGAAGGAGGCGTAATCCGGGAATTCCACGATCCGCGCCTGCTTGAACTGGTACGGGCTGAAGTTGGCCTGGAAATAGTCCAGCGAGCTGGACAGGGCGTTCAGCATGCGCGGCACGTTGCGGGTGTGGGCAGGGTCGTGGAAGACCACCATCTCCACCCCGTCATGCACCCGACGGGTCTGGGCGTAATGGGCCGACTGGACCGAGAAGAAGTTAAGCACCGGGGCTTCGGTGACGAAGCGCGAGGTCCGACGGCCATTGGCCACCGTGTCCGAACGCATGTCGCCCGGCGCGACCACCGTCTGGTCGGCGTCGGTCGTGACGGTGATGTCGGCCGTCACCCAGTCGGCGCCGATGTAGTTGCGCGCGCGGGCGCTCTCGTCCTCGACCTTGGCCGGGCGTAGCTCGGCCGGCAGGCCGTGCTTGCGGCGCTTGGTCCGGTCGCTCAGCAGGCCGTCACGGCTCATGCCGACCATCGGCGCGAACTCGAAATTGTTCACGAAGGTCCCGTTGTCGACGATCCGGGTGGTGTTGCCGCTGTTCATGAAGCCGCGTTGGGCCAGCACGCTCTCGAAATGAACCGTGCGGCGCTCGCCGGGCTGCATGGGCGTGTTGAAGCGATAGATGCGGTAGCTGAATTCCGGCCAGTCGCGGGCCACGCTCGCGCCCTCGACCGTCAGCCGCTCCATGTCCAGATCGTCGTTCCAGCGCAGGTGCACCTCGCGCAGCGGAGCGGCGGTCCGGTTCTCCAGCACATAGGCTCCGGCAGCGGTCAGGCTGGGGGCGTGGGGGTGCAGATCGAGGTTCATCCGCACATCCACGACCGACGGCTGCGGCGTGGTCTCGTAGCGCAGCAGGGTCTTCTCGGCGTCGGCCTGAAGCTGCTCGGTCTGCTTGTCCGTGCGGTACTCGTTCCAGACGTTGGTGTTGATGAAGATGTAGACGCCCAGACCGATGAACGCGGCCAGCGCCGCGCCGCCGATCAGGCCGGCCGGACCGGCCAGCCGACGCGGAAACCGCTTGAGGCGCGGCATCAGTCGGCTCTCGGTTCCCCTACGCCACAGGCCGTACCCGATGACCAGCAGGAGGATGGCGAAGGCGGTCCAGTAGGCGTCCAGCCAGGCGTTGAAGCCCGCGAACTTGCCCGTGCCGTTCATGTCCGACAGCGGCACGCCGATGCCGCGACCGTAGCTGTACAGCACATGGTCGAAGCCGAGGTTCGACAGCACGATGGTCGAGATCATGTAGACGACCATGATCGCCCAGCCGACGAACTTGTTGGGCGACAGGGCTTGCACGAAGATCGCCAGCACGGCCAGCAGGCTGAAGCTGACGGCCTGCGGAACGACGTACCAGAGCAGGTATTTGCCGAACTCGAAGTCGGTGTAGCCCTTGATGGCCTGCGTCACGACACCCGCCAGAACGCCGACCAGCGCGGTCGAGACCAGCACCAGCGCCAGCGCCAGCGTCTTGGGCACAAGGAAGGTCCAGTCGGGCGTCGAGGTGGCGTCGATGATCTCGTGGAACTTCCGGTCACGATCCCGCCAGACCAGCTCGCCGGAATAGTAGATGGCGATGACGATGGAGATCAGGCCGAAGGCGCCGACCAGACCGGTGATCACGACGCGGGTCACCAGCAGCAGCGGCGCGCCGTAGATCTCGCCCGTGAAGAACAGGGTCGTCATCGCGAAGGCGAAGCCGAGGAAGATCAGCACCAGATAGGCCGGGCTCCTGAACACCATCGACACTTCGAACGCCGTGCGCTTGACCAGTCGGGCCCAGCCGGCGGCGAAGCCGTAGCTCGGCGCGGGCAAGGCGCCCGGCTGGATCGGGGTCGAGGTTTCCGCCTCGGCGAGGGCGCGCAGACGCTCCTGTTTCCGGGGCTTCGCACCCTTGGCGGCCGGACGGTACAGGGCATAGGCCGCCGCCAACAGCCCTGCTCCGATTGCGGTCCAGATCACCCGGTTCCAGAGCAGCACGCCTTCCAGCGGCGCATTGAGCGTGTTGCGCTCGGCGGCGGTCCAGTACTTCGTCACCAGCGAATAGGCGCCGCTGCCGAAAGGCTCGCCCCAGGCCAGCGCCGTCTCGAACTCGGGGCGTGACCCCAACGTCCCCGTGGTCGCCAGATAGACGATAAGCACCGCGACCACGCCCACATAGGTCGCCATCATCGACCGGGTCACCGTCGCGAGGGCGAAGAACAGGGCGGAGGTGAGGAACAGCCCGGTCAGGCCGAAGACGCCATAGGCATACAGGTAGTCCAGCGGACGGAACGCGCCCACGGTTTCGGGATCGACCCACGGCATCAGGGTCCCGGCCATGGTGCCGATGGCGATGCTCAGATAGCAGAGCGCCACAGCCCCGAAGGCGCCGAGGAAGCGGCCGTACAGATAGGCGCCCTTGGTGATCCGGGTGCTCTGGATCATCGGGCCGAAGCCGGTCTGGGTGTCCCGCGCCACGACGTTCGCCACGATGGCGGTCGTCGCCAGCATGAAGAAGACGTTGAAGATGATGTGCGCCACCGCCAGCGCATAGGGCGCGTTACGGTGCACGTTGCCGCCCGACCCGATCGAGACGTTGTCACTGGCGACCGCGCCGAAGGCGAGCAGACCGAAGACGATGGCGATGACCCAGAACGCCGGCTGGCGCAGCTGGTAGCGGAATTCGAAGCTGGCGATCTTTCCAAACATGCCGGGGCGCCTCAGGCCGCTTTACGCGACTTGGCGACGGTCGCCATATAGACATCCTCAAGCCCGCCCGGCGCGCCCTCGAAGCCGTCGCCCGGATGGCCATCGGCCAAGACGTGGATGACGGTGCGGCCGGCCTGCAGACGGGTGGAGATCACCTCGTACCGCTTGCGGAAGTCCGGCAGCTCGGCCTTGTCGATGGCGCGTTTCCAGATACGGCCCTCCAGCGTGTGCTGAAGATCGGTCGGCACGCCTTCCAGCTGGATCTTGCCGCCCGCCAGCACCGCCATGCGCGGGCATAGGTCGGTCACGTCGCCGACGATGTGGGTCGACAGGATGACGACCACGTTCTCGCCGACCTCGGCCAGCAGGTTCAGGAAGCGGTTGCGCTCCTCCGGGTCCAGACCGGCGGTGGGTTCGTCGACGATGATCAGTTCGGGGTTGCCGATCAGGGCCTGGGCGATGCCGAAGCGCTGGCGCATGCCGCCCGAGAAGCCGGCCAGCGCCTTGCCGCGCACCGGCCACAGGTTCACCTGATTCAGCAGCGCCTCGACGGTCGCCTTGCGCTCCTTGCCGTTGGCGATGCCCTTCAGCACGGCCATGTGGTCCAGCATGTCGTAGGCCGACACGCGCGGATAGACGCCGAAGTCCTGCGGCAGATAGCCCAGCACCCGGCGCAGCTTTTCCGGCTCGGCGATGACGTCGATGTCGCCGAACCGGATGGAGCCCGAGGTCGGGGTCTGGAGGGTGGCGATCGAGCGCATCAGGGTCGACTTGCCCGCGCCGTTGGGCCCCAGCAGGCCGAACATGCCCTTGGGGATCGTCAGGTTGACGCCGTCCAGAGCGTGGGTCCCGTTCCCGTAGACGTGGGTCAGGTTCTCGATGGTCAGCATGGCGTCCCCCTCAGAATAACGGCCTGCACCGTGTCGCGCGGACGGGTGAGCGGCAAGTTAAAGTTGGGTCACAAACGCTGTCCCGAACCGGTTCGGCGCGCGCCTTGCAGGCGTTTGAGCCTGACCACTATGTCTTGAACCGCCAACGGGTTAGAATGAGCCCGGACAACCGCAGGACCCGACCCCGCCCGTGCTGAAAAACCTGCTTCCCAGCAAGCCGGGGACCGAGCCCCTCGCCGAAGCGTTGAAGGCGTGCAAGTCGCACTTCATCTGGGCGGCCGTCTTCTCGGCGCTGGTCAATCTGCTCTACCTGACGCCGACCCTCTACATGATGCAGGTCTACGACCGGGTCGTGCCGACCGGCGGGATCGAGACCCTCTTGCTGGTCACCGCGGTCGCCGTGTTCGCCCTCGCCTCACTGGCCGGGCTGGACTGGCTGCGGGGGCGGTTGATGCTGCGCGCCGGTCTGCGGCTGGATCGCCTGCTGTCGGCCAGGGTGCTGCAGCGGGTCATGGACCTGCAGGCCAAGGCGCCCTCCACCCAGGCCCTGCGCGAGTTCGATAATGTGCGCGGCGCCATCGGCGGTCAGGGCATGCTGGCCCTGTTCGATGCGCCCTGGACCCCGATCTATCTGCTGTGCTGCTTCCTGCTGCACCCCGCCATCGGCCTGCTCACGCTGGTCGGCGGCGGCATCCTGTTCACCCTCGCCTGGCTGAACGAGCGGGACACCCGCCCGCGTCTGGCCAAGTCGATCCAGTCCCAGAACCACGCCTACGCCGCGCAGGAGGCCATCGCCGGGCAAGCCGAGGTCGTCCGGGCCCTGGGCATGCGCCAGTCGTCCATCTCGCGCCAGATCGAGCAGCGCCGTCAGGCGACCGCGGCCCAGGCAGACGCCCAGCTGGCCGGCGGTCGCTACTCGGGCGCGATCAAGTTCCTGCGGCTGGTCATGCAGTCGGCCGCCCTGGGTCTGGCCGCCTATCTGGCCGTGAAGAGCGAGATCTCGCCCGGCTCAATCATCGCCTCGTCGGTGCTGCTCAGCCGAGCGGTCGCGCCGGTGGAGCTGCTGGTCGGCGTCTGGCCGTCGCTGGTTCAGGGCAAGGCCAGCTGGAAGACCCTGACCGACCTGTTCGCCAGCACCGCCTCGGTCGAGCGCGAGCGCACCGCCCTGCCTGACCCGCGCGGGCGGCTTCAGGTCGAGGGGGTTTCGGTCAAATTCCCCGACACCGAAAACCCGCAGTTGCGTGGTGTCGCCTTCGCCCTGCAACCGGGTCAGACGCTGGGCGTCGTCGGAGCCAGCGGCTCGGGCAAGACCACCCTCGCCCGCGTGCTGGCCGGGGCGCTGAAGCCGCAGGCCGGCGCCATCCGTCTGGACGGCGCCGAATACGATGCCCGCGAGGGCGATGAGCTGGCGCGCTGGATCGGCTACCTGCCGCAGGTTCCCAGCCTGTTCGCGGGGACCATCAAGGACAATATCTCGCGCTTCTCCACCGCCGTCGGCGTGGATCAGGAGATCGCCGACCGGGGCGCGGTCAAGGCCGCCATGGCCGCAGGGGCGCACGAACTGATCCTGCGCCTGCCCAACGGCTATGACACCCTGCTGGGACCGTTCGGTCAGGGGCTGTCGGCCGGTCAGGCGCAGCGGGTGGCGCTGGCCCGCGCCCTGTACGACGACCCGGTCCTGCTGGTGCTGGACGAGCCGAACTCCAATCTCGATCAGGAGGGCGAGGCCGCCCTGATGCAGGCGATCATCGGCGCCTCGGCGCGCGGCGCGGCTGTGGTGATCATCGCCCACCGCGCGGGCGTGTTGGCCCGCGTCGACCGCCTGCTCATGATGCGTGACGGCATGGTTCAACTGGAAGGCCCCCGCGAGGAGGTGCTGGAGAAGATGCGCGCCACCGCGCCGCGCGCGCCCGGACAGCCCGGCGCCGCCCCGCAACGCCCCGCCGCTCCGGGCGCCGCCCCGACTTCGGCCCCGGCGCAACAACAGGCTCCGGCATCTGCCGCGCCGCAGCCGCCGCGACGTAGCCAATGACCGACGCCGCCCCGCCCCGGACCCCGGCCACCCTGCCGCCGGGCGCCGCCGCCTCGGCGACGCCGATCGCGATCCCCGGCGCCGGCGCGCCCGAGAAGCCGCTGATCGTCACCGACGCCCCCAGGCTGGAGCTGCGGATCGGCGGGGCGATCATCGTCCTGTTCTTCGTCCTGTTCATGGGCTGGGCCGCCCTGGCGCCCCTGGATGCGGGCGCCTTCGCCCAAGGCCAGATCTCGGTGTCCGGCAACCGGCAGGCGGTGCAGCACCGCGAGGGCGGCGTGGTCAGCGCCCTGCATGTCCGCGAAGGCGATACGGTCCAGCGCGGCCAGATCCTGCTGACCCTGTCCAGCGGCGAACTGCGGGCGACCGAGCGCGGCGTCGCCGGCCAGGTCTACGCCCTGCTGGCCCAGCGTTCGCGTCTGGTGGCCGAACGGGACGGTCTGGGCTCGATCCCTACGCCCGCCGAGTTCGCCAACCTGCCGCCCGAGGATGCGGCGCTGGCGCAGGAGTCCCTGCGTATCCAGCAGCTGCAGTTCGGCGCGCGTCGCACCGGACGTTCGACCGAGACCGGCGTGCTGGTCCAGCGGATCGCCCAGCTGAACGACCAGATCGACGGTTATGAGCGGCAGATCGAATCCAACATCGAGCAGCAGCGCCTGATCCAGGAAGAGCTGACCGGCATGCGGGGGCTGGCCGCGCAGGGCTATGCGCCCCAGACCCGCGTGCGCGCGCTGGAACGCACCGCGGCCCAGCTGGACGGGGAACTGGGCTCGCTGCGCGCCCAGATCGCCCGTTCGCGCGAGGCCGTCGGCGAGACCCGGCTGCAGATGGCCGGGGTCAACACCAAGATGGGCGAGGACGTCGCCGACCAGCTGCGCCAGATCGACATCCAGCTGAACGAACTGCGCCCGCGCATGACCGAGCTGCGCAACCAGATCGCGCGCAGCGAGGTGCGGGCCCCGGCGACCGGTCAGGTCGTGGGCCTGACCATATTCACCCAGGGGGGCGTCGTTCAGGCGGGCCAGACCCTGATGGAGATCGTCCCGCGCGACGCCTCGCAGGTCATCGTGGCCCAGGTCGAGCCGACCGATATCGACAACCTTCAGGTCGGTCAGGAGACCGAGGTGAAGTTCACCGGCCTGCGCGAGCGCAATCCGCCGATCATCCGCGGCCGGGTGACCAACATCTCGGGCGACAGCTTCACCGTCGAGGAGACGGGACGCGCCTTCTACCGCGCCGAGATCGTCGTCCCGGCGGCCGAGTTGCACAAGCTGGGTCGCACCGCGGACAGCCTGCGTCCCGGCGCCCCGGTCGAGGTGGTCATCCTGCTGCGCAAGCGCACGGCGCTGGCCTATCTGCTGGAGCCGCTGACCAACAACCTGTGGCGCTCGGGGAGCGAGCAGTAGGGTCGAGGGATTAGGGACAAGGGATTAGGGATTAGTTCGGCGGAGAGGAGGGATGGCGCTCGGCCTCAGGTTGTCCCTACCCGGCCTTCTTCTCCGCCCGGAACCGGTGCAGCAGGGGCTCGGTGTAGCCGCTGGGCTGCTGGACGCCCTCGAAGACAAGCGCGCGCGCGGCCCTGAAGGCGATGCTGCCGGACGGGTTGGTCGCCATGGGCTCGTAAAGCGGATCGCCCGCGTTCTGGGCGTCCACGCGAGCGGCCATCTTCAGCAGGGCGGCGTCCACCTGTTCGGCCGTGCACACCCCGTGCAGCAGCCAGTTCGCCATGTGCTGGGACGAGATGCGCAGGGTGGCCCGGTCCTCCATCAGGCCGACGTCGTGGATGTCGGGCACCTTGGAGCAGCCGACGCCCTGATCGATCCAGCGGACGACATAGCCCAGCAACCCTTGCGCGTTGTTCTCCAGCTCCTCCGTCACCTCTTCCGCCGACCAGTTGCGGCCTGACGCCAGAGGCGCGGTCAGCAGGGGTTCGAGGCCGGGCGTCGGCCTGGCGGCGATGGCCTCGCGCAGGGCGAAGACGTCGGTCTGGTGGTAGTGGAGCGCGTGCAGGGTCGCCGCCGTCGGCGACGGCACCCAGGCGGTGTTGGCGCCGGTCTTCGGATGGGCGGCCTTCTGTTCCAGCATGGCCTGCATCTGGTCCGGGGCGGCCCACATGCCCTTGCCGATCTGGGCCTTGCCGTTCAGGCCACAGGCCAGACCGATGGCGACGTTGCGGGCCTCATAGGCGCTGATCCAGTCCGATGACTTCATCTCGGCCTTGCGGACCACGGGGCCGCCGCGCATGGCGGTGTGGATCTCGTCCCCCGTGCGGTCCAGGAAGCCGGTGTTGATGAAGACCAGCCGGTTCGCGACCTGCTTCAGGCAGGCGGCGAGGTTGGCGGAGGTGCGGCGCTCCTCGTCCATCACCCCGACCTTCAGGGTGTGGCGGGGCAGGCCCAGAATGTCCTCGACCCGACCGAACAGGGCGTCGGTGAAGCCGACCTCGTCCGGCCCGTGCATCTTGGGTTTGACGATGTAGATCGAGCCTTCACGGCTGTTGCGGAAGCGGCCCCGCCCCTTCAGGTCATGAGCGCCGATGGCCGAGGTGATCAGGCCGTCCAGCACGCCCTCGAACACCTCCGAGCCGTCCGCCAGCCGGATGGCGGGGGTGGTCATCAGGTGGCCGACGTTGCGGACGAACAGCAGGGACCGGCCCGGCAGGGTGACGGTAGAGCCGTCCGGCGCGGTGACGACCTTGTCCGGGTTCAGGGCGCGGGTCAGGGACTGCCCGCCCTTCGAGAAGGTCTCGACCAGTTCGCCGGTCATCAGGCCCAGCCAGTTGCGGTAGGCGGCGGCCTTGTCAGCGGCATCGACGGCGGCGATGGAGTCCTCAAGGTCCACGATGGTCGACAGGGCCGCTTCCAGCACGACGTCCGAGATGCCCGAGGGATCGGTCGCGCCGATGGGATGGGACGGGTCGAAGACGACCTCGATGTGCAGGCCGTTGTGGCGGAAGACGCGGCCCTTGTCGGTCTGGCCGACGTACTGGGCGGGGTCCCTGAGCGCGATGCCCTTCGACGGGTCGCCGAGGTCGGCCCAGGAGCCGCTCTCCAGCGGCACGGCCTCGTCGAGGAAGGCCTTCGCGCGGGCCACGACGCGGGTGCCGCGGGCGGCGTCATAGGGACCGGGCGGCGGCAGGTCGCCCAGCGCGTCCGTGCCGTACAGTGCGTCGTACAGGCTGCCCCAGCGGGCGTTGGCGGCGTTCAGCACGAAGCGGGCGTTGAGCGCGGGCACCACCAGTTGCGGCCCGGCCAAGGTCGCGACCTCGGCGTCCACATGGGTCGTGGCGATGGCGAAGGGCGCGGGCTCGGGGACCAGATAGCCGATGTCGGTCAGGAAGCGGACGGTGGCGGCGGGGTCCTGCGGTTGCCCGGCGCGAGCGGCGTGCCAGTCGTCGATGCGGGCCTGAAGCTCATCGCGCACCTTGAGCAGGGCCGCGTTCTCGACGGCGGCCCAGTTGAACAGGTCCGCCGCGCCGGACCAGAACCGGTCCGCCTCCACGCCAATGCCGGGAAGCACCTCTTGTTCAACGAAATCCGCCAGTTCCTGTGCGACCTGCAGGCCTGCGCGCGGCGTCATCGACATGGGCGTCTCCAAAGTGAGGCTGTAACATTCCGTGATCACGTCGGGGAAGTCGAGCGGATTTCGCAGATGCGGGAGGAATTCGTGCGCGTGAAAAACCGGGTGTGAAGAGTGTAATCGAAGTGAGACGGCGGAGACGGTCGAGACGGCGAAAATACACCGTCTATGGAGTCTATGCCGTCTATGGCGTCTATCGGCGGAGGGGGCGGAAGGCAGTAGGCAGCAGGGTATCAGATGGGTGCGTCAGAATTGGACGTATGCCTCTGCGTCCTTCTCCCCTTGAGGGAGAAGGTGGGCGGCGAAGCCGCTCGGATGAGGGGGATGTTTGACGCGAACCGGTCGCTAGTCAGCCTGAAGCCGACTTACCCCTCATCCGGCCCTCCGGGCCACCTTCTCCCTCAAGGGGAGAAGGACTTGCGCGCAGCACGACAACACGCACTCTCCCCTCATGAACTGGTTCCGCCTTCACTGGCCGCTGACCCTGCTGGTCCTGATCGCCGCGTCGGGTGTGTTGTGGCCCGTGCCCGGCGGTTGGCCGTCGAAGGTGGCGCTGGCGTGGGACATCGGGGTCGGGCTGTTCCTGCTGGAGAGTGCGGTGAAGGTGCTGCGCACCCGGTCGGCCGACGCCATCCGCAAGCGGGCGTCGGCGCTGGATGAAGCCGGTCCGGCCATCCTGCCGCTGGCGCTGATCGCGGCGGTCGGCAGCGTGGTCGTCGTGGTCGGCGAGGCGGCCAGCGGAGGCGGCGGTCCGGCGGTGCTGGCGCTGGTGACGGTCGCCCTGTCGTGGCTGTTCGTCCACGTCATCTTCGCCTTCCACTACGCGCACGTCTTCTATTCGCCGGGGGATAAGGGCGACCGGGGCGGGCTGCTGTTTCCCGGCGACGACCCCGAGCCGGACTACTGGGACTTCCTGCATTTCTCGCTGGTCATCGGCGTGGCGTCGCAGACGGCGGACGTGCAGATCACCGACCGGGGCATCCGCCGGACCTCGACCGTGCACAGCCTGACGGCCTTCGTCTTCAACACCGTGGTGGTGGCCCTGACAGTCAATATGGCGGTAGGATTGCTCAGCTGATCGGATTTTCCACCCATTCAGTTCAAGCCATTCAGAAGCAAGCATAACGTCGCTGACGGGGAACAGTATGATGAAGACGCTCGGGTCCCTGTGTCTGGCGCTTGCCGTCGCGATTCCGGCAGCGGCAAGCGCCCAGGAAGGCGGCGGCATCACCGTGGCAGGGCTGGAACGTTCTGATCTCGCCGGTGAGTGGATTCGGATCCCCTTCCCCGGTTCGCTACCCAACTATGTCCGGACGGAGCCAGCCTACCGACGCGGGGACAATGTCGGCGCGATCACCGGCCAGATAAATCGCCAGACCCGGACCCTGGATGTGTATCTGACGCACTTCTACTGCCCGCCCGGAAAGTTCATGGCGAGCGCATGGAGGTCGATCTCACCGAATGGGGAGATGAGTGAGACACGCATGATCATGATGGAATTCCGAGAGGCCGACCCGGACACATACTTCGGGGACCTCAGGCGCTGGTATTGCGACGGGGAAAGCCTGCAGTCCGACGCCAGCTTCAACGGCATCGACCCGGTGTTGTCGGATGTGGCCAGCCAGCCTCCAGCGCCTTCGAACTGAGCCCGCGCCTTGACTTGAACACCTTTCAGGCCCATCTGCCTGCTGCATCGCAGCATTTTGCGATTACCGGCGTCTCCAGCGCGTGTGGGCCTCCCTCCCCGGAAGCCTGTCTGTAGAAGCCGCCGGACTCTCATATTCATTCGCTGCCCGGACACGCGGGGTAGCGCCCGATCCACCCCGAAGGCCCCTTTCAGGCGCCCCATCGGGACTGGCGGTGCGCGGCCCTGACGGCTTTCGAGCCATGGCTGATGCGTGTCGCCGCATGCGAAAGAAGACGCTCCGTGAGCAAGACCACCTTTGACTCCATGGGCCTGAACCCGGCCCTGCTGACCGCCCTGAAGGCGGAAGGCTATGAGACCCCGACCCCGATCCAGCAGAAATCCATCCCGGACGTGATGCTGGGCAAGGACCTGCTGGGCATCGCCCAGACGGGCACCGGCAAGACCGCCGCCTTCGCCCTGCCGATCCTGCACCGTCTGGCCGCCAACCGCGTCGCGCCTGTGCCGCGCACCACCCGCTGCCTGGTCCTGTCGCCCACGCGCGAACTGGCCACCCAGATCGCTGAAAGCTTCAAGGCCTACGGCAAGCATCTGGGCTTCCGCGTCGCCGTCATCTTCGGCGGCGTGAAGTACGGCGGGCAGGAACGTTCGCTGAACCAGGGCCTCGACATCCTGGTCGCCGCGCCGGGCCGTCTGCTGGACCACATCCAGCAGAAGAACCTGGACCTGTCGGCCACCGAAATCTTCGTGCTGGACGAGGCCGACCAGATGCTGGACCTCGGCTTCATCAAGCCGATCCGCCAGATCGTCAGCCGTATGCCGGCCAAGCGTCAGAACCTGTTCTTCTCGGCCACCATGCCGACGGAGATCGGCAAGCTGGCGGGTGAACTGCTGAAAGAGCCGGTCAAGGTTCAGGTGACGCCGCAGTCGACCACGGTCGAGCGCATCAACCAGTCGGTCATCCACATCGAGCAAGGCCGCAAGCGCGCCCTGCTGACCGAGATGTTCGCCGATCCCGAGTACACGCGCTGCCTGGTCTTCACCAAGACCAAGCACGGCGCCGACAAGGTCGCTGCCTATCTGGAAGCCGGCGGCGTCGAGGCCGGCGCCATCCACGGCAACAAGTCCCAGCCGCAGCGTGAACGCACGCTGGCCGCCTTCAAGGCCGGCAAGCTGCGCGTGCTGGTCGCCACCGACATCGCCGCGCGCGGCATCGACGTGGACGGCGTGTCGCACGTCGTGAACTTCGAGCTGCCCTATGTGCCGGAAGCCTATGTCCACCGCATCGGCCGGACGGCCCGCGCGGGCAAGGACGGTTCGGCCGTCAGCTTCGTCGCCGGCGACGAGATGAAGCTGCTGAAGGACATCGAGAAGGTCACGCGTCAGAAGATTCCGTCGAGCGACCGCCGCAACGACAAGTCGCTGGCCCTGCTGGACCAGTCGATCATGGCGTCGGGCGTGAAGAACAAGGCCTCGATGCCGGATGACGGTCGTGGGGATCGCCAGCAGCAGCAACGTGGCCCGCGCAACCCGCGTCGCGACGGCATCAAGCTGGAAGGCGGCGGCCAGCCGCACCGCGTCCGCAAGGCCGGCGCCCGCGACGCCGCCGCTCGCCCGACCCCGGAACGCGCCTTCGATCCGATGGCCCGCGACCGGCCGCGCAACACCAACAACGACCCGCGCCACACCTCGGCCCCGCCGGCCCGGGAGCCGAAGCCGGTCGGTGAGATGAAGCGTCGCCCGCGTCGCCGCAAGCCGTCGAACGGCGGCAAGGGCTACGCCGCCAAGGGCTGATCCCTCGGCTTGAGCTGAAAACAGAGACGCCCGCCGGATCACTCCGGCGGGCGTTTTTGCATCCGAGGGCCGATCAACGGCCCGCAGGACAGCCTTCGATCAGAAGGCCATCCGGGTGCCGAGCGACCAGACCAGGCCGTAGCCTTCGGTCGTGCCGCGCAGGCTGGACTGAACCGCCGCCGGGGTGCCGCCGTAGATGGTCCGGTCGCTGTGGGCATCGCCGTCCGAGAAGGCGATGTAGGTCAGGCCGAAGTCCACCCACATGCGCTCGGTCGCCTGGGCCGACATGCCGCCCGAAATCAGCCAGCGGTCCGAGTCCGGAATGCGGGCGGTGCGCTCGTTCTCGCGGGTCGGGGTCGGGGTGTAGCCGACGCCGCCACGGAAGATCAGCTTGTCGCTGGCGGCGTAGTCGAAGCCGACGGCGCCGGTGGTGACGTCCTTGTAGTCCAGACGCAGGGTCTGGCCGCCGCCCGGATAGACGACGTCGATGTTGTCGAACTCGGACCAGCCGATGCGGTTGACCTGGGCGTTCAGGGTCAGGCGATCATTGACCGCATAACGGACCGAGGCGGCGATGTAGGACGGGGTGCTGAACCCCGCCACGCCGTCGGTGGCGATGTTGCTGCCGGCCAGCGGACCGAGCAGGCCCGAGATCACGACATCACCGTCCAGCTCATGCTCGATGGCCGAGCGGTAGCTGAGGCCGAGGTCCAGCTTGCCGAAGTGAGCCTGGGCGCCGACGTTCCAGCCGTAGTTCCAGCCGTCGCCTTCCAGCGAGGACAGGCCGTCCGGCAGGGCCGGCGACAGGTTCGGCAGGGCCGAGGTCAGCTTGGCCTTCACATACTGGGCGTCGACGCCGACGCCGAGGTCCAGCCAGTCGGTGACGCGCATGGCGCCGACCAGGCCGACGTTGGCCGAGCGCAGCTCCGAGGTCAGGGCGTCATAGCGAGCGAAGGAGGTCGGCTCGTATTTGGTGGTGAAGTTGTAGGGCGCGGCGATGGCCAGGCCGACGGCGAAGCGGTCGCCGATCGGGGTCGAGATGGCGAAGTTCGGCACGATGCCGCTCTCGATCGGATTCTGGGTCGAGCTGACGCCGGCCACCGGAACGGTGACGCCGCCCGGATAGGTGATGGTCGAGCCGGCGTTGCTGACTTCCGAGTTCACGGCGACGGCGTGGACGCCGACGGTGACTTCACGGCCGCTGCGGGCGATGGCGGCGGGGTTCCACCACAGCGAGGACACGCCGGTGTCGGCGGCTTCGCCGGAGAAGGCGCGACCGGCGCCGCGGGCGGATTGCTCCTGCAGATAATAGGACTGGGCCGCGGCCGGTGTGGCGACGACAAACGCCAGCGCGGCGAGGGCCGCGCTGGTGAACAGCGACTTGGAGGTAATCATTGTTGTTACTTTCGGTGGCCCCTTTGGGGGGCGGCGTTTCCAACTATGCCGGGGAGGCGAAACGGAAATGCGCTCGAGGCCGGAAAGCTGCAATGCTTCAGGCGGTCTGTTTCAAAAATGTGATCAATGTTCACCTGATCGGCGAACAGAATTAGGCAAAGCTGACCATTTTTGCCCCGCGAACAGCAAAACGCCCGCCGGAGGACCGGCGGGCGCTCTGTATTCTGACGTTTCTTCCCTGAAGGATCAGGCGGCGGCGGAAGCCGGTTGCGCGCCTTCGGCCGGGTCGCGCAGGACGTAGCCGCGGCCCCAGACGGTTTCGATATAGTGCTTGCCGCCCGCGGCCGTGGCCAGCTTCTTGCGCAGTTTGCAGATGAAGACGTCGATGATCTTCAGCTCGGGCTCGTCCATGCCGCCGTACAGGTGGTTCAGGAACATCTCCTTGGTCAGGGTCGTACCCTTGCGCAGGGAGAGGAGCTCCAGCATCTGGTACTCCTTGCCCGTCAGGTGAACGCGGTGATTGTTCACCTCGACCGTCTTGGCGTCCAGGTTCACGGCGATCTCGCCGGTATGGATGATGGCCTGGGCGTGACCCTTCGAGCGACGGACCACGGCGTGGGTGCGCGCGATCAGCTCGTCCTTGTGGAAGGGCTTGGTCATGTAGTCGTCGGCGCCGCCGCCGAAGGTCTTGACCTTGGTCTCGATCTCCGAGGTGCCCGACAGGATCATGACCGGCGTGTTGACCTTGCCGACGCGCAGTTGGCGCAGGACTTCCAGACCGTTCATGTCCGGCAGGTTCAGGTCAAGAAGAATGAGATCGTAGTCGTAGATCTTGCCGAGATCGATGCCCTCTTCACCGAGGTCCGTCGTATAGACGTTGAAGCCTTCCGACTTCAGCATGAGTTCGATGCTCTGCGCGGTCGCGTGATCATCTTCGATAAGCAGGACGCGCATGGATGCCCCTCCAGGCAGAGCTTGGCCGTAGATATTACTGACCCGTTTCCGGGTAACCTTGTTCGGACGTTAATCCCCCAAAACCTTAAGAAGGGTTAATGGGATTGGTTAACAGCGAATCTAGGCTGATTTGCGAATCGGCGTCGAGAGTCCCGAGTCAAGCGAGTCGATTTTTTTCGAAAAACATCGGTCATCCGGGAGCCCATACGTCCAATATCGACGCATCGCAGGAATATAGTCCTACATCAAGACCGGCCTTCAGACCGGCTGAACGATGATGATGGAGAGAGGCATGGACGACCTGTATCGGGCGCCGACGTCGGGCGCGGATCAACTGAAGGCCGGGCTGGCCCTGCAGATGGTGGCCGCGGCGACCGGGGTGCCGGTGGAGCGAATGAGCGGCAACGCCCGTCGCACCGGGCAGGCCTGCCGCGCGCGCTGGCTGGCCATGTATCTGGCGCATGTGACCTTCGGCTGGCCGATCGAGCGGGTCGCCCACGCCTTCGGCCTGAACCGGGCGACGGCGGCGCAGGCCTGCCGCTGGGCCGAGGATGAGCGCGACCGCCCCGGTCTGGACGACCTGCTGAACCGTATGGAGCGCTCCGTCCACGATCTGCTGGACGGCCCGCGCTACGAGTTGCGGGCATGACGGAGGGGCGTCGACTGGAGCGGGCGCGCCGCCTGCTGACCTTGCCCACCGGCTGGCTGGAGGCGGCCGGTCCCCAAACCTACGCCCTGCGGACCGGGGCGGATCGGCGGGCGCGGATCATGATGCGGCTGGAGGAGGCGGACTTCATCGCCCTGACCGAGGCGCCCGGCCTGCGCACCCGCCCCGGAGGCGGCTGGGTCGCGCGGGAGACCGCGCCGACGGCCCTGCCCGCCCCCGCGCCGGGACGACCCGGCCATGCCGAGGGGCTGCGCCCCGTCATTCAGCCTGACGGGGAGATCGTGGAACGGGCGGCCAACCTGGCCACCTCGCCGGTCGCCTGGCTGGCCGGGCGCACCGATGCGCGCGGCAGGCCGCTGCTGTCGAAAGCCGAAAGCGCCGCCGCCGGGCGGCTGGCGCTGGAGGCGGAGGCGGCGCGACGCGGTCCGGGCCTGACCATGCGATGGGACGGCCTGCCCCGGGCGGGGCGCGGCGGCGGTCGTCCGGGCGCGCCCGGTGACCACGTCCTGTCGGCCGCCCGGCGAGTGGAGGCCGCGCTGGCCGCCTGCGGCCCTGCCCGCGCGATGGTTGAACAGATCTGCCTTCGCGGCGCCCCCCTGCAGGCGGCCGAACAGACGCTGGGCCTGCGCCGCCGCACCGGCAAAACGGTCCTGCGACTGGGATTGGCGGCGCTGGCGCGGCATTATCGCCTCACCTGAAACAGCGAATTTCGTCCGCCACCCTACGTTACAGGCTCGTAACTTTCGCCCGTCGAACATCGGTTCTAGGGTGCCGGGATGACGCGCTCCGCAACGGGCGCGTCCTGTTTTTTCGGCGTCGCTCTCACCGACGCCGCGTTCGGGGGATGGCGTGAAAACTTTGGTGGCATCCAGCCTCGCCGTGGGGCTGTTCATGGTTGCAATTGTTGCGCCGGCGGCTCCGGCGATGGCGCAGGCCAATCTGACCGGAACGGTTCTGGCCGACATCTGCCTGCCCTATGCGGGCCGCTCTCTCAGTTTCGAGCGCTCGATCCGCGTCGCCCGCGATCTCAAATTCCGCCGCCCCGCCGACGAACGCGACCAGCCGATGGATGAGTATGCGTCGGACATCAATCTGGTGTCGAACGACGGCGCCTGGCGGGTCCGGCTGGAAGAAGGCAGCGTCGAGTACGGCGACCGCGAAGCCTATTATGTGAGTTGCCTGCTGTCCTCGACCCGGGCCAGCGCGCGTGAGCTGGCGGTCCTGGGCCGCCGCGCCTTCTCGGACGAGCGCTACTGGGCGGCGGACGAGGCAAGCCAAACCCGGTGGGAGCGCCGGTACCGCAATCCGGAAGAGCGTCGGCTGGAAGTCGAGGTGATCGAGGAACCCGGCCAACGCCCGGCCCTGCGTATCCGCGGACTGTATTTCTGATCAGCCCGACAAGGGAGCCAGACGCTTGTCCTTGTCCCTGATTGAAGCTTTCGCCGCCGCACTGACGCTGATCAGCGTCCTGCTGACGTCGCACCTGAAGAAGGCGCTGTATCCGGTCGGCCTGCTGGCCACCGGCCTGTACGCCGTCGTATTCTGGAACGCCCAGCTTTACGCGAGCGCAGCCCTTCAGGTCTGGTTCGTGGCCATCCAGTTGTACGGCTGGTGGTTCTGGAGCCGGGGTGACAGGGGGCGGGAACCGCGCATCGGGACCTGGGGCTGGGGCGTGGTCGCCGCCTTGTTGATCCCCGCGACCCTGCTGACTTTGATCGTCTCGCTGCTTCTGGCCCGACTGACCGACGCCGCCATGCCGGTCGGCGACACCGCCATCCTGTCGCTGAGCGTGCTTGCCCAGTTCCTGCTGGACCGCAAGCAGATGCGGCATTGGGCGGTGTGGGCCGTCACCGACGTCATCGCCATCGGCGTCTATGGCGCGCAGGGTCTGTGGATCACCGCCGGCCTGTACGTGCTTCTGCTGATCAACGTCGGATACGGATGGATGCGCTGGCGGCGCGCCCTGCGCCTGCAACAGGCGGCCGAGGCGTGACGCCCCGCCCCGCGCGCGGGTTCGTGCTGGGCAAATTCATGCCTCCGCACAACGGCCATGTCTTCCTGTGCGACTTCGGACGGGCCTACTGCGAGCGGCTGACCATCCTGGTCTGCTCCCTGCCGGACGATCCGATCCCCGGGCGACTGCGCCATGAATGGATGCAGGCGCTGTTCCCGGATTGCGACGTGCGCTGGTGCGAGGAGGACCTGCCGCAGGAGCCCGCCGACCACCCCGACTTCTGGGCGATCTGGAAGGATGTCGTGCACCGTTACGGCGGCGCGCCCGACGTGGTCTTCGCCTCGGAATCCTACGGCCTGCGTCTGGCGCAAGAGGTCGGCGCCCGTTTCGCGCCCGTCGATCCGGACCGGATCGCCGTGCCCATGTCAGGAACCGCGGTGCGCGAGAATCCCTTCGCCTGCTGGGACGCCCTGCCCGCCCCGGTTCGTCCCTGGTTCGTCAAACGCCTGTGCCTGTTCGGCCCGGAATCGACCGGCAAGTCGACGCTGGCGGCGAGGCTGGCGGATCGGTTCGGCACGATCAGCGTCCCGGAGTACGGTCGGACCTATACGGAGATGTTCGGTGGGGAGGTCGGCGTCGAAGACCTGCACCACATCGTCGCCGGACACCGGGCGGCGGTCGCGGCGGCGTCGCGACAGGCCCGGCGCATCCTGATCGAGGACACCGATCCTGTGCTGACCTCCGTCTGGTGCGAGATGCTGACCGGGCGTCGTGATCCGGCGCTCGACGCCTTCGATCAACTGGCCGACCACTATCTGCTGCTGGACGTCCGCGCGCCGTGGACCGACGACGGTACGCGCTACTTCCCCGACCTGGCGGACCGACAGCGGTTCCTCTCGCTGTGCATCGAGGCGCTGGAACGCAGGGGCGCAAGCTGGACCCTGATCGAGGGCGCAGACTGGGCTGCGCGCGAGGCGCAGGCGGTGGCCGCCGCTTTGGCGGCCTTCCCCGGACTGGCCGAAATCAGCCCGCCGCCGCCGCGTCCCTGATGCGGCCGACCATGCTGTTCAGGCCGTTGGCGCGTTGGCGGGTCAGGGCGGACGGCAGGCCCAGCCGGTCCAGAGCCGAGCGGGCATCGAAGCCCAGAATCTCGGCCGGCGTGCGGTTGGAATAAAGCCGTAGCAACAAGGCGATGTTGCCCTTGCTCAGGGCGCTGTCGCTGTCGGCCATGAAATGCAGACGTTCGCCGTCGCGGCGGACAGCAAGCCAGACCTGCGCCGCGCAGCCGGGCACCTTGTTGGCCTCGATGCGGTCAGCCTCCGGCAAGGGCTCCAGTTCCTTGCCCAGATCGATGACGTATTCGATGCGGCCTTCCCAGTCTCCGAGCAGGTCGAACTCCTCGACCAGTTCGGCGAGGACGGCGTCGATGGGGGGCGGAGTGCTCATCGGCGCCAGATAGGCCGCCCGCGCGTTAACGACAACCATGCGGTCCATCCCCGGAAATCGTCAGTCGCCCGTCTCCACAAGTCGCCTGATGGGGGTGCGGACTTTGGACGACTCACCGCTGCGGATAGGCTGGACGAGGTAATTCCGCCATTTCCTCACCGTCGTCGCCGCCCTTGAACGCCCACCGCCGCCCCGAGCAGACAGACGGCGCCGCCCGACACGGGGACGGCGACCGCGCCGCGCTGGCCGCCTGGCATGCGGGCTGGGCCGTCGCGGCCGCCCTGCTGGCGTTCGGCGTGCGCTGGCTCGGCGGGGTTGACGGGCCGGTCTTCTACAGCGTGCTGGCCATGGTGGTCCCGGGCCTGATCGGCCTGAACCTGATCAAGCACGACAGTTTCCGGGACCGGATGATCCTGCTGGGCGTCTGGGGCACGGCCGCCGCGACCACCGCGGCCCTGTCCGGCGGCCTGACCGGCCCACTATCGGGCTTTGTCTTCCTGCCGCTGACGGCGGGCATCGCGCTGGGCGGTCCCCGCCCGGTGCAGGTCGGCGCTCTGGGCGTCGGCGTGGCGGCCGTCGCGGGACTGGCGACCAGCTGGATGCTGGGCGGACCCGGCCCCCATCTGCCCGCGCTGGCGGCATTGTCCGCCGTCCTGACCGCCGCCGCCGCCGCACTGGCCGTGCGCCTGTCGTGGCTGCAGCGCGAGCGCAGACTGTCCGCCGCCGAAGCCGAGGTCCGCCGGGTCGAGGGCCTGATGGCGGCGCAGCCGGGTCTGACCCTGATCCTTGAGCCTTCCGGCCGGGTGCTGGCCGCCTATGGCGCGCCGCCCGCCTCCCTGCCGATCGATCCCCTGTTCGAGCAGGGACTGGTTGCCGCGATCCATGCCCCGGACCGGCCGCGCCTGCTGGCCGCCATGGACCGCGCCCTGAACGGACACGAAGGCGCCGCCACCCTGGCGCCGCGCCTGGCGCTGGACCGGCGCGTGCAAGTGGTGATCCGCCGGCTGGACGATCCCGCCGGGCCGCGCCTGATCGCCCAGACCTTTGACGCCACCAGCCAGTACGCCCGGGAACTGGGTCTGGAGGTCGCCCGCAACGAGGCCGAGGCGCGCGAGCGGGGCAAGACCCGCTTCCTCGCCAACATGAGCCATGAACTGCGCACGCCGCTGAATGCGGTGCTGGGCTTCTCGGACATCATGCGCCAACGCCTGTTCGGCCCGATCCCGGATCGTTACGCCGAGTACGCGGACAACATCCATCAGGCGGGCGGTCACCTGCTGGACCTGATCAACGATCTGCTGGACGTCTCCAAGATCGAGGCCGAGCGGTACACCCTTTCGGTTGAGAAGTTCGACGCCCGCGAGGTGGTGTCCGACGCCATGGCGCTGGTTCGCGTCAACGCCGAGGACAAGGGCGTGAGCCTGTCCGGCGTCCTGCCGCCGGATGCGGTCGAGGTGTCGGCGGATCGCCGGGCCCTGAAGCAGATGGCGCTGAACCTGCTGTCCAACGCCGTGAAGTTCACGCCGGACGGCGGGTCGGTCACAGTGACGGCCGAGATCATCGGCCCCTATCTGGAGATCGTCGTCGCCGACACCGGGGTCGGCATCGCGCCGGAGGACGTCAAGCGTCTGGGCCGCCCGTTCGAACAGGCCGGCGGTCCGGAGCAACGCCGTCAGGGCACGGGTCTGGGCCTGTCTCTGGTCCGCGCGTTCGCCGAACTGCACGGCGGGCGGATGAGCATTGAAAGCACCCTGGGCGAAGGCACCGCCGTGACGGTCCGCATGCCGGTCGCCGTCATCGCCCGCGCGCCCGCCCCCGAAGGCGGCGCCGAGATCATCCAGCTGCCGGTGGCGAACGGGGGCTGAACCGCAATCATAGATTGACCAAATCTCGCCAAAGAACGACGATCTTTTGAACGTTCCAAAGGGGGAAGACGTCATCATGATCGCCGTCACGCTGCTCGATCAATCGACCGCCTATGTCGCACCGAACACCTTTGTTCGCCTCCGCCCCGCCTCCACGCCGGGGGAACTGGACGTCGGAGCCGTCACTGTGCTGGACGCCGCGAGCCGGATACTGCTCAAGGATGAGCCGAATGCTCTCGGCGCAGCCTTTGACGCACCCTTGGCGGTTGTGAAGCTGACGACCCCGAATGACCTGCCGGTTTATATCGCCACGGACAAAATTCTATCGGTGACGCCGCCGATGTCCGCCTTGCATCACCCCGAGGCCAAGGCGGTCCTGAAACTGTCCGCCGGTCTCCAGCAAGTCCGGGAGACCATTGAGGAGGTCGTCGAGGCCATGCATCGATCCGCGACAACGGCGTTGGAGAAGACCGTTGAGTCTGCTGCGGAACGTCAGGCGATCCGCGACCTCGGCGAGTGATGCGCCAGCAGGAATCTTGTCCGGGGGCTCTCCAGCCGGCGCGGCATTGATGATGAAGTCTAGACCGTCCCCATCGCGATGAAGGCCCGCCCGGCGGCGAAGTCGCCCGCCTCGAACGGAACGGTGGCGACGCTGCCGTCGCGGAAGTGGAACTCCAGGGCGAAGGTCTCGCGCGGGTCCAGTTGCTCCAGCCCCTCGGCGGCGGCGGAGCTGAAGGTCCAGGCGTCGCCTGCGCGCTTGTCCTTCGCCAACAAGGTCGGGGCGGCGGCGGTCACGCCCGAGGACCAGAGGCTGGCGCGGGCCGAGGCGGGGATCAGGCTGTCGCCCGCCAGCCAGGGGCGCGGCGCCCTGGCCGGATCACGGAAGACCAGACGGGCCGAGGTCGGGCGGGGATCGCCGTACCAGCTGACCACGGCGGTCAGGGCGGCGGTCTCGCCCTCGCCCGCATAGCCGAACGCCACCGGCGAGGAGCCGACCATCGAGGCCTGCTGCAAACGCCAGGTCGGGCGCTTGTAGGCGGCGCGGTTGGCGACCCAGTCAAACCGGTCGCCGGGGAAGGTCATGCGCGACAGGCGGGTCCAGCCCGCGAAGGCGCCGTCTACACGGTCCTTGACCACCGCCAACTGAGGGTCGGCGCAGGCGACGGAACCGGCGCGCGCGCCGGCGCGGTAGGCCACGTCCGTCAGGTCGGCGGCGGCGACACCCGAACGCAGGGCCGCGCCGCGCGCCTGCGCGGTGGCGGCGGTCAGGGCGCGCGCCAGTTCCGGCTGGAACAGGTTGCAGCGGGCATCTGCGGCGACGACGAACGCCCGCTCATAATAGGTATCCGCCGGACCGGCGAACGCGCTCGCGGGCGCGACGAGGGTCGCGACAGCCAGCAGGGCGGCCTGGGTCTTCAGCGCGATTTGCCGTATCGTCATGCCCCGCACCCTACGCATGGAGCGTTCAGGTCCGGTGTCCGAGCAGGGTTAGCGAATTGCTTCTATCAAGTAACGTCTGGGTGGCCGCCCTGATCCGCCGCGCCGAGATCGGCGGCGGCTTCGCCACGGTCGCGCGCAAGGGCGACGCGCGCGCGGGCACGGTGATCGTCAAGGTGTTCAACACCGCCGAACGCCGCGCCAGACTTTATAGTGAGGCCTTCGGCCCCGACGGCGAGCGCCTCTGGATGCAGCCGGTCGAAAGCGAGTTCGAGAGTGAGCTGGACGACTATCTGCAGCGGCAGGTTCGCTACGACCCCGACCTCTGGATCGTCGAGATCGAGGACCGGGAGGGGCGGCATTTCATTACGGAGAAGGTGGCGGGGTAGGGACACCGGCGCCCGGAAAGGAACGTTCAGGCTGTTGGGAGCGCAGCTCGGCCGTCGGTTGCCGTTTCCCGGACTGGCGTCGCGTACATCCACATTATTCGGCGTCCTCCGCACTGGCGGCAAAGTCCGCACCTGGAAGCTTCGCCACACAAGCCAGTTCCGGAGGCGTGGCCGGATCATTGATGAAGTCGAATGCCATCCGACCGCCGCAAGGGTTGAAGCTGGCACCATGACTGAGGCCGGGCATCAGGACGAAATGCGCCTTGGGCATATTCGTCAGCAAACGCCGGCCCCATTGCGGTGGTGTGGATGGGTCGAACTCGCCGGCGAAGATGAGGGTTGGGATATCGGTGAGGACAGGTTCATTGGCGTCCGCCGAAGATGCAGCGACGCTCCACGCCGCGCATATTTCCGGCGACGCCGCCCGGGTGTCCATTCCGCCGAGGCCTCGGTCAGGCGACGTCTGCGCCCGCACACGGTCCGCATCCTCGAACGGGGCCTCTTCGCCGCACCACACCGACAACCTCAGTCCCCATGTGAAAGGGGTCGGTGCTTGCGCCTGCGTGATCCAGCCCGCCAGTTCCTGGTAGCGACCGGCACGCGCCTCGCCGACCGCGCGAGGAATAAGGGGAATACGACGAGGGTCCTGAAGGGCTCCGCCGACAGCCCGCACAACCTCGGCGCCTCGGGCGTCAATAGAAGTATCCGTTATGCCGAACGGAAGCCGCTCGTTATCCGCGCGAGCCACAAGGGCTTCAAAGTCCGCCCTAGGGTTCGGCCATGCCGCGGCACAGACAGCATCCACTGCGCAGCCGTCGAACACTGCATTCAGGGCGCGCCACGTATTGGCGCTTGCGGTCTCGTCATAGCTGACTTCCGGCGGCAGGGCGGAGTCCAGAACCATGGCGCGCACCGAGTCGGGATGCCTTCTGGCGACCGTCAGCGCCAACCGGGTTCCGTAGGACAGCGCATAGAGATTGAGCTTGGGGTAGCCCAACGCCAAGCGGAGATCCTCGATGTCATCGGCAGCCTCAGCGGAGGTGTAGCCATTCAGGTCCACGCCGGATTCGACCAATCGGGTTCGGCAAGTCCGGGCGGCCGCAGCCAGCCCTGCCTGCGCCGCGCCTGCTCTCATCCTGCCCGCGCTGATCTCGCCTTTTGTCGCGTTGAACTCCGGGCATTCAAGAGCCGGCCGGGACAGGCGTGCCCCGCGCGGCTCCAGCAGTATTTGATCACGCGCCTCGAGAAAGGGATTATTCCGCCCCGATCGCTGGCCGGTCAGGGCGCTGTTACCGGGGCCTCCGGTGAGAAACATGATCGGGTCCGACAAGGCCTCGGCCGCACGACTGCGGAAGATGATCACGGGCAGCCGGATCATCCGGCTGTCAGCTACAGCCCGGTTCTCCGGAACGCTCAGCGTGCCGCATTCAATTCTCTCGTCGGTCGCGACTTCGACGGCGCAGGCTCCAACCTCGAAGAAAGAGCGTGACGGCCTGTCTTGCGCGAGCGAAAGGCCCGGAATAGCCGCCGCTACGGACAGCCACAGTATGAGCGTTTTCAAAATAGCCGTCCCCGTGTTCGTTAGAACCGTCGCGACCCGCGCATCTCCGGGCAACTTAAACATCCGTAACGCAGTTGCTCGGCCGACATGGCGACCGACCGGTTAACGCCGCCCGGCGCGGTGCAAAATCCTTAACGACGTTCGCACACGGAACCTCAAGCCGGGGCGCCTATGGTCAGCTTCAACGGGCCGCGATGAGCCCGAACTGATGGTGGGTGTTTCCGGATGCTGTTTCTTCTGAACGACGTCGTGTTTGATCTGGACGAGGCCTGCCCGGTCACGCCCGGCGACGCGCGCCGCTTCGAAGCGCTGGATCTGGACTATGTCCTGGAGCTGGGTTGCGAGCTGTTCGCCGAGGACCCGCTGCTGCATCACAATGACCCGCAGCGCGCGCGTCGTCTGGCCTGGCTGATCCACGACCGCTCGCCGGACGTGAATGCCGCCCTGTTCGCCGCGCCGGAAGCCGGCTGCCATCCCGATCTGGTCGAGCCGCAGTTCTGCGCCCTGCCCGACCCGGTCATGCGCCAACTGCGGACCCGCGCGACCAGGGGCAAGCTGGACGCCGTCGCCGCCGACAAGGCCGTGTGGATGCGTCTGGCCGCCTGACCGGCGCAGCTTGAATATCCCCCGCCGCACTGGTTAGGGTTGAACCCCTGAGCCGGGGGACCCAGAACCATGCCTGTTTCGACGCTTTTCAGGACGCTGGCGCTGGCCATCCTGACGCTTTGCCTGTTCGCGGCCTCGCCCGCGCACGCGGAATGGCGCAAGGCCGAGACCGAACACTTCATTCTGTACGGGGATGTGTCCGAGCGCACATTGCGGACCTACGCCAGCAAGATCGAACGTTTCGACGCCCTGCTGCGGACCTATTATCCGATCCAGAGCGACGTCCAGATTCCGAAGCTGGAAATCTATCTGGCGGACGGCGCGCGCGACATGCGCCGCATCCTTCCCGACGGTTCGCAGGGCATCGCCGGCTTCTACTCCGCTGACGCGGGTCGCATCTACACGGTGACCAACATCGCGAACCCGGAGGCGCTGAGCACCCTGTTCCACGAGTACGCGCACCATTTCATGTTCCAGATGTCGGCGGCGGCCTATCCGTCGTGGTTCGTGGAAGGCTTCGCCGAGTACTACTCCACCGTGGTCATGGAGCCGGAGAAGATCGAGGTCGGCCGGGAAGACCGCGGACGGATGATGTACTTCACGCACCTGGGGGCCAACGAATGGGCGCCCATGGCCGACGTGCTGAAATGGCGGGTCAGCCGGTCCGGTCGCGCCCGCATCGGCGACTACTATGCCCAGGCCTGGGCGCTGACGCACTATCTGATGAGCACGCCCGAGCGGCGACAGATGCTGAACCAGTATCTGACCGGCGTGATCCGGGGCGGCGACCCGGAGGCGGCGATGCAGGCGGCGACCGGACGCACCTCGGCCGAGCTCCAGAACGACATGCGGCGCTATCTGCTGGGACGGATCACCTACTACACGCTCCAGATCGACATCCCGATGCCCGAGGTCACGGTCTCGACCATCGGCGCCGACGAAGGCGCCTTCACCTGGTTCGATCTTCGCCTGGACGACACGCCCCTCGTCGTCGCGTCGGAGAACGATCCCGATGATCCCCGCTCGCCCGAGGTAAAGGCCCAGATGGCCCGCGACGCGGCACGTTACCGCGAAGAGCTGATCACCAACGCCCTCGCGGCGGCGGCGCGCCGCCCGGACAATCGCATGGGCATGCTGGTCGCCGCCCGCGCCAACCGGCTCAAGGGCGATCCCGGGGCGGGTCTGGCCGCTCTGCAACCGCTGCTGGCCGTCGACTCCACGGACGCGGACGCGCTGCGCATCGCCGCCGCGCTGCTGATGGATCAGGCGGGCGCGGAGCCGGACCCGGCGACCGCGCTTTCCCGGCGTCGGCTGGCCATGTCCTATCTGGGTCAGGCGATGGAGCTCGATCCGCTGGATTTCCGCATCTATCTGGGCCTGAACGACACCCGGCGCGGGCAGCCGGGTTATCCCAACGCCAACGACATCAGGACGCTGGAGGCCGCGACCGCCCTCGCCCCCCAGGCTGACGAGAACCGGCTGAGGCTGGCGGAGGCCTATATGGCCCAGTCCCTGTGGAATGAGGCGAAAACCATGCTCACTCCGGTCGCCAACGCGCCACACCCCGGCGCCGACCGCGTCCGGGCCAGAACCCTGCTCGCCGCCATCGCGACGGCGACCGGACAGGTCGTGAACGACGACGAGGCCGTGGCCGCGCCCTGACGACAGGCACGACCCGGAAAAGGGGGGGCTCCGGCGCAGGACGCCGCGAAGCCCCCTTGGACTTCAGACCGCCTAGACCAGCGTATTGAAGACGATGTGCACGATCGTCGCGCCGGCGGCGATGACGGCGAAGCCGAGCATCAGGCAGATCGCCGGGTGCGGGCCGCCTTCACGGGCGGGAGGATGGTCGTCGATGGGGTGATGCAGGGCCATGTCCGTTCCTTCGTTTCCAAAGGCGGGGCCCGATTGCGTGACCGGACCGTCTCGCCTGACTGAACAATGATCCCATTATCCCTTCGTTGCCAAGGGGTATTCACTTTCGGTGACAGACCAAACCCCGGAAAGTCCCGTCGCTGAGTGACTTTCAGCCCGTGCTGGTCTAGGTCGCCCGTCCAATGTCCAAGCTCTCCCTGCCCGAGGAAGCTGCGCGCCGTCGCACCTTCGCCATCATCGCCCACCCGGACGCCGGTAAAACGACGCTGACGGAGCATATCCTGCTGTCCGGCGGCGCGATCCGCGCGGCGGGCGCGGTGCGGGCGCGCGGCGAGAACCGCCGCACCCAGTCCGACTGGATGAAGATCGAGAAGGAGCGCGGCATCTCGGTCTCGGCGTCGGTGATGACGTTCGAGCACGACGGCAAGATGTTCAATCTGCTGGACACCCCGGGGCACGAGGACTTCTCGGAAGACACCTATCGGACCCTGACCGCCGCCGACTGCGCCATCATGGTGCTGGACGCCGCCAAGGGGATCGAGCCGCAGACGTTGAAGCTGTTCGAGGTTTGTCGCCTGCGCGACATTCCGATCATCACCTTCATCAACAAGCTGGACCGCGAGGCGCAGGACCCGATGGCCCTGCTGGACGAGATCGCATCGCGTCTTCAGCTGGACCCGGCTCCGATCTGGTGGCCCGCCGAGAGCGGCAACCGCCTGCGCGGCATGGTCGAGATGGGCACGGGCCGGTTCCAGCCCTATGCGAAGAAGCCCGCGGGCTCAAAGGAAGACGTGCCCCATCCCGACGCCCTGCCGCTGGCCGACGCCGCGCGGTATTTCGAGGAACGCGAGCACGAGGCCCTGCTGGAGGCGCAGGAATTGGTCGAGGCCGGATACCCGGCGTTCAACGTCCAGTCCTTCCTCGAAGGCCATATGACGCCGGTGCTGTGGGGCTCGGCCCTGCGCCATTTCGGCATCGATGAACTGCTGAAGGCCATCGGCGACTGGGCGCCCGCGCCCAAGGTCATGAAGGCCCGGAAGGAAGCCCCGCCCGAGACCCGCAACGCCCCCGCCCCGGTCGACCTGACCGTCGAGCCGGGCTCGGCCGAGGTCACCGGCTTCGTGTTCAAGGTCCAGGCGAACATGGACCCGAACCACCGCGACCGCATCGCCATGTTCCGCATGGCGTCCGGCAGCTTCAAGCGCGGCATGAAGCTGAAGGTCCAGAACACCGGCAAGCAGCTGTCGGTGAACGCGCCCATCATGTTCTTCGCTTCTGACCGTGAACTGGCCGAGGACGCCTTCGCCGGCGACGTGATCGGCATTCCGAACCACGGCGTTCTGCGTGTGGGCGACAGCCTGTCGGAAAGCGGAATGATCCGGTTCGCCGGCCTGCCGAACTTCGCCCCGGAAATCCTGCAGCGCGTGCGCGTGAAGGATCCGCTGAAGGCCAAACACCTGAAGAAGGCGCTGGAGGGTCTGGCCGAGGAAGGCGTGACCCAGCTGTTCCGTCCCGAGATCGGGTCAGACTTCATCGTCGGCGCCGTGGGCCAGCTGCAGTTCGAGGTCATGGCCGACCGTCTGGGCGAGGAGTACGGGCTGGACGTCATCTTCGAGCCCAGCCCCTACGCCGAGGCCCGCTGGATCATGCCAGGATCGGGGGGCTCCAAAGCCGACATCGAGGACTTCATGGGCAAATACCGCCCCCAGATGGCCACCGACATCGACAGCGACCCGGTGTTCCTGGCCAAGTCGAGCTGGGAGACCGGCTATGTCGGCGAACGCTTCCCCAAGGTGGCCTTCACGAAGACGAAGGAACGGGGCTGACCCTGATCGCCTGACGCAGTCAGACAGCCATCGACGCGACCACGACCTTCGCCGTAGATGAGCGCATGAAAACCTCGACCAAGGATCGCATTCTGATGATCGTGCTGGTGATCGGCGCGGCGGCGGCGGCGATCTCGGCGGTCAGCATCCTGATCGCTTTCGCCATTGCGCTCGCGGGCGTGTTCGTCGGCTGATCCGGCCCCACGGGCCCGGTGCGTCACTTTTCGTCAGGTTGTCATCCGCTCCGTGCAGTTAGCTTCGGCTATCCGGAGGACGTGAGAGCATGGGCAGGCATATCAGACGGGCGGCGTGGCTGGTCGGAACGACGCTGGCTCTGGCCCTGTCCGCGCCACAGGCCGCGCTGGCCGACTGGCGCCGGGCCGAGACCGCCCACTTCGTCGTCTACAGCAACGGCTCGGAACGGAACCTGCGCGACTACGCCGCCCGGCTGGAGCGGTTCGACGCCCTGCTGCGCCATGTCGCCAACGGCCCGACCGACATCGAGGGCCTGCGCAA
Organism: Brevundimonas sp. M20; assembly: GCF_006547065.1. NCBI lineage: Bacteria > Pseudomonadati > Pseudomonadota > Alphaproteobacteria > Caulobacterales > Caulobacteraceae > Brevundimonas > Brevundimonas sp. M20. The sequence goes on along the minus strand of NZ_CP041243.1, from coordinate 704,630 downwards.
GCTGCCGGTCTATCTGGTCGAGAACGGACGGGAGTTGCGGGTCGTCCAGCCCGACCTGCCCGAGGGCGTGGACGGCTTCTATCGCGCCAGCCCCTATGACATCCGGGCCATTCTGATCCGCGGGCAGGACGATGACCTCCTGCTGCACGAATACACCCACCACTACATGTCACAGACCTCGCCCGGCAGCTATCCGGGCTGGTTCCGCGAAGGCTACGCCGAGTATTTCGCCACGGCGACCGTGGACTCACGCGGCAAGTCGACGGTCGGCTATCCCCACCTCGGCCGCCTGCGGACGTTGCAACAACAGCGCTGGTTGCCGCTCGGAAACCTGCTGACGGCCTCGCCCATGACGCTGGAGGGACAGCAACAACGCTGGACCTTCTACGCCCAGGCCTGGCTGCTGACACACTATCTGCTTTCCGATCCGGAACGGCTGCAACGGTTCGGCGCCTATCTCACGGACCTGAGCAACGGGGCCGATCCGGTCGAGGCCTTCCTGACCCGGTTCCAGACCACGCCGGAGGCCTTCACACGCGATCTGCGGACCTACATGGATCAGGGGCTGCGATACGCCGAACTGAGCATGCCGCCGCTGGACCCGCAGATGACCGTAACCCTGCTGCCGGACAGCGCGGACGATGTGCTTCTGATCGGGCTGAACATCAGGGAGCGTGGGCGGGACAGCGAGAACCCGGCGTTGCTGGCGCAGGCCCGCGCCGCCGCCGCCCGTCATCCCGGAGACGCCCTCGCCCTGACCGTCCTGGCCAATGCCGAAATCACGCTGGGCGATCCGGCGGCGGCGGAGCCGATCCTCGAGCAGGTGCTGGCGCTGGAGCCGAACAATGTCGAGGCCCTGCTGATGGCGGCCCGGCGCCGGATCGACGACGCCGGGCAAGCCACGGACGACGCGCAGATGTTCGCCCTGTACCGCGAGGCCCAGACCCTGCTGGGGCGCGCTTATGCGGCCGACCCGACCGACTATCGCGTCCTCGCCGAACTGGCCGGCATCCGCCGGATGGCCGACGACTATCCGAACGAGAACGATCTGGAGACCTGGCGTCTGGCCGTCGAGCACGCGCCGCAGGTGCTCAATCTGAGAGGACAGGCCGCCGACGCCATGATCGCCGCCGGCCATGACGTCGAGGCCGAGGCCTATCTTCTGCCGATGGCGAACGACCCGCACGGCGGACGCAGCACGGACTGGGCGCGGGACAGGCTGGCGGCGATCCACGCCCGGCGGGCGGCGGGAAACGGTGAAGCCGCCAACACCCCGGTCACGCCCTGACCCTTTCGCGGTCTTCCTTCCGTCACGCGCCCATGGTTCTCTGTCCGCATCAGACGGCCGGGGCGTGCCGTGGAGGATTCGATGTCTTTGGCGGCCCTGCTGGCCATTCTGTCCCTGTCGGGCGCGCAAGCCGCGTCGGGCCAGCAGCCGTCGTATGACGAGGCTGTGCGCTGCACGGGGCTGACCCAGGCGGCCTCGGAGCTGGAAGGCGGCGAAAGCAGCGAGGGCCGGTCCCTGTATGACGCCGCCCTGTACTGGTCGCTGACCGCCATTCAGGCCGCAAGTCGCGTCGGGCGCACCCCGACCGTCGCCGAGGGCGACCAGACCCGCGCCCGCATCCGGGCCGTGCGGGAACTGAGCGCCGACGACGACGACGCCCGCACCGAACTGCAACGCTGCCGCGCTCGCGCGCCCCGTCTGAACTGATCCCCGTTGTCGGCTCACCCGACACGCGGCTAGGGTCGCAGCACCGCATGACCGGGGAGTACCAATGCGCCTGTTTCTGACGACCGCGATTTCGCTGGGGCTCGCCGCCGTCGCCCTGCCCGGGCCCGCGGCGGCCCAGTCCGCGCGGATCGAACGGGCCCAGGTGTATCGCTCGATCCTGACTTCCGAGATGTTCACCCTGCTGAACACCTCGGACTACGCCAGCGTGCGCAAGGCCGGCGAGACAGTGTTCGACATCGAGACCCGCGAGGGGTTCCGCTTTTCGGTGGAAATGGCCGCCTGCGACACCGAAGGGGGCACGCCGGGATGTTTCGGCATCCTGTTCTTCACCAGCTGGGGCCTTCAGCCGAATGATCGCCCCAAGGTCGCCGCCGCGATCGAGAAGTTCAACGACGAGTATCGTATCGGCAAGGCGCTGGTGCTGAACGACCACGTCCGGGCCGAGCGGTACGTCACCACCGACGGCGGCGTGACGCAGGACCATATCCGGGAAGAGGCGATGACCTTCCTGCTGATGATGGATCGGCTGGGCGAGACCCTGCACGACGCTGTCGGTCGCTGAGCGCTCCCGAAAGTCACGGCGAACCAGCGGCGCGGCGCTGCGTTTGCTTGGAGACCGTCCGGGGACCATTCGTCCGTCCCGAAGCGGGACGGTTCCGGAGCTTGCGTGCATGTTTGAATTCGGCCGCGATCTGAGAAAGCTGTTCGAGAAGGCGCGCGAAAGCGAAGACCTCGGCTGGCTGGAGCTGGTCGGTCCCGAGCTGGTGCAGATCGAGGCCCGCCGCGAAGGGATTGATGCGGGCCGGGTCTCGGCGCCGCGTCCGTTCGACGGCTGGATGCGCGCCTCGGCCCTGTGGCGCGAGCACGCGCGGCGCACCGGCAGCCGGGCCAGTCTGGACCGCGCCGCCTCGACCGCTTCCGACGCCGCCCGCCACACCAGCAACCCGGACCAGACGGCCGCCGCCGCGATCGAGTCGGCGGCCATCCACCTGTTGCGTTTCGACCTGTTCGGCGGCCCCGCGGCCCTGACCGCCGCCCTGTCCGACCTTCAGAGCCTGACCTGCGAACGGGCCGTCACCCGTTCGGCGGCGGCCGCGCTGCACGCTCGCCTCTCGGCCCGGCGGGCCCGGCTGAGCGGCGAGACCAACGCCCTGCTGGACGCCGGGGCCCTGCTGGACGCCGCCGTGCACGATGCGCGCAGCCTGCCGCCGCCGGTGGCTGACGAACTGCGGCTGGACCGCGCGGCGATGTCCCTGGAGGCGGGCGTGGCCCGTCGGGATGCGCGTATGCTGGATCAGGCCGGTCGTGATCTGCGCGCCCTCGTCGAGGCCGCCTCGCCCGACCAGCGCCCCCTGACCCGCGCCCGCGCGCTGGCGCTGGCCGGAGCCGGCATGGCCGCGCTGGCCGCGCTGGCGAAGGACGAGACCGCCGCCGCCCAGGGCCGCGCCCTGTTCGACGCCGCCGCCGACCAATTCACCCCCGATCACAGCCCGTTGGACTGGGCCACCGTTCTGCTGGCGAGCGCGAGCGAGGCGACGCCGCTGATCGTCCTGGCCCAGGCCGAGGCCATGACCTGCGAGCCCGGTCTGTTGATCGGAGCCCTGGTGCGCGAGCGCCGCCTGTCCGCCGAGGTCGCGGTGGCCGAGACACTGTCGGACGTGAGGGGGCTGAACGGACTGGAAGCCGCCGTGCGCCGCCGTCTGGCCGAGCCGGGCCGCATCCAGCCGCTGGACTGGGCCGCCGACCAGATCGGGATGGCGCGGCTGGTGCTGGCGCGCGCGCGGCTGACCGGCGAAGCGCCCCGGGCCGTCGGCCTGATGCTGGCCGAAGCGCTGGAGACCGCCCGTGAGCTCGGCGCGGGGGCTCTGGCCGATCGGGCCGTTCTGGCGATGCCGGAAGCCGCCGTTTAGCCGCCCAGGGCCACGAAGCCGCCGTTGGCGTGCCCCGGCTTGCCGTAGCGCAGGGGCGAGCCGTCCTCGGCCATGACGCGACCACCGGCGGCCTCGAGCACCGCCTGCCCCGCCGCCGTGTCCCATTCCGAGGTCGGGCCGACGCGCGGATAGGCGTCGAAGCGCCCTTCGGCGATCAGGCAGAATTTCAGCGACGAATCCATGCCCTGCCATTGCTTGCAGCCGTAGCGGGAGCCAAGCCGGTCGGCTTCCTCGTCGGTCAGGCTATGGCTCATCAGGGCCACCGGCGCGGCGGGACGCTCGCGCACATGGATCGGCGTCCAGCCCTCGCCGAAACGACGGCGGAAAGCGCCCTTGCCCGGCGCGCCGCTGCGCCAGGTGATCCCGGTCGCGGGCGTCGAGACCACCCCGGCCACCGGCGTGTCGCGATGGATCAGGGCGATGTTGACCGTATAGCTCTCGCGGCCCTCGACGAAGCCGCGCGTGCCGTCCAGCGGGTCGATCAGCCAGAACCAGTCCTTCAGCGAGGTCGGGACGCCGTGGGCGGACACCGCCTCCTCGGCCACGGCCTGCACCCCGGGATAGAGGGCCTCCAGCCGCTCAAGGATCAGGGCTTCAGCCTCCTGATCGGCCCGGGTGACGGGGCTGTCATCGGCCTTGGTCTCGGCCACCACGCCGTTGCGCCAGTAGGGCAGGATCACGCGCGCCGCATCCTCGGCGATGTCGGCCAGGGTCTCGGCCAGCGCGCCCGACGCGAGGTCGGCGGTCAGTCGTTTGCTCATGGGCGACCGATAGAACATCCCGGCGGTTTGAAGAACCGGCAAATCAGGTCAGCCTTGGGGATACTCCGCACGCCAGCCTTTCGGACCCGATGACCGACACCGCGCCCACCCCCGCCCTGCCCGACGGACAGGCCCTCGCCACCCTCATCGCCGGCAAGCTGTGCCACGATTTCATCAGCCCGGCGGGGGCGATCAGCTCGGGTCTGGACCTGCTGAAGGACCCGACCGCCCAGGACATGCGCGACGACGCCATGAGCCTGATCGAGGCCAGTTCGAAGAAGATGATCGCGCTGGTGAATTTCGCCCGCGTGGCCTTCGGCGCCGCCACCTCGGCCGAGCGCTTCTCGGGCGCCGAGCTGGGCGAACTGGTGTCGGGCCTGACCGAGGGCGGCCGCGCGACCCTGAACTGGGCCGTGACCGAGGGGACCTATTCCAAGCCGCAGGCCCGGGCGCTGGTGAACCTGGCCTATATGGCCATGGCGGCCCTGCCGTCGGGCGGCGTGGCGACCATCCGCACCCACATCGCCAGCGACGGCGTGGTGATCGAAGGGGTGTCCGAAGGCGCCCGTGCGCGTCTGAAGGGCGAGGCCGTCGCCGGGCTGGCGGGCCGCCCCCTGACCGAGGGCCTTCCGGGCCAGTGGATCCAGCCCTACTGGCTGTGGTTAACGGCACATGACGCGGGGGGCGCACTTGATGTACAAGCCGAGGAAGGCCGCGTGTCGCTCACGGCGCGCATGCCTAACTGACGCTTAAGCCGGTTTCCCAAGGACTCGTTAACCGGCGCGAAGCGATCATAGAGGATAGTGCACACGCGGGCGTTGCGGCCCGATTCGCCTGCAGGATACGCGCTTGACCCCCAGGACCTGTCTGATCGTCGACGACAGCCGGATCATCCGGAAAGTCGCGCGACGCATCATCGAGGGCCTTGGTTTCGAGGTCGACGAGGCCGCCGACGGCTCGGAGGCGCTGGCCTTCTGCGCCGGCCTGATGCCCGAAGTGATCCTGCTGGACTGGTCCATGCCCGTCATGGACGGCCTGACCTTCCTGCGCCGCCTGCGCGACCTGCCGGGCGGGCGGGAGCCCAAGGTTCTGTTCTGCACCATCGAGACCCGTGCCGACCGCATCGCCGAGGCCCTGTCCGCGGGCGCCGACGACTATGTGATGAAGCCGTTCGACGGTGAGATCCTGAGCTCGAAATTCGCCGAGGTGGGGGCCGTCTGAACCCATGTCGCCTGAGGACTTCGATCGCCTGCAATCGCTGATGGCCTCGCGCGCGGGGTTCAGGCTTTCGCGCGACCGGATGAAGCTGGCCGAGCACCGTCTGGGGCCGGTGGCCCGACGTGAAGGGTTCGAGACCGTCGACGCCATGCTGGCCTCGCTGTGGGCCAGGCCCGTCGCAAGCCTGGGCTGGGCGATCATCGAGGCCCTGCTGAATCCCGAAACCTGGTTCCGCCGGGACCGTCCCACCTTCGACACCCTGGGCGGCGAACTCCTGCCGGCGCTCAGCCGCGCGCGCGGCGGCCAGCCGGTGCGCATCTGGTCGGCGGGCTGCTCGACCGGGCAGGAACCCCTGTCGATCGCCATGGCCGCGCTGGACGCCGGGTCGCCGGTCGAGATCGTGGGCACCGACCTGTCACAGCGCGCTCTGGAGAAGGCCCGCACGGGCGCCTACACAGGCTTCGAAATCCAGCGCGGCCTCAAGGCCGAGACCATGCTGCGCTGGTTCGAGCAGACCGAGGAGGCGTGGATCGCCAAGCCGCAGCTGCGCGCCGCCGTCCACTTCGCCCGCGCCAACCTGCTGGACCCGCCGACCGACGACACCCGGTTCGACATCATCTTCTGCCGCAACCTGCTGGACGACGTGGACCCCGCCCGCCGGCCGCAGGTGCTCGACAATCTGGAGCGCCGCCTGGTCGATGACGGCGTGTTGTTCCTCGGCCCCGACGAGCGAATCGACGGCGACAGCGTGGCGTTCCGCGCGGTCTCCGGCCGTCGCGGCCTGTTCGTGAAGGCGCCCTCGGCGATCCGCCGCGCGGCCTGATCCCCCTTCGCTAATCCGCCCGGATGCCCTAGCCTCCCTGTCATCTGGACCGGGGGGAGGCGTCTTCATGCGGCTTTGGTGGCTGATCGGATCACTGGTGGTCGCGCTGGGCGTCGGCGTCCTGACCCTGCAGGTTCCGCGACCGGCTCCGGCCACGGCCCCGGCGACCGAATTCTCCAGCGACCGGGCCATGATCGACATCCGGGCCATCGCGCAGCGTCCCCATCCGGTCGGCTCGGCCGAACATGCACGGGTGCAGGCGTATCTGATGCAGCGGATGGGCGCGCTGGGCCTGCAAACCTCGACCCAGACCGGCCCCCTGTCGCCCGGAGCCATCCGGCGGCTGGAGCGGGCGGGCGGCGACCCTGCCGCAGCGAATTTCAGCGCCACCAATCTGATTGGCGTGCTGCCCGGCCGCGATCCGGCCCTGCCCGCCGTGGCCCTGATGGCCCATTACGACACCACGGTGACTTCGCCGGGCGCGGCGGATGACTCGACCGGGGTGGCGGCCGCGCTGGAGACCGCGCGCGCGATCCGGGCGCGGGGTCCGGCGGACCGGACGCTGGTGGTCCTGCTGACCGACGGCGAGGAACTGGATCTGGACGGCGCCCGGGTCTTCTGGGGCGGCCATCCCCTGCGCGACCGCATCGGCGCGGTGGTCAACCTCGAGGCGCGGGGCGGCGGCGGGCGGGCCATGATGTTCGAGACCGGGCGCGGCAACGCCGAAACCATCGCCCTGTTCGGACAGGCCGCGCGCCGGGCCGACGGCGGGGTGACGTCCAACTCTCTGGCCATCTTCGTCTACAAGGTCATGCCCAACGGCACCGACTTCACCGTCCCGGCCGGCCGGGGCGTGCAAGGGCTGAACTTCGCCTTTATCGGCCGCCCGGAGCAGTATCACGCCGCCGACTCGACCCCCGCGACACTCGATCAGGGCAGCGTGCAGCACCTCGGCTCACAGGCGTTGGAAAGCGCCGACGCCCTGCTGCGCGCGCCGGCTCTGCCGCGCGAAACGACAAACGCCGTCTACGCCGACGTGTTCGGCCGGGTCATCGTCCAGTATCCGCCGGTCGTGGGCTGGGCGCTGTGGGGCGTCGCGGCGGTCCTGCTGTGCATCGCGGCGGCCCTAGCCCGCAAGCGCGCGGGACTGACCTTCGCCGAGGTCGGCCGGGGCATGGTGGACGGCCTGTGGTTCCTCAGCGCCGGTCTGGTGGTCACCCATGTGGTGCGGGCTCTCGGCGGACCGATGGCGGACCGGGTCGACAGCGACGCCGCCTACTATGTCCTGCTGGCCCGCCTGCCCTGGCTGGAGGCGGGCGTGGCGCTGGCGGTGCTGGCGGTCATCCTCGCGGTGCTAGGCGGCCGGGCGCGTCCGGACCGGCGCGTGTCCGCCGGAGCCCTGACCGTTCTGACCCTCGCCACCATCCCGCTGGCGGGGGTCAACGTCATGATCCTGATCGCCGGGGCGGTCGCGGTCGGCCTGTCGCTGGTCCCGCATCTGGCGGCGCGTAGCGTCTGGGGCGGCTGGACCGGACTGATCGCGCTGGTGCTGGTGTGCGCCGCGGCCGCACAGACGGCGGCGCCGGAAATCGCCTTCCTCTTCCTGTGGCCGGCCCTGCTGGCGACAGTCGCCGCGGTGGCCGTGGCGGCGCTGAATCCGGGCCTGACCCGCCCCATCGGCCTCGCGCCGGTCGCGGTCACGGCGGCGGTCGGCGGCGCCTGGCTGGTCGGCATGGCGCACCCGGTCTTCCTGGGCATCGGCATGGACCTGCCCGGCGTTCTGGCCCTGCTCGGCCTGCTGGGCCTGATGCTGGTCCGCCCGTTCGCCCCGGAGACGGCCGGTCGCCGCCCCCTGCTGATGGTCGCCCTCGCGGTTCTGCTGCTGGGCGCGGGCCTGTCCGGCTACGCGGCGATCACCGAGCCCATGATCGCCGCCGCGACGGCCTGAACACGCCCTTTATGAACGGATGCGTCATTTTTGGACGTATGAAACCGGAACTTCGGGCGGACAGAACAAGAACATCTTGTGAACCGGAACAAACCGTGCACATAGTCCGCCTCACACAACGAGGGGGCGGGTCCGTGGCGGGTCTCTCCCGAAACCAGATGGGAATCATGGCAAGGGAGACGAAGGCAATGTCACAGGCGGCTCTGAAGTTGGTAGGCAAGGAAGACGGCGACAAGCAACGCGCTCTGGAGGCGGCGATCGCGCAGATTGATCGCGCCTTCGGCAAGGGCTCCGTGATGAAGCTCGGCAAGGCCGGCGTCGTCGCGGAAATCGAAAGCGTCTCGACCGGTTCGCTGGGTCTCGACATGGCGCTCGGCATCGGCGGTCTGCCGGTCGGGCGGGTGATCGAGGTCTTCGGGCCGGAATCCTCGGGCAAGACCACCCTGGCCCTGCACACCGTCGCGGAAGTGCAGAAGAAGGGCGGCGTGGCCGCCTTCGTCGACGCCGAACACGCGCTGGACCCGGTCTACGCCCAGAAGCTGGGCGTGAACCTGGACGACCTGCTGGTGTCGCAGCCCGACACGGGCGAGCAGGCGCTGGAAATCGTGGACACCCTCGTCCGTTCGGGCGCCGTGGACATCGTGGTGGTCGACTCGGTCGCCGCCCTGACGCCGCGCGCCGAAATCGAGGGCGAGATGGGCGACAGCCTGCCCGGCCTTCAGGCCCGCCTGATGTCGCAGGCCCTGCGCAAGCTGACCGCCTCGATCTCCAAGTCGAAATGCATCGTCCTGTTCATCAACCAGATCCGTCACAAGATCGGCGTGATGTACGGCTCCCCGGAAACCACCACGGGCGGCAATGCGCTGAAATTCTACGCCTCGGTTCGTCTGGACATCCGCCGCACCGGCGCGATCAAGGACCGCGACGAAGTGGTCGGCAACACCACCCGCGTGAAGGTGGTCAAGAACAAGGTCGCCCCGCCGTTCCGCGAGGTTATCTTCGACATCATGTACGGCGAGGGCATCTCCAAGCTGGGCGAGGTCATCGATCTGGGCGTGAAGGCCGGCATCATCGAGAAGTCGGGGTCGTGGTTCAGCTATGACTCGACCCGCATCGGTCAGGGCCGCGAGAACGTGCGCGCCTTCCTGAAGGCCAATCCGGACGTCGCCGCCGCCATCGAGAAGGCTGTCCGCGCCTCGACCAACAAGATCGCCGACGAACTGCTGGGCACGCCCGAGCCCGACGAAGGCCAGGACCTCGAGGGCTAGACTCCGCACTGAGGCTGCTCGTCGCCATCCGGCGAGCGGCCGCAGAGTCCGATATGTCCGCTGAATTTTGAGTCCGGCCTCGCCGGACGCAGACACCGAACCTTCTCCGATCAGGTCCGGCGACCCGCCATCCGACCCCGCCGGGCCGGGACCGGACGGAGCGGCCGCTCAACGCCCCGCCGGCGTTGGGCGGCCTTTTTTCCTTGGTGCACGACGATCAGGGCCACAGACTGCCCGGATGACGCAAACCTCCCGCTACAACGCCCTGATGGATGAACTCTGTGTCGGGCTGGGCTGGGGCGGCGGGACCGTCAACGGCCAGCCGAGCCACGTCGACTTCTTTATTCCCGAGGCCGGGCCGGTCACCGCCGAACAGTTCCTGGACTGGCTTCTGGAGGCTGAGGGTTTCACGGCCCTGAGCCATCCACAGGACCATAGACAGTGGCGCGCCCAACTGCTCCCGGTGTTCATCCGAAAAATGGGCGCCGACACCGTGGACGCCACCGAACTCAAATGGAACGCGCCCTGACCCGATCGGACGGAGCGACCGGTCCTTGCCTGTTCCGCTCAAGGCAAGCGAGACAGCGCCTCCTCATAGAGCCGGCGGGTGTTGTCCAGCGCAGCGCGCGCTTCATCCCGCTCCTCCGGCTGGTCCAGTCGGCGACGCAGACTGTGATGCGCCGCCTGAAGCGCCTCCAGCGCCTTGTCCCAGTCGACATAGACGGGGTCATTGTAGTCGATCACGGCGTCTCTCCCTTTTGCTTGTCTGGAGAGAGAACGGGCCGGACGGGATTGCGGCCGTGCGGCCAATCCCCGCGCCGGCGCCCGCCTCGCAAGAAGCGGCGGCCGGACTGAACGGCGAAGGAGTGATGCGTTTGCGCTTAAACCCCTATATGACGCCCGTTCCGCAATTTTTACGCACGTCTGACGCTCGCCCATGACCAGCCTGAAACAGATCCGCTCGACCTATCTCGATTTCTTCGCGGCCGACGGCCACGAGAAGGTCCACTCGGCTCCGCTGGTGCCGCAGAACGACCCGACGCTGATGTTCGTCAACGCGGGCATGGTGCCGTTCAAGGACTACTTCACCGGCGCGGCGACCCCGCCCTTCCCGCGCGCCACCAGCTCGCAGAAATGCGTCCGCGCGGGCGGCAAGCATAACGATCTGGACAACGTCGGCTACACCGCGCGCCACCTGACCTTCTTTGAAATGCTGGGCAATTTCAGCTTCGGCGACTACTTCAAGGAACACGCGATCGACCGCGCCTGGTCGCTGGTGACGAAGGACTTCGGCCTGTCGCCCGACCGCCTCATGGTCACCGTCTACATCGACGACGATGAGGCCTTCGACATCTGGAAAAAGGTCACCGGCTTCCCGGACCACAAGATCGTCCGCATCGCCGGCAGCGACAATTTCTGGGCCATGGGCGACAACGGCCCCTGCGGTCCCTGCACCGAGATCTTCTACGACTACGGCGAACACGTCCCCGGCGGCCCTCCCGGCTCGCCCGATGAGGACGGCGACCGGTTCGTGGAGATCTGGAACAACGTCTTCATGCAGTTCGAGAAGGAGAACGACCAGATCGTTCGCAGCCTTCCCAAGCCCTCGGTGGATACCGGCATGGGTCTGGAGCGCATCGCCTCGGTCCTGCAAGGCAAGAACTCGGTGTTCGACACCGACCTGTTCCAGACCCTGATCGCGGCCTCGGAAGACGCCACCTCGACGAAGTCCGAAGGTGAGCGGGCCTCCAGCCACCGGGTCATCGCCGACCACCTGCGCTCGTCGTCCTTCCTGATCGCCGACGGCGTCACCCCGTCGAACGAAGGCCGGGGCTATGTCCTGCGCCGCATCATGCGCCGCGCCATGCGCCACGCCCACCTGCTGGGCGCCAACGACCCGCTGATGCACCGCCTGGTGCCGACGCTGGTGAGCGAGATGGGCGAGGCCTATCCGGAACTGAAGCGCGCCCAGCCGTTCATCGAGGACACGCTGAAGCAGGAAGAGATCCGCTTCCGCACCACCCTGTCCAAGGGCATGGCCCTGTTCGACACGGCGGTTCAGGGCTTCAACCCCGGCGACATGCTGGACGGTCAGACGGCCTTCACCCTGTCGGATACCTACGGCTTCCCGCTGGACCTGACGCAGGACGAGGCCCGTCGTCGCGGCTACGCCGTCAACGTCGACGGCTTCCAGGAAGCCATGGCCGAGCAGCGCCAGCGTTCGCGCGAGAACTGGAAGGGCTCGGGCCAGACCGCCAACGCCGCCGAATGGCTGGCCGTGCGCGACCGTCTGGGGCCGACCGTCTTCACCGGCTACGACAACATCGACGGTTCGGGCGAAGTCCTGGCCATCATGAAGGGCGGGGCCCCGGTGGACTCGGCGGACGCCGGCGACATCGTCGAGGTCCTGTTCGACACCACCCCCTTCTACGCCGAGAGCGGCGGTCAGGCGGGCGACCACGGAAGCTTCGAATGGCCCGGCGGCGAGGCCGAGGTCATCGACGTCAAGAAGCACGCCGGCGACCTGCACGTCCTGTCGGCCCAGATCACCGCGGGCAAGCTTGAGATCGGCATGCGCGCGGCCCAGCTGGTCGATGCTGACAAGCGCACCACAACCCGCGCCAACCACTCGGCCGCCCACCTGCTGCACACCGCGCTGAAGAACGTGCTGGGGCCGCAGGTCGCGCAGAAGGGCCAACTGGTCGACGCCGAACGCGCCCGCTTCGACTTCAGCCACGCCGCCCCGGTCACCGAGGACGAACTGGCCGCCATCGAGGCCGAGGTGAACGCGGTCATTCGCCAGAACGTCCCGGCGGAAACCAGGCTGATGGCCCCCGAGGCCGCCATCGAGGCCGGCGCCATCGCCCTGTTCGGCGAGAAGTACGGCGAGGAAGTCCGCGTCCTGACGCTGGGCCGTTCGCTGGTGTCGGACAACGCCCCCTACTCGGTCGAACTGTGCGGCGGCACCCATGTCGCCCGCACCGGCGACATCGGCCTGTTCAAGGTCATTCAGGAAACCGGCGTGGCCTCCGGCGTCCGCCGCATCGAGGCCCTGACCGGCGAGGCCGCGCGCCTGTACCTCGAAGGTCAGGCCGGGGTGGCGCGCAAGCTGGCCCGCGACTTCAAGGTCCAGACCGGCGACGTGACCGGTCGCGTCGAAGGCCTGCAGACCTCGGTCAAGGCGCTGGAGAAGCAGGTCGCCGAGCTTAGGAAGCAGCTGGCCCTGGGCGGCGGTTCGGGCGCGAACGCGGCCCCGGAAGAGATCAACGGCGTCAAGCTGATCGCCCGCGTCCTCGACGGCGTCGACGGCAAGGGTCTGCGCGGCGTGGCCGAGGACTTCCGCAAGCAGGTCGGTTCGGGCGTCGTCGCCCTGATCGGCGTGACGGACGGCAAGGCGGCGGTCACCGTCGCCGCGACCTCGGACGTCGTCGGCAAGGTCAATGCGGCCGATCTGGCCCGCGCGGCGGTGCTGGCGATGGGCGGTCAGGGCGCGGGCGGCAAGCCCGACTTCGCCCAGGGCGGCGCCCCGGACGGCGGCAAGGCCGAGGACGGTCTGGCGGCGGTGCGGGCGGCGCTGGGGGCCTAACCGCCGTCGGTCTGCAGGTCCACCGCCGCCAGTTGCCAGCGGAACAGCCCCCGGCGTTCGAGGATCAGGGCCAGATGCTGGTCCGGCTTTTCCCGGTCGGTCAGGGTCACGGCGAAATGGTTGAGGTCGCGGTATCCCCATGACTGATGCAGGTCCTTGCCGCCCTTCCGGTCGCCTGCCTGTGACTTGGGCTCGGGAGCGCCGGCGGGGCGGGGCGCTTCGGCTGTCGTAACCATCTGGGCCACCACCTCGGGCGTGACCACGGCGTCGATGGCGCCGTCCAGGATCATCGGCGCCAGCATCATGCCCAGCCCGCCCAGCCCCTTCTCGGCGAGGCGGGGGTCGCGGCCGATGCGGCTGGCGACCTCAAGGCTCAACTGGTCCTTCAGGCTCTCACGCAGGGCGGGGAAGTCGACGAGCCGTTCCAGCTTGCGGGCATCCCCCGCCTTGGCGGCGCGGATCAACGCCTGCCCGGCGAACACCGGCGCCAGGCCCCATGCAGCGGCCAGAAGCAACGCCGCCGCCAGCACACCGCCGGTCAGCAGTTTCTTGGTCATACTCTTCCCTCTGGCGTCGTAACGCCTCCCCACCGCTACGGTTGCCCGAGTCGAGCCTGCTTAGCCAGTGGGCGGAAGATCAGCCGCCCGTCTTGCCGCTTTTGCCAGCGATGGGAGGGAGCTCGGGCGCCGGGTCGTCGGCAGGCGCGCCCGGGGCCGCCGGTGAGACGCCCTCCGGCAGGCCGATGTGGACCAGACGCCATTCGAACGGCCCCTTGCGCTCGAAGGTGAAGACGGTCTTCGAGCCGCCCTCGTCCGTCACCGCCATCCGGGCGCGGTTCACGCCCCAGAAGACCGGCTCGGGGAAGGGATCACGGCGCTCGCCCTCCGACGGCGCGGCGGTGCGCTGGGAGGCGTAGCGGCCCTCGCCCCGGGTCAGGGCGGCGACGGCGGCGGGGGTCAGATAGGCGTCGGGCGTCGGCCCCAGCGCCGGAACCGCCTGCTCGAACTGACGCCTCACCGCGCCGATGGGGTCTTCGAGGAAGGACGGAGCCGGCGCCTGCGCCGCCGGATTCCCGGTCAGTTGGGGCCGCAGCGACTGGCGCACGGCGGTGTAGTCGATCAGCCGCGACAGGGCCGCCGCATCATTGGCGTCCGCCGCCGACCGAACGGCGAAGAAGGCCACGCCGGGCGCCGCGAAGAAGCTGATCACCGCGATGATGATCGCCGCCAGAATAAGCCGCCCGATGAGTTTCACGCCCGCCCTCCGTTAACCGGACCAGATATGCACGGGCCGGGTCGGTGGCCAAGGCCTTCTCCCCTCGGGGGAGAAGGTGGGCGGCGGAGCCGCTCGGCTGAGGGGGCTCTGTCCGCGCCACAATTGGAAAGGGGGACGCCGTTTCCGGCATCCCCCCATCCGTCATGCTTCGCATGCCACCTTCTCCCCCGCAGGGGAGAAGGGCAATTAAGCCGCCAGTTCCTTGGTCAGGTTCTCGGCGACCTTGTCCAGGAAGCCTTCGGTCGACAGCCACGACTGGGTGTCACCGACCAGCAGGGCCAGGTCCTTGGTCATGTAGCCGGCCTCGACGGTGTCGACGACGACCTTCTCGAGGGTGTCGGCGAACCGGTCCAGCTCGGCGTTGCCGTCCAGCTTGGCGCGGTGCTTGAAGCCACGGGTCCAGGCGAAGATCGAGGCGATCGAGTTGGTGGAGGTGGCTTCGCCCTTCTGGTGTTGGCGGTAGTGACGGGTCACGGTGCCGTGGGCGGCTTCGGTTTCCAGCACCTTGCCGTCCGGGGTCATCAGGACCGAGGTCATCAGGCCCAGCGAGCCGAAGCCCTGGGCGACGATGTCCGACTGCACGTCGCCGTCGTAGTTCTTGCACGCCCAGACGAAGCCGCCCGACCACTTGATCGCGGCCGCGACCATGTCGTCGATCAGACGGTGCTCATAGGTCAGGCCGCGGGCCTTGAATTCAGCGGCGTAGTGCTCGTCGAATACAGCCTGGAAGATGTCCTTGAAGCGGCCGTCATAGGCTTTCAGGATCGTGTTCTTGGTCGAAAGATAGACCGGGTAGTTGCGCTGCAGGCCGTAGGCGAACGAGGCGTGGGCGAACTCGGTGATCGAGGCGTCCAGGTTGTACATGCCCATGGCGACGCCGGCGCCCGGCGACTTGAAGACCTCGTGCTCGATCACCTCGCCGTCGTCGCCGACGAACTTGATCGACAGGGTGCCGGCGCCCGGCATCAGGAAGTCGGTGGCCTTGTACTGGTCGCCGAAGGCGTGACGGCCGACGACGATCGGCTGGGTCCAGCCCGGAACCAGACGCGGCACGTTCGAGCAGATGATCGGCTCACGGAAGACGACGCCGCCCAGGATGTTGCGGATGGTGCCGTTCGGCGACTTCCACATCTTCTTCAGCCCGAATTCCTTCACCCGGGCTTCGTCCGGGGTGATGGTGGCGCACTTCACGCCGACGCCATGCTTCTGGATGGCGTGGGCCGCATCGATGGTCACCTGATCGTCGGTGGCGTCGCGGTGCTCCATGCCCAGGTCGTAGTAGTCCAGTTCCAGGTCCAGGAACGGGAAGACCAGCTTGTCCTTGATCATCTGCCAGATGATGCGGGTCATTTCGTCGCCGTCGATGTCGACGATGGGGTTCTCGACCTTGATCTTGGCCATGCGGATGCTGCCTCTGCCTTGGGGAATATGAAAGGGTCGGCGGGGGTATAGCCCCGTCGCGCCGGGGCGCAAAGCCCGTGCGGGGACGCGGCAGATTATCGCCGTTCACCCTGCCCTGAAAAAGCCGCCTGCGGCCAAGCTGAACGCCGCATCGTCAAGGCTCGTTGGCCTTTCAGTGACTGGCTTACCAAGACCGACGGGGCGCATGAACGATGATGTGGAGACGCTCACCGAGCAATGGATACTCACCTTCTGCGAGACCCCGATTCTGATAGACCCTGAACTGATGCGGCGGGTGCTGGCGGACTACGAGCGGGACCTGCGCACCGGCCGGCGTCCGCATCCGCGAAAGACCGGACGGAACCGGTCGGGGCGATCCCGCGTCTATCAGGGAGATCGGGGTCCGGACGGCGCGCATGTCCTGAAACCCGTCGAAGCTTTGACATTCAGGGGGGAAGACCCGTGCGATATCTGATCCTGACGGCGGCGGCGGCGACCACTCTGGCGGCCTGTGGGCGGGACGAGGCGGACAAGGCCCCGACGCCGGTCGCGGGCGCCGCGAGCCAGGCGCCGGCCGACGCTCCGGGCGCGCCGTCGCCCACGCCGGTCGCGGCGGTCCCGGAGATGCGCGAGTTCCGGGAGTGGCGCGCGGCCTGCGACAACGGCAACGCCTGCGTGGCCTGGAGCGGATCGGATAGCGGCTGGCTCCGCATCGCCATCGACGCCGGTCCTGACGCCGTGCCGACCGTGACCGCCGGCAGTTGGGCCTTCGGCGACGTGGACAAGGCGCCCGAAACGCTGAAGCTGAAGATCGACGGACGGGACTACGCCCTGCGCGGGGGAGGTCGTGAGACCGAGGCGCAGCGGGCGCGGACCGTGATCGCCGCCCTGCCCGCCTCGCGCTTTCTGGCGCTGGCATCGGGCGCACAGACGGCGGACCTGCCGTCGTCTGGCATCTCGGCGGCCCTGTTGTGGATCGACGAGCGACAGGGGCGGTTGAACACCCCCACCGCCCTGATCCGACGCGGCGACCGTCCGGCCTCCGCCGTTCCGGCGCCGCCGCCCCTGCCGCAAGCCACACCGGCTCCGGCGATCTCGCAGCGCGGCTTCGAAGGCGCCGCCAATCCGCTGGAGGACGACGCCAGGGGACTGAAGTTGCCCGCCAACATCGAGGGATTGCAGGCGGTCAAGGACTGCCGGGCGGAGGGCAACGACACGCTCAATCAGGCCATCCTCGGCGCGCGACTGGACGGGCAGACGGTGCTGTGGGGCGTGCCCTGCGGCAGCGGCGCCTATAACGCCACCTATGTCCTGTACCTGAGCCGCCCGGACGGTTCGAATGTTCGCCCGGCGCCCCTGCCCGAACGCACACCCCGCAAGGAAGGCGACATCGGTGGTCAGGGTCCGTGGCTGGTGAACCCGGTCTATGACGCGGAGCGCCGGACACTGACCGTCTTCCCGCGTGGACGCGGCCTCGGCGACTGCGGAACCATCACCACCTGGACCTGGACCACCGGCGGCTTCGCCCTGTCCGAGGAACGCTCCATGGGCGATTGCTGGGGCATGACCCCGGACGTCTGGCCGACACTGTGGCGGACGCGCGGGTGAGCGACGCGGAGGTTCTGATCGTCGGGGCCGGCCCCGCGGGGCTCACGGCGGCGACCTATCTGGCGCGGTTCCGGCGACGTGTGCTGGTGGCCGACGGGGGCCAGTCCCGCGCCTGCTGGATACCCGTCAGCCACAACATGCCCGGCTTTCCCCAAGGCATCACCGGCGACGCCATCCTGAGACGGATGACGGAGCAGGCGGTCGAGTACGGGGCCGTGATCGAAGCCGGGCGTGTTGACGCTCTGGCGCGCGACGGCGGCGACTTCGTCGCCCGGCTGAACGGACGGGAGATGCGAACCCGGGCCGTTCTGCTGGCCACCGGCGTGACCGACCACCATCCCGATCTGCCCGGTGTCGAGCGCGCCATCGAACGGTCGCTGGTTCGCATCTGTCCGATCTGTGACGGCTATGAAGCCATCGACAAGGCCGTGGCAGTGATCGGGACCGACGAGAAGGGCGCCCGGGAGGCGGCCTTCCTGCGCACTTATTCGGACCGGGTGGCGCTTATCCATATCGGGCGCCCGGAGGACCTGGCTTGCGGCGATGAGCTGGAGCGACTGGGGATCGAACTGATCCGCGCCCCGATCGACAATGTGCGGCTGGAGGCTGATCGGGTCACGGCGCTGAGCTGGGGCGGGACTTTCCGCAGCTTCGACCTGGTCTACTCAGCCCTGGGGACCTCGCCGAACGCCGGGCTGGCGGAGGGCCTCGGCGCCAGGACCGGAGAGGACGGGCGGCTGTTCGTGGACGCCCATCAACAGACCACGACGCCCGGGCTCTATGCCGCCGGGGATGTGGTGCGCGGGCTGAACCAGATCGCGGTGGCGAGCGCCGAAGCCGCCGTCGCGGCCACCGACATCCACAATCGGCTGCGGCAGGCGGACGGCCTGATCGTGCCGCCGAAAGCGGGTCGGCCCGAACACCGGGCGTAGGGGAACCCCGGCGTTCGGGCCATGGCTCCCGCGGAGACGGGAGCCCTACGGCAGAGACAGGGGGCGGAGGCTCCCCCGTAGCGTACCGGGTTGGAAAGGGTCAGCGGCGGTGCGCGGCGTCGGACCGGGGCTGTGCGCGCAGACGCCGACGAGCGCGGCTGCGGCGCCAGTCCTCAAGCACCGAGATCCAGCCCCATGCGGGTTCCTTATGCGTGTGGTGCATCTCTTCCATAGCGGCCTCCTCTGTCCGGCGTCGGCGGTGAGAGGACTATCGGCTTGACAGGTCGGCGGGACAAACCAGATTGGCCGGCCACCTCATAAGGCTCGCTTATGGCCGATCCCCTGTCCGGCATTCCCCTCGCCTCCATCCGGGTGTTCGAGGCCGCCGCCCGCCTGAGAAGCTTCACCCGCGCCGCCGAGGAGCTGGGCATGACCCAGGCCGCGGTCAGCTGGCAGATCAAGGCGCTGGAGGGTCGGCTGGGCCAGAGCCTGTTCCGCCGCCTGCCGCGAGAGGTGCAGCCGACCGAGGCCGGAGAGCGCCTGTCGAGCGCCGCGACTGAGGCCGTCACCCTGCTGCGCCGGGCGATCAGCGACCTGACCGAGGCGGACGAGCACATCCTGTCGATCACGACGCTGGCCACGCTGGCGAGCCAGTGGCTGGCGCCGCATCTGGGGGCCTTCCAGTTGGCGAACCCCGGATTGGCGGTGCGGCTGGACACCAATCCGGCCCTGCTGGACCTGTCGCGCGAAGGGTTCGATGTCGGCATCCGTTCGGGTCACGGGGAATGGCCGGGGCTGGAGAGCCAGCTGTTCATGCCGTCGATCTTCACACCCCTGTGCAGCCCGGCGATGGCCGAGCGGCTGAACCTGAAAGAGCCGTGCGACCTGCTGGAGGCGCCCCGGATCGGGATGGAGAAGGAGTGGGCCGAGTGGTTCGCGGTCGCGGGCCTGAGCGAGGGCCGCCGCCCGGCGATCCGCCTGACCGCCGACTATCAGGTGCTGGAGGTGGCGGCGGCGCTGGGCGATCAGGGCGTGGCGCTGGGCTCGCCCAT
Organism: Brevundimonas sp. M20; assembly: GCF_006547065.1. NCBI lineage: Bacteria > Pseudomonadati > Pseudomonadota > Alphaproteobacteria > Caulobacterales > Caulobacteraceae > Brevundimonas > Brevundimonas sp. M20. The sequence goes on along the minus strand of NZ_CP041243.1, from coordinate 685,092 downwards.
CCTGTTCGCGCGGGAGCTCAGGGCCGGGCTGCTGGTCCGGCCGTTTCCTCAGACGGTGTCCTTCCACACCGGCTACTATCTGGTCTGGCCCGAGGGGCGGCGGCGCTCGCCCAAGATCCGGCGGTTCCGGGAATGGCTGATGTCCGTCGCCGACGCGGACCCCGCCGTGATCGAGGCGCGGGCGGGGGGTTAGCCCCGCCGGCTGGCGACCCAGTCGTCGATGACCCGTTCAAGTACCGTCAGGGGCACGCCGCCCGCGTCGAGGCCGACGTCGTGGAAGCCCTTGATATCGAAACGGTCGCCCAGCGTCGCCTTCGCCTGTTCGCGCAGGCGCACCCAGGTGGTGTGGCCGACCTTGTAGCTGGAAGCCTGACCCGGCCAGACGGCGTAGCGTTCGACCTCGGTGGTGATCGAGCTTTCCTGATCGCCCAAGGTCTCGACCATGTAGCGAATGCCCTGCTCGCGACTCCAGCGCTTGTAGTGCAGGCCGGAGTCGACCACGAGGCGGGCGGCGCGGAACATCAGCGACTGGATGCAGCCGATCCGGCCCCACGGGTCGTTCTCGTACATGCCGATCTCGTCGGCCAGCTGCTCGGCGTAGAGGCCCCAGCCCTCGGCATAGGCCGAGAAGCCCAGCACCTTGAGCAGGATCGGCGTGTCGACCTTTTCCTGCTGCAGAGCGATCTGGAAGTGATGGCCCGGCACCGCCTCGTGATAGGTCAGGGTCGGCAGGGTGAATTTCGGCCACTCGGCCGTGTCGCGCAGGTTGATGTAGTAGGCGCCCGGTCGCGAGCCATCCAGTGACGGCGACTGGTAGTAGCCGCCCGGCGCGCCGGCCTCGATCTCCTTGGGCACACGGCGGATGTCGCAGGCCGAGGTCGGCAGGCGGCCAAAGTATTCGGGCATCCGCGCCATGACCGTAGCCATCTGGGCGTTGAGGTCCGCCAGCAACTGTTCCTTGGCCTCGTCGGTGTTGGGATAGAGCTGGCCCGGCAGGCTGCCGATGGAGGCTATGCGCTCGCCCACCGTGCCTTGCGTCAGCCCCTGAGCCTTCAGAAGTTCATCGGCCCGGGCGCTCAACTCGGCCACCTGCTCCAGACCCATATCGTGGATCTCCTGCCCGTTCAGGGCGGAGGTGGTGTAGAATTTCAGCCCGTAGCCGTAATAGGCGTCGCCGTCCGGCAGGCGCCAGCAGCCGGCGTCGTGCACGGCCGACGGCAGGGCGGCGGCCAAGGTGTCGCGCTGACGGGTCAGGGCGGGCAGGACCTCGCCGTTGACGATGGCCAAGGCGCGGGCGGCCCAGTCGCCCTGAAGCCCCTTCTCCGCCGCGCGGCGGGCGACCGAGGAAACGAGGGTCAGGCTCGAGGGATCGGCGCCGAGGATCGACTGCATCTGACCGGTGGCGCGCTGGATGACGAAGTCGGGCGGCACGGCGCCCGCCGCGAACTCGGCGCGCATCCGCTCGGTCTCCTGATCAAAGACGGTCGCCAGCGCCGAGAGGCGGGATAGATAGGCCTCAGCGTCCTCGGTCGTGTCGATCGAGTGCTGGCTGTCGAGGAAGTCGGGAATGCTCTGGTAGGCGCCGCCGAGCTGGCTGACCGTATAGGGCGACGGCCACATGCCGCCGCCATAGGGGAAGTCGTAGCCCTGAATCGCCGTCTCGCCGAAGAACCGGACGGTGTCGTGATAGACCTTGAAGCGCGGCGACAGGGCCTCGCGGTCGATGCCGTTCAGGGCCGCCATCGACGCCACGAACTTGACCTTGTCCTGCTGCTGCTTCGCCAGCGAGCGGTCATCCAGCCGGCCCTTCATCGCCGCGCCCGGCCCCTTGTCGAGGCCCAGCATGGTCAGAAGCTCAGGCGAGCTGAGCAGGTGTTCCTGCGTGATCTTGTCCATTACCGTCGACAGGGCCGCGTCGGCGGACCCCGCCTCCTGCGCGAAGACCGCGCCTCCCGTGGCGGCCAGACCGGCCCCGGCGGCGGTGCTCAGAAGGAAACGGCGACGATCCAGCATGACGGACTCCCGGTGGTCATGGATTTGCGTACCCCGACACTGAACGCCCCCTGCCCCCGCTGGCAAGCGGCGTTCGACCGAGGGCTCAGGGCTGCTCGCTCTCGGCGCCGAGCCAGGCGGTGCGGAAGGCCAGTTGTTGCGGCGTCGGCGTGACGCCGGTGGTCTCTATGCGGACCAGTTCGACGTTCGGATCGTTGCCGAGGGTCAGTTGGCCGGTGCGTTCGATCCCCCGCTGAATGAAGCGGACGGCGACGGTGTCGCCGGGCTTCAGCGCCTTGAGCGCATCATCCCAATCCGCCTGACTGTCGATGGCGGTCTCGCCGAGAGCGACGATCTCGTCCCCGCTTTCCAGACCGGCGACGTAGAGGGGCGTGCCGGGGACGGTGGCGGAGGCGAGGCGAACCGTCTCGCCGGTGACCTGAAGCCGGGCCGGACCGGGCCAGGCGGCGGTCGGATTGCGGGGGCGCATCAGGATGCCCGCCTGCGCCAGCATGGGCTGGATCTCCGGCAGCTCGCTGCCCTCGATGCTGAGGGCGAAGAAGGCGTCGGCGAAGGCCTGATCACCGGTCACGGCGGCCAGACCCTTGCGGAGATCGTCGGTGGTGTAGGGGACCTCGTTGACTCCGTGGTGACGCCACATCCAGCGCATGTAGTCGTCCAGCGTCACGTTGCGGAACCGGTCGCGCAGCGTCAGGTCCAGCGACAAGCCCAGAGCCGCGCCCCAGGTGTAGTAGCTGACGAAGATGTTGGGGTTGTTGGGGTCGATGGAGGCGGCGGCGTCGACGAAGGGCGCGCGCAGGCTCATCTCCCGCGGGTTCCCATAGCCGCGCGCCGGGCTGTTCAGCACGGCGTTGAACTGGCCCCCGACGTTGGCGAGGAAGGCGTCGATGTTCGACACCCCGGCGCGGCGGATGGCCAGCGGGCCGTAGTAGTTGGTGAAGCCCTCGGCGAACCACAGGGACGGGGTCGGGTTGGCGCGGGTGAAATCAAAGGGCTCCAGCTCGCGAGGGCGGATGCGCTCCACGTTCCAGGAGTGGAAGAACTCGTGGCTGAGGGTGCCGATCTGGCTGTAGTTGCCCTCGGCCAGCGAGCGCGAGCCGCTGAGGATGGTGGAGTTGCGATGCTCCATGCCGTCGCCGCTGACGTGGGGCAGGTAGTCGGCGATGAAGGTGTAGGTCCCGTAGTCGAAGTCGGGCACGTCGCCGAAGACGGCGATCAGCTGGTCCACCACCTTGCGGGCGCGCTCGGCGAAGATGTCGGCATGCTCGTCCGTGCCCGGATCGTGCAGGGCGATGCGGATGGTGCGCGGGACGCCGTCATCATCGACCTGCCACTCGCGGACCCGGTGGTCGCTGAGCTCGGTCGGGCTGTCCATCAGGTACTGGAGGTTCGGCGCAGTGAAGACAGCCGGATCGGCGGTGGGCGCCAGCTGGGTGGCGATGCGCCAGGACGGGTCGGGCGAGCGGAAGGTCAGCTCCACCGGACGGTCATCATAACCCCGCGCCCACAGCAGGGTGGCGGGCATGTTCAGGTGGGCGTGGGTGGCGTCGATCTGGGCGTAGGTGCCGTCGGCGCGGTCGCCGAACAGGGTGTAGCTGACGCTGATCGTTCCATCGTGACCCGAGACCGTCCAGCCGTAGGGATCGGTGCGCTCGACCTCCAGCGGGCGGCCGGCGCCGTCGACGGCGGCCAGCGAATAGACGTTCCTGGCGAACTCATGGATCGCATAGCGGCCCGGCGAGGAGCGGGACATCTCGAACCGCACCGGCTCGCGGCCCATCTCGCGCCAGGTGACCGTGACCCGGGCCTCATGGTGGACGGCGTTGTCGAAGCTGAGCTCATAGCGGACCGGCGGCGCGGTCTGGGCCAGAACAGGGCTCGCGAAGCCAAGCGACAGGGCGGCCAGACTGATGGCGGCGAACTTCATGCGGGGTCCCTCCAGAGCGCGGCGCGGACCGTGGCGCGAGTATCGGCGCCTGACAAGTGAAGGATCGTTCAGCCCGCGTGGAGCTCCTGCTTCACCCGCTCGGCCAGCGTCTTGATGTCCAGCGGCTTGGGCAGGAAGGAGACGCCGACCTCGTCCTGCAGCAGGTCGGAGAAGTCGCTCTCGGCATAGCCGGAGATGAACATGACCGGGGCGTCGCCGAGATATTTGCGGGCCTTCTTCAGCAGGCTGGGGCCGTCGAGGCCGGGCATGATGACGTCGGAGATCATCATGTCGATCTGGCCCGCGTGTTCCTCGGCCAGCTCCAGCGCCTGTTCACCGTCCTCGGCCTCGATGACCTCGTAGCCGCGCTGACGCAGCAGGCGGGCGGCGATGCCGCGCACGGCGGCCTCGTCTTCGACGAACAGGATGCGGCCCGCGCCGGACAGGTCGCGCGGCGCCTTGACCACCTTCTCGATCACCGGGGTCTCGGCCAGTTCCGCCTCGGCGGCTTCGGGCAGGAAGATGCGGAAAGCGGCGCCGGCCCCTTCGAGGTTGGTGACGTTGATGTGGCCGCCCGCCTGTTCGACGATGCCGTAGACCGTGGCCAGTCCCATGCCGGTGCCTTCGTTCACCGCCTTGGTGGTGAAGAAGGGCTCGAAAATCTTGTCCAGCAGTTCGGGCGGGACGCCCGTGCCGGTGTCCGACACCTCGATCAGGGCGACGGCCTCCGTCTCGGCGGCGGCCCAGCCCATCTGGCGCGCCTCGTCCCGCGTCAGGCGGCGGGTTTTGATGGTGACGACGGCGTCGCCCGGCTCGACCACGCCGCGCATGGCGTCGCGGGCGTTGACGGCCAGGTTCATGACGGCGGTTTCCAGCTGGCTCTTGTCGGCCAGAACCACCGGCAGGTCGCGGCCGTAGTCGGTCTCGAGCCGCACATCCTCGCGCAGCAGGCGGCGCAGCAGGACGGCGAACTCACCGACCAGTTCACCGAGGTCCAGACGCTCGCGACGGACGGTGGACTTGCGCGAGAAGGCCAGCAGCTTGCGCACCAGATCGGCGGCCCGGATGGCGGTCTGACGGATCTGGTTCAGGCCGTCGTAGGACGGATCGCCGACAGGGTGGCGCTCCAGCAGTTCGGACAACTGCATCTGGATGGCGGTCAGCAGGTTATTGAAGTCGTGCGCCACGCCGCCCGCCAGCTGGCCGACGGCCTGCATCTTCTGGGCTTGCGAGAGCTGGAGCTCCATCGACTTCTGCGACGAGACGTCAAACAGCCAGACCCGGCATTTGCCGTTCTCGGGCGCGACGTAGAGGTGGAGCATCCGGTCGGGGTGGGCGCGGGCGACCAGCTCGATCGGGCCGGAGGAGCCGCCCGCCAGCTTGGCCTTGGCCTCGACCACGCCGGACGGCTCGAACAGGTGGCCGAAAGCGGCGTCGCGGGCGGCGGCCGGGCCGGTCAGGACGGCGAGGGCGGCGTTGGCCTCCTCGACCTTGCCGGCGAACAGGTCGTCAGCCTGGATCAGGGCCGAGCCGAAGGGCGCACCGGCGGCCATGGCGCGACCACCGGGACCGTTCTGGGCCGCGGCAGGACGGTCAGCGGCGGGCGTGGCGACGGGCAGGACAGCCTCGGGCGCGGCGCGCAGGAGGAAGCGTCCCTCCCCGGCCCGGCCGATCAGAACTTCAAGCTCACGCTCGCCGACAGGGACGATGGCGCGGCCATGTTCGCCCGCCCGCGCCTGGGCGAAGGCCATGTAGAGGGCCGAGGCGGCCCCGCCCGAACGCGCGGACGGCAGGGCCACGGTCGCGCCCCCGGCGTTGGCCCAGGCGGCGTTGTAGGCCAGCACCTGCCCGGTGGACCAGACGAGGGCGGCGGGCTCGACCATGGCGTCGAGCAGGTCCACGTCGGCGTCGCCGGTCGGCGGACGTCTTTCGCTGCGCGCGAAGGTGAACAGGCCGATCAGGGACACGGCCCCGACGGTGAAGATCAGGATCAGGCCCGGCGTGCTCATGGGATCGGCGCGGAAGGCCGGATAGGCCATGGCCCCCACCGCCACGACAAAGCCGAGCGCCATCACGATCAGCAGCGGATCAATGGAGCGGCGGGCGGTGGTCGTCGTCATGCGTCTCGGCCCGAATCAGAACGGGTGGAATGCGGGATGATGGGCCGGATGCGCCTGTCGCGCGAATCCGGGCGTCGATGGACGGTGGAGACTGTGGAGACCGTCGAAATACACCGTCTATGGAGTCTATGCCGTCTATCCCGTCTATCGGCTGGCGCGCCTCCGGATTGTTGGTTCGGAGAGATTAGCAGGCCGGTACGTCAGAATTGGTCGTATGGCCGAAACGCAAACCGGCCGCCCCGCGTGAGCAGGACGGCCGGTCGGTAACGCGATGCGTCTGGAGCGTTTACGCCGCCTTCAGCTGCTCGGCCTTTTCGGCGCGGGCCGCGTTGATGCGGGCTTCGGCGATCGAGTCGGCGATTTCGTGGGTCGGACGGCCTTCCGAGGCCGAGCGTTCCAGAACCTCGTCGAGCGTCTCCATCAGGCGCGACAGCTTGCCCTCGACCCAGGCCGGATCGTAGGCGCCGCCGGTGTTGCGGGCGTTCAGCTCGGACGCGACGTTGATGATGCCGCCGCCGTTGACGACATAGTCAGGGGCGTAGAGGACGCCGCGCTCGAACAGGATGCGGCCGATCTCCGGGGTGGCCAGCTGGTTGTTGGCGGCGCCGACGACAGCCTTGGCCGACAGGCGGTCCAGGGTTTGCGGGTTCAGCGTCGCGCCCAGGGCGCACGGGGCGTAGATGTCGGCCTTCACGTCATAGATGGCGTCCGGGGCGACGATCTCGGCGTTGGTGCGGGCGGCGACCTCGGCCAGCAGGGCCGTGTTGACGTCGGTCATGACCAGCTTGGCGCCGGCGGCGTGCAGCTTGTCGGCCAGATAGCCGCCGACGTGGCCGATGCCCTGCAGGGCGATGGTCAGGCCGGTCAGGTCGTCCTGCTTCCACAGGCGACGGGCGACGGTCAGGGTCGAGCGGAACACGCCCTCGGCGGTGACCGGCGACGGATCGCCCGAGGCTTCCGGGCCGTCCGACAGGCCGAGCACATAGGGGGTGACCTTGCGGGCTTCGGCGATGTCGGCGACCGACACGCCGACGTCTTCAGCCGCGTAGTAGATACCGCCGAGGGTCGAGACGGCGCGGCCGAAGGCGGCGAACAGTTCAGGCGTCTTCTGGGTGCGGCTGTCGCCGATGATGACCGACTTGCCGCCGCCCATCTCCAGATCGGCCACGGCGTTCTTGTAGCTCATGCCCTTGGACAGGCGCAGGACGTCCTCGAGTGCTTCAGCCGAGGAGGCGTAGTTCCACATGCGGGTGCCGCCGACGGCCGGGCCGCGCGCGGTTGAGTGAACAGCGATAATGGCGCGCAGGCCGGTCTTTTCGTCATAGACCGCGTGCACGCCTTCGTGGTTCGCGAACGACGGCGAATCGAAAAGGGTCATGCTCATAAGCGTTACTCCCGTGTATTTTTATTGCGCGGCTGCTTACGCGCCGGGGAGATACTCCGCAAGCATGGCGGTTTCGTGATGGGAGACGTGGCCCGGTCGACGGCGCGCATCCGGCAACGGACGGGGGCTGCAAGTGACTGGTGATTGGTGATTGGTGGATGGCCGGGACAACGTGCGGTGTCGGCCCGTCAGGCGACGACGGCAGCCGCATCGAACCACCCGTCACCAATCACCAATCACCCCTCCAGCGCTGGCAGCACAGGGCCAGCACCGGACGGCAGGGGCGCGGCGGTGTCGCGCAGCCAGGCCTCGACGTCGCGGAACATGGTCTCGGCCTGGAGGTCGCGGTTCAGGATGTGCCAGCCCTCGGGGTAATAGCCGGTGCGGAAGCCGGGACGCTCACCGGCGCGGCGCAGGGCCAGACGCATGGCCGATTTGGGGATCACATTGTCGTTCGCGCCGTACAGCAGCAAGGTCGGCTGCTCGAGCGAGCCCAGGCGGATCGAGGCGGTCTCCATCAGGCTGACCAGACCATAGACGGCGTCGAAGCGGGTCGAGATGACGCTGCCGGGGTCGCGGCCGTTGCGGTAGAGCTCGACCATATTGTCCGAGGCCTTGTGCTGCCGGATGGCCCACTCGGGCGTATCGACGGCGGCGGACCCCATGGTGCGGGCGGCGATCCACAGGGCCGAGGCGTTGACCGGCCCGACCGCGCTCCAGCCCCAGACGCCGGGCGCCAGCAGGACGATCCGGTCGGCGGCGGGCGGACGGTCCGAACCGAAGGCGGCGATGGTCACCGAGCCGCCCATGCTCTCGCCGACCACGGCGATGACGGCGTTCGGATGATGGGCGCGGGCCAGGGCGACGGTGGTTCGCAGGTCCTCGGTCATCCGCGCCTCGCCCGCCCAGACGCCGCGGCCGGGAGCGGCGCCGAAGCCGCGCTGATCGATGGCCCAGGTCTCGATGCCCCTCTGCGCCCACCACGGCCCGGCCAGATGGAAGCCCGCGCGACTGTCATTCATGCCGTGCAGGGCGATGATGACGGCCCACGGCTCGCCCTGTTCAGGCGCCCAGCGGGACAGCGGCAGGCGGGCGCCGTCGTCCATCACGAGCGCCTGCCCCTCGACCGCCGGACCGGTGAAGCCGGGCGGCGGCGTCAGCGGCGGCTGGACGGTGGGCGTGGCGCAGGCGGCCAAGGCCAAGGTCAGCGTCAGGGTGAACAGCAGGGCGAGGGTCTTGCGGATCATGCGGACAGGATGCCCTGAACCCGCTCTTTCAGATAGGGGATGACCTCGACCTCGAACCACGGATTGCGGCGTAGCCAGGCGGTGTTGCGCCACGACGGATGCGGCAGGGGCAGGATCGAGGGGGCGTAGTCGCGCCAGGCCCGGACCGTTTCGGTCATGTTCGCCCGCGCCCGATCGCCGAGCGCCCACGCCTGCGCATAACCGCCGACCAGCAAGGTCAGCTCGACGTTCGGCAGTTCGGCCAGCAGTTGAGGCCGCCACAGCTCCGCGCATTTACGCGGCGGCGGATAGTCACCGCCTTTCGGTGCGGTGCCGGGATAGCAGAAGGCCTGCGCCGCCACCCCGATACGCTGATCGGCATAGAAGGTCTCGTAATCCACGCCCAGCCAGTCGCGCAGGCGGTCGCCGGACGGATCGGTGAACGGCAGGCCGCTTTCATGCACCCGCCGGCCCGGCGCCTGGCCGCAGATCAGCAGCCGCGTCTCCGGGAAGACGCGGACCACCGGGCGCGGGGTATGCGGCAACTGGCCGAGGCAGGCCCGGCAGGCGCGGATGTCGGTGAGAACGGTTTCGAGACTCAAATCTCCCTCCCCTCAGGGGGAGGGTGGACCGCGAAGCGGGACGGGTGGGGAGCCGAGCGCTCGGCTACAAACCCCACCCTGTCGCCGCGCCGCATCGACATCCCTCTCCATAAAGGGGAGGGATGTCGGGATTTCTCAATCCTCGTCTTCATCCGGCTTCGGCGGCAGGGCGGCGAGCGCGGCGGCGGTCTCTTCCGGGGTCGGCAGGCGCAGGCGGGTGACGCCCTTGACCGCGTTCGGATCGACCGGCTTGCCCTTCTTGGTGATGGTCAGCCTGCCCTGACGCATCAGGCCCAGCGCCGTCGCCTTCACCTTGGGCAGCATGCGCTGCCACTGCTCGGGCTGCAGTTCCTTGGCCACGTCCGAGGGCTCAATGCTCTTTCCACCGACCTTCTTGGGGTCGGCCTTCGCCAGTTTTTCGAAAATGGCGGCTTCGATTGGATCGCTCATCGGGCCTATATGCTGCATTGCGAGAGAGATAAGAAGGCGTCCGGCTCAAGTCGCGCGCCGTCAGGGTATCGAAGAGGCAATCATGGTCGCGAAAATCACCGTCACCGAGGGCGAGTTCACCGGGTGGCAGACCTATGACCTGCACGGCACCTTTGATCAGGTGGTGGGGCCGTTCTACTTCAAGCCGGACCCCGACGGCCGGATGCGGTGCGCCTTCCGGGCCGAGCAGAAGCATATGAACGCGGGCGACCGGATGCACGGCGGCTGCCTGATGACCTTCGCCGACATCTCGCTGTTCCAGACGGCCTATCAGGAGATGGAGGGCGCGTCGGGCGTGACCGTGTCGCTGGATTCGACCTTCATCGACGGCGCCTATGTGGGCGAACTGGTCGAGGCGACGGGCGAGGTGGTGCGCGCGGGCAAGAGCCTGATCTTCGTGCGCGGCCAGATCACCGCCGGCGAGCGCATCCTGATGACCTTCTCGGGCGTGATCCGGAAGTTCACACCGCGCGGCTGAGCCCCCTCCCGAGGACCGGGACGCCCTAGATGAGGACGTCCCAACCGTCGCCGGGATGAACCGCCATGGTGTCTCCGGTCGGCGCAGCGATCTGATGAGCGGCCCTGTCGAACAGACGCGCGCCGGTGTCGATCGGGTCAGACTCGCCCGGCAGGGTCAGGGGGCCGGAGGCCTTGTCCATCCCGGCGATGACATTGGTCGCCGGCGCGGTCAGATCGAAGGTCTGGCCGTCGCCGAAGCGCAGGGTCTCGATGCCGTAAAGCACGTCCACGCCGTCGCGGTTGGAGATGCGGTCGGTGACGCGCCAGCCGCCGTCGATCTGCTCCAGCAGATAGTCATCGCGCAAGCCGGTCAGGACGGCGATGTCGATCCCGTCGCCGCCGATCAGGGTGTCGTTTCCGCCCCCGCCCTTGAGCAAATCGTTGCCCGCGCCGCCGGTGAGGACGTTGTCCTCGCTGGTGCCCGTGCCTGTGAAGTCACCGTCGCCGATATAGGTCAGGGCCTCGACGTTCAGGCGCAGGGCGTAGGACGACAGGGTCGTCTGGACCGTATCGAAGCCGCCGTCCGCGTATTCCACGATGGTGTCGCCGCCCGAGGTGATGACATAGATGTCGTCGCCCGCGCCGCCGTGCAGCTCATCAGGCGCGCCGTCGCCGCCGATCAGGATGTCATTGCCATCGTGGCCCATCAGGGTGTCGCGACCGAGGCCGCCGCGGATGACGTTGTCGCCCGCATTGCCCTGACCGAAGAAGGTCCCCGAGCCGGTGTAGATCAGCTCCTCGACATGGACGGCCATGCGCAGCGAGCCCAGCGAGGTCTGGATGGTGTCATAGCCCTCGCCCGCGAACTCCACGATGGAATCGCCGATCGCCGAGACGATGTAGAGATCATCGCCGCGCCCGCCCTGAAGGGTGTTGGCCAGCCCCGCGCCGCCGTCCAGCACGTCGTCGCCGTCCATGCCGATCAGGGTGTCGCGGCCCAGACCGCCCCGCAGGACATTGCTTCCGGCGTCGCCGATCAGCAGGTCGTCGAAGGCGGAACCGGTGACGTTCTCGATCCCGATCAGGGTGTCGGTCCCGCCGAAGCCGTCATTGCGGGTGACGCCGCCGTTCAGGCGCACATCCACGCCGGTCAGGGCATCGGCGTAGTCGGCGGTGTCGCGGCCTCCGCCGCCGATGAGCGTATCGGTCCCCGCCCCGCCGCTGAGGACGTCATCGCCCGCGCCGCCGGTGATGGTGTTGTTCGAGGCGTTCCCGCGACCGGTAAAGGCGCCGGTTCCAAGGTAGGTCAGGTTCTCGACATTGGCGCCGAGCGTCCATTCGGGCAGGGCCGTCAGGACGGTGTCGATCCCCTCGCCCGCCAGCTCGACGGTCACATCGCCCGCGGACTCGACGATATAGGTGTCGTCGCCCCGGCCGCCGTGCAGGACGTCCAGTCCGCCGCCGCCGCGCAGGATGTCGGCGCCGTCCAGGCCGAACAGGATGTCCGCGCCGGCGCCGCCGGTGATGACGTTGTCCAGCGCATTGCCCGTGCCGGTGAAGTCCCCGACGCCGGTGAAGGTCAGGGCCTCGACATTGGCCGGCAAGGTATAGACAGCGGCACTGGTTTCGACCGTATCGAAGCCCTCGCCTTCCAGTTCGACGATGCTGTCGCCGACAGTGTCGACCACATAGGTGTCGTCGCCGCGACCGCCGTAGAGCTCGTCCGGCACGCCGTCGCCGCCAATCAGGCGATCATCGCCGTCCAGTCCGATCAGCACGTCGCGTCCGACACCGCCGAACAAGGCGTCGTCAAAGGCCGAGCCGATGACAACACCCGTCCCCTCGATCACCGTTCCGGCCAGACCATTGATGGTGATGGTCAGGGTGGCGCCCACGCTGACTCCCTCGGAGTCGGTCGCGGTGTAGGTGAAGGTGTCGGTCGCGGTCTGGCCTTGCAGCAGGGTCAGGGCCTTCGCCGACGGGGTGAAGACGTAGGACCCGTCCGCGTTGACGATCAGAACGCCCCACGCTCCGACGACAGGGGCGCCGACGTTCGTGTTCAGGCCGTTGACGGCGGTGACGCCCAGGGTCGCGTCCTGCCCAGCACTGTCGTTCGCCAGCAGCCCCTGGGCGGCGGCGACCGTCAGAATGGCGTTCTCATCGACATCACCGGAGTCGGCGGCGGCGAAGGTGGCGGTATCGACCGGGAAGTTGACCGTGCGCGGCGTCGAGGTCGTCTGGCCATCGCTGACGACGTAGGTGAAACCGGCAGAGCCGCTGTAGCCGGGCGTGGGCGTAAAGACGAAGGCGCCGGTGGCCGGGTTGATCGTCACGGTTCCGTTCAGGGCCGAGCCGTCCACCAACTCATAGGTCAGGCGGTCGCCGTCCGCGTCGCGTGCGAGGGCGAGGGTTCCGGTCACGAGGCCGCCGTCGGCGGCTGGCGGAACAATCGTGTCCTCGCCCGTGAGAACCGGAGCATCATTGACCGGGGAGGCGTCTCCGACCGTCCAGTCGGCGATGGCGGCGTCGAGCGCGGTGATCTGTTCCGGGGTCAGCGAGCCGGCGGCCAGAGCCATGTTGTCCTGAAGCAGGGTCTGGACGCCATAGTTGGGCGCGACGTTGGACTTCACCGCGAGGCCGATCCAGAAATAGGCGTCCTCGGGCGAGGCGTCGACGCCCTCGCCGGCGAGGTAGCGGCGGCCCAGATTCCAGGCGGCCTCCATATTCCCCATCTTCGCGGCCTGGATATAGCCCTCGACGGCCAGGGCCTTGTCGACGGGCGCGCCGAAGCCGAGGTCGTTCAGGATGGCCAGACGGAAGATCGCGACCGGATTGTCCGGCAGCGCCTCCAGCAGGGCGCGGGCGCCCGCGTAGTCCCGCTCGCCCCCCATGCCGCCGACATAGAGGGTGGCCAGACGCAGATTCACATCCGGCGTCGCGCCGAGGGCGGCTTCATAATAGTGGCGGGCGAGATCCCAGTTCAGGGTGGCGCCGTTGATCCCGTCATTCAGCCAGGTGGCGTAGTGGTAGGCGGCGTTGGGATCGGTGTCGGCCAGCCGGACGACCCAGTACTGCCACTGCTCCAGATCACCGGCGATGAGGAAGTTGACCGCGTCATCGAAGGTCATGACCGGCGGCGGATCACCGGCGGCGTGGACGTTCAGGGTGACGGTCTTTTCGGCGCTGTCGAGCTGGCCGTCGGACACGGTGTAGCGGAACGAGGCCGCGCCGGTGAACCCTTCGTCCGGGGTGAACACATACCGGCCGGTGCGGGCGTCGAGCGTCAGCGTGCCGCCGACGACGGAGTCCGCCACGACCTTGAAGGTCAGTTGGTCGCCGTCGACGTCCGAACCCTTGAACAGGCTGAACGAGAAGGGCTGGCCCGCGATCAGCTCGGCGTCCTCGGACCGGGTCGTCAGTTCCGGCGCATCGTTCACGCCGCCGATATAGACCACGACGGTGATCGGCTCAGACGTGGTGACGCCGTCGCTGACCGTATAGCGGAAGGTGGCGTAGCCCTGATTGTAGGTGGGGCCGTACCAGTCTGCGGGCGGGGTGAAGGTGAAGGCGCCGGTGGCGGGGTCGATGGTCGCCACGCCGTTCGTGGCCGAGTCCGCGACCAGGCTGAAGGTCGCATTGGCCATGTCCACGCTGTCGCTGCCCGCCAGCCGGCCGGTCGCGACCTGATCCTCGAGCCCGTGATGGACCTCGGGGTTGGAGCCCGCCAGACCATCGGGGGTGGCCGGGGTGTGGGTGCTGACGGTGATGTTGGCCAGATCCAGGAAGCCGGTCGGGGCGTTATCCGGATCAGGGTTCAGCACGACCAGATGCAGGGTCGCGTTGACGTTCGACAAGGTCTCCTGAAGGTCGAACGGCATGTAGCGGTCCGCCCAGTCCCCCTCCATGGACTGATAGTTGCCCGCGTAGGTCCAGTCGGCGGGGTCGTTGCTGATCCGGAGCGTGACGGTGGTCCACTCGTCGGAAATCTGGTCCAGCAGGTCCGTGCCTGTGTTGGCCCAGTTGGTGACCTGCAGACCGACGGTGAAATTCTCCATCAGCCCGGTCTCGGGCACATAGCGGCAGATCCAGATCGCCAGCTGACCGCCGTTGGGGTCGAAGTCCGTGCTGCGCACGGTCATACTGAACTCGGCGTCCTGAAGGTTCAGCGCGCCGGGCGAGCCGAGGGTCGGCGTAGAGAGGTGGGCCATCAGCCAGATGGCGCCGATGCCGTCGATGTGGTTGGCGTCAAGCAGGCCAGAGGCCTGAAGGCGGGTGAAGTTCTCGATCTGACCGCCCGGTTCGTTGACCACCGACGGCGAGAACCAGGTCGTCCACGGGCCAAGCCCGTAATCGAAGTCCCACGAGTAGGTGTAGGGCGGCGCGCCTTCATCAGTGGCCGGCGGCGTACCGAAATCGTTTTCAGTTTCCACCACCAATCCACTCCAGGCCACATCTTTGAGAATGTGGCAAATACGGAGATTTCAAAGGCGATATTGCGGCGCCGCGAACGTTTGTTGCTTAAGAAAGTCCTAAAATCGCGTCGAGATTGATATCTCTATACCATCTTTAGTTATCCACTATGCCCTGAAGCATTGAAGCCATTCGCATTTCCATACGCTCACACTCTTCGCGGGTCAGGCCGAAGCCGCCGGTGATTTCCCGGCTGACCGCCATGCCCATGATTGTCGCGGCGGCCAGACGGGCGCGCAGCATGGCGTCCTCGCCGCCGACCCAGTCGGCGAACGGGTTGAAGAACCGCTCGGTGCCGGTGCGCTGGACAATCTCCATCGCCTTGGCCGAGCCGACCGAGCGCAGCATGATCAGCAGGCCCTTCAGCTTGCCCGCCTTGGCCGGCTTGAAGATGACCTCGTGCGCGACGCGGCGGCCAAACTCGGAGCGGGGCCCCTCCATCAGCTCATTGCCGTTGGAGCAGCTGTCCAGAACGGCGGCGAACAGGTCCTCCTTCGAGCCGAAGTAGCGCGACACCAAAGCCGCATCGACCCCTACGTCGGCGGCGATGTTCCGCATGCCCACATCGTCGTAGCTTTCCTTCGAAAAGCGCTCCTGGGCCGCGCTCAGGATCGCCGCGCGAGTCGCTTCAGCATTTCTTGGTCGCGGCGCAGCATGACAAAACAATGGGTTAGCACTCCAGAATAGCCCCAGCGGGAATATGGCTTTGTCATCACCCGTTGACAAGGCGCAGGCGCATCACCATTAAGTCACCGGGCGTTGACTAGCGGCTTTCCTCCCCGAACTCCGTATGTCGACAAGGACAGGGATTTGCTCCCATTCGGAGATTTGCGTTCATGCGCACGGTGAAGATCGTGACCGCGTCGGCCCTGATGGCCGCCGCGCTCTATGGCTGTTCTCAATCCAGCGAGGCGCAGACGCCTCCCGCTCCGCAGGTGACCGTCGCGGTCCCGCTGCAGCGCGCGGTGCAGGATTGGGATGAGTTTACGGGCCGCTTTGAAGCGACCCAGTCCGTCGAGGTGCGTGCGCGCGTCGGCGGCTACATCCAGGGCGTTCACTTCCGCGACGGCGACTATGTCCGGCGCGGCCAGTTGCTGTTCACTCTCGACCCGCGTCCGGCCCAGGCGGCCATGGCCTCGGCCCGCGCGACGCTGGCGCAGGCGCAGGCGCAACTGAACCTGGCCCGCACGGAGCTGACGCGTTCGGAAACCCTGCTGGCGTCGCAAGCCGTCTCGCAGGCCGAGGTCGACACCCGTCGCGGCGCCGTGCAGCAGGCCGAAGCCGCGGTCGCCGCCGCCAACGCCGCGGTGCGCGCCCGCCAGCTGGACCTGGAGTTCACCCGCGTCACCGCCCCGATCTCGGGCCGCGTGTCCGACCGGCGCGTCGATCCGGGCAATCTGGTCGCCGGCGGTTCGTCGCAGGCCGACGTCCTGACCACCGTGGTCTCCAGTGCTCCGATCCACTTCGTCTTCGACGGCTCTGAAGCCGTGCTGCTGAAGTATCAGCGTCAGGCCCGGAACGGCGCCGCGCCGATCCAGATCCGCCTGCAGGACGAAAGCGGCTACACCCGCACCGGCTCGCTGGACTTCACCGACAACGCGGTCGACACGGCCTCGGGCGTCATCCGCCTGCGCGCCCTGGTGCCGAACGCCGACGGCTTCCTGAAGCCGGGCATGTTCGGTCAGGCCCGTCTGGCCGGCGCCGGCTCGTATCAGGCCATGCTGGTGCCCGACGCCGCCATCGCCACCGATCAGGCCCGCCGCGTCGTCTATGTCGTGGCCGCCGACGGTTCGGTCGCCCCGCGCACGGTTCAACTCGGACCGCTGGTCGACGGCCTGCGGGTCGTCCGCGGCGGCCTGCAAGCCAACGACCGTGTCATCATCAGCGGCCTGCAACGTGTGCAGCAGCCGGGCGTGAAGGTGCAGGCCCGCAACGGCCGCATCGAACCGGTGGCCCAACAGGCGCAAGCGCCCGTGACCACCGCCGCCCCGGCCTCCACCGCCACGTTCACCGCCAGCGTCTCGGGCGACTGATCCGACAATGAACATCTCACGCTTCTTCATCGACAGGCCGATCTTCGCGGCCGTGATCTCGGTGTTCATCACCCTGATCGGGGTGTTCGCGTATCCGCTGCTGCCTCTGTCGCAGTATCCGGAGATCGCGCCGCCCACCATCACCATCAACACCGCCTATCCGGGCGCCTCGGCCGAGACCGTGGCGGAGACCGTCTCCGCCCCGATCGAGCAGGAGGTCAACGGGGTCGAGGGCATGTTGTACCTGTCATCCTCGTCCACATCGGACGGGACGGTGGCGATCACCGTGACCTTCAACCCGGGCACCGATCTGGATGCCGCGCAGGTTCTGGTTCAGAACCGCGTGGCGCTGGCGGAGCCGAGATTGCCTGCTCAGGTGCGCCAGATCGGCGTGACCGTGAACAAGCAGGAATCGGGCTTCCTGATGATCCTGGGGCTCACGTCCCCGGACCGTTCGCTGGATAACGACTACGTCGGGAACTACGCCAACTCGACGCTGCGGGACCGCCTGTTGCGGATCGAGGGGGTCGGCAACGTCTCGATCTTCGGCGGCGGCAACTACTCGATGCGGGTCTGGATCGACCCGGCCAAGGCCGCCGCGCGCGACCTGACCGGTCCGGACATCGTCGCCGCCCTGCAAGCCCAGAACGTCCAGGCCGCCGCCGGTTCCATCGGTCAGCCGCCCTTCCCCACCAACGCCGCGGCCTTCCAGCTGCCGGTGCAGGTCCAGGGCCGTCTGAGCGATCCCGGCGAGTTCGGAAACATCGTCATCAAGACGGACGCCGAAGGCCGTGTGACCCGCGTTCGTGACGTCGCCCGTGTCGAACTCGGCGCCCAGGACTACGGGATCAAGGGCTTCTTCGACGGCCAGCAGGGCGTCGGCATCGCCATCGTGCAGCAACCGGGCGCCAATGCGCTGGGCACCGCTGACCGCGTCATGGCCGAGGTCGAGGCCTTCAAGGCGGAACTGCCGCAGGGCATGGCGATCTCGGTCGCCTACAACCCGACGGAGTTCGTCGCGGCCTCGGTCGAGTCCGTGCAGCACACCCTGTTCGAAGCGGTCATCCTGGTGGTGCTCGTGGTGCTGGTCTTCCTGCAGACCTGGCGCGCGGCCATCATTCCGATCGTGGCCATCCCCGTGGCGCTGGTGGCGACCTTCGCCGTCCAGATGCTGCTGGGCTATTCGATCAACTCGCTGAGCCTGTTCGCCCTCGTCCTCGCGGTCGGCATCGTCGTCGATGACGCCATCGTCGTGGTCGAGAACGTCGAACGCTACATCCGCGAGGGACTGTCTCCCAAGGAGGCGGCCTACCGCTCCATGCAGGAAGTGTCGGGCGCGCTGATCTCGATCGGTCTGGTGCTGGTCTCGGTGTTCGTGCCGACCATGTTCGTGCCGGGCATCCCGGGCATCTTCTACCGCGAGTTCGCCATCGTCATCACGACCGCCTCGGTCGTGTCGCTGCTGGTGTCGCTGACGCTGTCGCCGGCCATGGCCGCGCTGCTGCTGAAGCCGCACAAGGAACATGACCACCACCGCAAGCCGGGCCTGTGGGGCTCCATCGTCTACTACGTCGGCTTCGCCGGTCGTAAGTTCAACGAAGGCTTCGACTGGCTGTCGGACAAGTACGGTCGCCTGACGGCCCGCCTCGTGCGCACCGTCGGCATCGTGCTGGTGATCTATGTCGGTCTGCTGGGCCTGACCGCCTGGCGTCTGGTCGACACCCCGTCCGGCTTCATCCCGGAGCAGGATCAGGGCTTCCTGATCGGCGTCGTGCAACTGCCGCCGGGTTCGTCGCTGGACCGCACCGAAGCCGTGATGAAGCGCGCCTCGGACATCATCAAGTCGACCGAGGGCGTCGAGGGCATGGTGGCTTTCGCCGGTCTGGACGGCACCAGCTTCTCGTTCGGCTCCAACGCGGCGACCATCTTCGTCCGCCTGAACGCCTTCGATGATCGCAAGACGGCCGAGCAGAGCGCGGCCGCCCTGGCGGGGGCCATCACCGGCGCCACCATGGGCATCGAGGACGCGCAGATCTTCGTGATCGCCCCGCCCGCGGTTCAGGGTCTGGGCAACGGCAACGGCTTCCAGATGATGGTGCAGGACACCTCCGGCGCGGGTTACCGCGCGCTGGAAGGCTCGACCTTCGCCATGATGGGCGCCGCCGCCCAGGCGCCGGATCAGGTGCAGCAGGTCTTCTCGACCTACAACACCGGTTCGCCGCGCATCGCCGCCGACGTCGACCGTGACAAGGCGCTGATGATGGGCGTGCAGCCGTCGGCCGTGTTCGACACCCTGAGCGTCTATCTGGGTTCGTCCTACGTCAACGACTTCAACTTCCTGGGTCGCACCTTCCGGGTGACGGCGCAGGCGGAGCCGACGTCGCGTGACGACATGGCGGACATCGCCAACCTGAAGACCCGCTCCGCCACGGGCGCCATGGTGCCGATCGGCTCGGTGGCTAACCTGCGGGAGGACTCCGGTCCGTCGCGTATCGTCCGCTACAACCTGTTCCCGGCAGCCGAGCTGCAAGGTCAGGCGGCGGCGGGCGTGTCGTCCGGTCAGGCCATCTCCGAAATGGAGAAACTGGCCGAAGCCACCCTGCCGCCGGGCTTCTCTTACGAGTGGACCGGTCTGGCCTTGCAGGAGAAGCAGGCGTCGGGCGGCGCGACCATGATCTTCATGATGGCCGTGGTCTTCGTCTTCCTTGTGCTGGCCGCGCAGTATGAGGCCTTCACCCTGCCGATGGCGGTCGTGCTCATCGTCCCGATGTGTCTTCTGGCCGCGATCCTGGGGGTCAACCTTCGGGGTCTGGACAACAACATCCTGGTCCAGATCGGACTGGTGGTGCTGATCGCCCTGGCCGCCAAGAACGCCATTCTGATCGTGGAGTTCGCCAAGCAGGCCGAGGACGAGGGCATGAACCGCTGGGATGCCGCAGTGCGCGCCGCCCAGACCCGTCTGCGCCCGATCCTGATGACCTCGTTCGCCTTCATCTTCGGCGTCGTGCCGCTGATGCTGGCCACGGGTCCGGGCGCGGAGATGCGTCAGTCGCTGGGCACCGCCGTCTTCTCCGGCATGCTGGGCGTGACCTTCTTCGGTCTGATCTTCACGCCGGTCTTCTACGTCGTCATGCGCTGGGTGGCCTCCAGGCTGCCGGGCGCGCCGAAGACGACCAAGGAAGCGCCCCCCCCCCTTCCCCCGCAAGACGCGGACACCGCGACCGTCCGCTCGGGAGACGCCTGATGACTGTTCGACCCTCTCTCCGGTTCCTGACCGCAACCGCCGGGGCCAGCCTCCTGCTGGCGTCGTGCGCGGTCGGGCCGAAGGCGCCTGACGCTACCCTTCCCCCCTCAGCGTCGGGCGCCTTCATCGGGACCGCCTCACCGGCGGTCTCGACTTCTTCGGCTCGCAACGACTGGTGGCGCCTGTACAACGACCCGACCCTCGACGGTCTGGTCCAGGAGGCGCTGACCGAGAACAACGAGCTTGAGGCCGCCGCCGCCAACCTGCGTCGCGTCCGCGCGGCGCTGGGCGAGGCGCGTGTCGGCCGCTTCCCGACGACGACGACCTCGGCCGGCTACACCAACAGCCGCGCCTCGGCCGCGACCCTGCCGGCGGGGACGCTCCCGCCCGGCGAGAACGCGCCCGACGTGGACACCTATACGGCCGGTCTGGACGTCTCCTACGAGGTCGATCTGTTCGGCCGGGTCGAGTCGACCATCCGCGCCGCCCGCGCGGACGCCGCCGCCGCCGAGGCCGCTCTGGACATCGTCCGGGTCACGGTCGCGGCGGAAACGGCCCGGGCCTATGCCGACACCTGCTCGGCCAACGCCCAGATCGCCGTGGCGGAGCGGACCATCGAGCTGCAGTCGGACACCGTCCGCCTGACGCAAGGTCTGCTGGACGCCGGTTCGGGCAACGGACTGGACGTCGCCCGGGCCCGCTCGGCGCTGGAATCGACCCGTTCGAGCCTGCCGCCCTTGCGGGCCCAGCGCGACGGCGCCCTGTTCCGTCTGGCCACCCTGACCGGGCGCACCCCGGCGGAAGCCAGCACGGCGGCCCGCGCCTGCATGACCCCGCCGCAACTGAGCCAGCCGATCCCGGTCGGCGACGGTGCGGCCCTGCTGGCCCGTCGTCCTGACATCCGTCAGGCCGAACGCAACCTGTCCGCCGCGGCGGCGCGGGTGAATGTGGCGACCGCGGACCTGTTCCCGCGCATCACCCTGGGCGGTTCGGCCGGCGCGACGTCGCTGGACGGCAGCGGTCTGGGCGACAGCGAGAACTTCCGCTTCTCGGTCGGTCCGCTGATCAGCTGGTCGTTCCCGAACGTGTTCGCCGCCCGCGCGCGCATCGAACAGGCCTCGGCCGGTTCGGACGCCGCACTGGCGACGTTCGACCAGACGGTGCTGGTCGCCCTGCAGGAGACGGAGACGGCTCTGGCCAACTACGCCAACGAGCTGGACCGCCGGTCGGCCCTCCAGTCGGCGCGGGATCAGGCCGCCAACGCCGCCCGCCTGTCGCGTTTACGCTTCAACGCCGGCGCTGACAGCTTCCTGACGGTGCTGGACGCGGAGCGGACGCTGGCCGCCGCCGACGCCCAGCTGGCCGCCTCGAACGCCCAGGTCACCACCTACCAGATCGCCCTGTTCAAGGCGCTGGCGGGCGGATGGGAGACCGAAAGCTGAGGCCTCCGGTCCAGGCTGAAATGACGAAGGGGAGGCTGGAAACAGCCTCCCCTTTTTCATGGTCGGAACCTCGTCCTTACCGGAGTTTAACTGGTCCCGCCGGGCGCACTGCCCCATCAAGGCCCCACGTGGACGGGGGACAGAGACGGTGAGAACGCTTACGGCGCTGGCGGCTGCAATGGCCCTGACGGGAATGCCCGCGCAGGCGCAGGACACAGCCTCCGAAAGTGCTGGCCTTTGGCGCCAGATGGCCGAGGCGGACAGCGCGGCGGCCCTGCGCCTGATCACCGACAACCATCCCGGCGCGCGGCCCGAACTGGGCGACACCGTCTTCCAGCAGCGGCTGACGGCCGCCAGGACCCACGTGCACGAGCGCCTGCCCGAAGTGCGCAGCTTCGAGGGCTACAGCGCCCTGATGGCCGGACTGGCCGCCGATTTCGCCGACGGCCACATCTGGTCCCGACCGCGCGTCGATGGAAAGACCCTGTACTGGACCGGCATCCTGCTGAAGCGTGAAGGACAGGCGTGGCGGGTCGGGTCGCTGCTGCCCGAGGCGCGTCTGCCAGACATCGAGAACGCCCGGCTGGTGAGCTGCGACGGCGTGGACGCGGAGCACTGGGCCGACGCACGGATCACCGCTTTCGTGGCGGGCGCACCGAACGAAGCGCAACGGGCGGAGGCGGCGGGGCGGCTGCTGACCGACGACGGCAATCCCTTCCTGAAACGCCCGGAGCATTGCGTGTTCGAGAAGACGGACGGATCGTCCGAGACGATCAGCTTCCGCTGGGGACGCGGTCCCGTGACCTTCGTCGAGGAGCGGATCGAGGCAATCCAGAGCCGGGCCGCAGACGGCTATGCCCTGACGCCGTGGGACGGCGGCTACTGGATCCGACTGAGCGGACTGGACAACAACGCCGGGGCCGTCGTGACGGCGGTGCAGGAGGCCGAGGCCTCACTGAAGACCGCGCGGGTCGTGGTGCTGGACCTGCGCGGCAATGGCGGGGGCGACTCCCGGTACGGCGACGCCATTGCGGAAACGCTGTTCGGCCCGGATCATGTCCGGCAGGCCAAGGGCCGCAGCTCGGACTGTCAGGGCGCCTACTGGCGCGTGTCGGCAGACAACACCGCCGCCCTGAAAGCCTTGCGGGACAGTCAGGCGACCCGCAATCCGGAGACAGCGGCAAGAATGACCGAGGTGGTCGAGGGGATGGAGGCGGCCTTGACGGATGGTCAGGCCTTCTGGCCGGACCTGCCCGCCTGCGCCGCGACCGCTGATCTGGCCGACGAGGCGGCGCGGGCGCCCATCGACCGCCATGTGGTCCTGATCACCGACCGGCACTGCTTCAGCTCCTGCCTGATGACCACCGAACTGTTCCGGCGATTGGGCGCCCTGCACGTCGGCGAGGCGACCGATGTTTCCAGCCGCTACATGGAGGTGCGGACCATCGTCCTCCCGTCCGGCCTGCGTGACTTCTCGACCTTGCAGAAGGTCGCTGTCGGCCTGCCCGACTTCGGCCCCTACACGCCGGACATCCCCTACCCCGGCGCCATGGCGGACGATGAGGCGCTGAAAGCGTGGGTGGGGGAGCAGGCGGCGGGTCGCTAGGCCCGCTTCGCCTTCACCGCCGCGGCTTCCTCGCGCGGGAGGATGTGGCGGAAATGGGTGACCGCCACCGTCCAGGTCTCCAGCAGCTTGCGGGCCAGCGGAGAGCCGGTCTCGACCGCATGACGGGTCACCAGTTCGTGCAGGCGTTGGCCGGCCTCGCCCATGACCACGCCGGTGATCACCGAGGCGTCGCTGAGGCGCAGGTGGGCGGTGCCTTCGGGGTCGTGGATGAAGGCTTCGCCGCCGCTCATGCCGGCGCCGAAATTCCAGCCGGTCGAACCCAGCACCACCACGGCGCCGCCGGTCATATATTCGCAGCCGTGCGCGCCGCAGCCCTCGATCACCGCCGTGGCGCCCGAGTTGCGGACGGCGAAGCGCTCGCCCGCCGCGCCCGCCGCGAACAGCTTGCCGCCGGTCGCGCCGTACAGGCAGGTGTTGCCGATGACCGCCGCGCCCGCCTGCCATGACGGCGGACGGACGATGATCTCGGCGCCCGACAGCCCCTTGCCGACATAGTCGTTGGCCTCGCCGTCGAGGATGATCCGCAGGCCGGTCATGCCCCACGCCGCCAGCGATTGCCCGGCCGCGCCGCGCAGGTTCAGGGTCAGGTGGCCGTCCGGCAGGTCCGAGCCGTATTTGCGCACGATGTGCGATGACAGCCGGGTGCCGATGGAGCGCTGGGTGTTGGCGACCGAATAGGTCAGCTGCATTTTCTCGCGCCGGGCCAGGAAGGGTTCGGCGTCCAGCACGATGCGGGCGTCCAGCGCATCCGGCACCGCATTGCGCGGGGCGTCGGGCGCCTGACGGGCATCCCCCTCGCCCACCCGCACCAGCAGGGGGTTCAGGTCGAGATCGTCCAGATGCGCGCTGCCGCGCGAAATCTGCTTGAGCAGATCGGTGCGACCCACGGCCTCATCCAGCGAGCGCAGGCCGAGCGAGGCCAGAACCTCGCGCGTCTCCTCGGCGATGAAGCTGAACAGATTGACCACCTTGTCCGCCGTGCCGGTGAACATGGCGCGCAGGCGCTCGTCCTGAACACAGACGCCGACGGGGCAGGTGTTGGAGTGACACTGGCGGACCATCAGACAGCCGACGGCGATCAGGCTGGCGGTGCCGATGCCGTATTCCTCGGCGCCCAGCATGGCGGCGACGACGACGTCGCGCCCGGTCTTGATGCCGCCGTCCGTGCGCAGGCGGACGTGGCCGCGCAGGCCGTTCAGGCTGAGCACCTGATGGGCTTCGGACAGACCCAGCTCCCACGGCATGCCCGCGTGCTTGATCGAGCCCATGGCCGAGGCGCCGGTGCCGCCGTTGTGGCCCGCGACCAGAATGATGTCGGCCTTGGCCTTGGCGACGCCCGCGGCGACCGCGCCGATGCCGGACGAGGCCACCAGCTTCACCGTCACCCGCGCGACCGGATTGATCTGCTTGAGATCGTAGATGAGCTGGGCCAGATCCTCGATCGAGTAGATGTCGTGGTGCGGCGGCGGCGAGATCAGGCCCACGCCCGGCGTCGAGTGACGCATGCGGGCGATGAACTCGGTGACCTTGAAGCCGGGCAGTTGTCCGCCCTCTCCGGGCTTGGCGCCCTGGGCCACCTTGATCTCGATCTCGCGGCACTGGTTCAGATATTCGGCCGTGACGCCGAAGCGGCCCGAGGCGATCTGCTTGACCGCGCTGTTCGGATTGTCGCCGTTCGGACGCGGGTGATAGCGCTCCGGGTCCTCGCCGCCCTCACCCGATACCGAGCGGGCGCCGATGCGGTTCATGGCGATGTTCAGCGTCTCGTGCGCCTCGGGCGACAGGGCGCCCAGCGACATGCCGGGCGTGACGAAGCGCTTGCGGATTTCGTTGACGCTCTCGACCTCGTCGATGGCGATCGGGACCGCCTCGCGGAAGTCGAGCAGGTCGCGCAGGGCCGTGGCGGGCAGTTCCCGTGCGCGACGGCTGTAGGCCTTGAATCGCTTGTAGTCGCCGCGCGTGGTGGCGTCCTGCAGGCGGTGGATCATCTCGGCGTCCCAGGCGTGGGTCTCCTCGCCCGCCCGGATGCGGTGGGCCCCGCCGATGCGCAGACGGGCGCGGTCGGTGGAGAAGCCGCGCGCGGCCTTGGCCACCGACTGCTCCTCGATGCCCGCCAGACCGACGCCCGAGATGCGCGAGGTCATGCCGGGGAAGAACTCGGCCACCAGCGCGCGCGACAGGCCCAGAGCCTCGAACTCGCAGGCGCCGCGATAGGCGGAGATGACCGAGATGCCCTTCTTGGCGAGAATCTTCATCAGACCGGCCTCGACCGCCGCCCGGTGGTTCAGGCAGGCGTCGCGCAGGGACAGGCCGGGATAGCGGCCGCTCTCCAGACGTTCGAGGAAAGTCTCCTGCGCCAGCCAGGCGTTGACCGCCGTGGCCCCACAGCCGACCAGCACCGCGAAGGCGTGGGCGTCGATCGCCTCGGCCGAGCGAACCACCAGCGAGCAGTAGGAGCGCAGCCCCGCATCGACCAGACGGCCATGCACCGCCGAGGTCGCCAGAATCATCGGGATCAGGGGGCGATCCTCGCCCGCCCGTTCGTCGGTCAGGACGATCAGCCCGGCTCCGCCCTTCGCCGCCGCGACGGCTTCATCGCGGATGCGATCCAGAGCGGCGCGCAGGGCCTCGCCCTCGCGTTCGCCCTCGGCAGGCGTGGGGAAGGTGCAGTCGATGACCGTGGTCGCGCCCGCGCCCACCACATCGAGCATCCGCTCGTACATGCCGGTGGTCAGGACCGGGCTGTCCAGCACGAAGACCCGCGTCTGGGTCTCGTCCTGCGCCAGGATGTTGCCGAGGTTCTTGAACCGGGTCCGCAAGCTCATCGCCCCCGCTTCACGCAGGGAGTCGATGGGCGGGTTGGTGACCTGTGCGAAAGCCTGACGGAAATAGTGGGCGAAGGGCCGCGTCTGTTCGGACAGAACCGCGGGCGGGGTGTCGTCGCCCATGGAGCCGACCGCCTCCTTGCCGTCGCCGGCCATGGGGTCGAGGAGGGATTCGATGTCCTCCTGCGTCCAGCCGACCGCGGCCTGGAAGCGGGTCAGGGTCTCGCCCTGCAGCTTGCGCGGCTCGTCGCCGGGACCGACCAGCGGCTCGAGCGCGACCATGTTGGACAGCCACTCGCGGTAGGGATGCTTGGCGGCCAGACGGTCGATGGTCTGGGTCTCGTCGAACAGCTGCCCGGCTTCGAGATCGACAGCGATCATGCGACCGCCGTTGATGTGCAGGCGACGCGCGATGCGGTCGTCGGACACGCCGGTCATGCCCGCTTCCGAGCCGCAGATCAGCAGGCCATCGACGGTCTCGGCGGCGCGCAGGGGGCGCAGACCGTTGCGGTCCTTGCCCGCCACGACCCAGCGACCGTCCGTGGCGCAGATCGCCGCCGGACCGTCCCACGGCTCCATGACCGAGTTGCAGTAGGCGTACAGCGCGCGGTGATCGTCGGAGATAACGCCCTCTATGGGCGCCTCGGGGATCAGCAGGGCCTTGACCATGGGCGCGGGGCGTCCGGCGCGGACCAGCACCTCGAAGACATTGTCCAGAGCGGCGGAGTCGGAGCCGCCCGGCTGGATCACCGGCTTGACCGTCTCGTCGTCGGCGCCGAAGGCCTCGGCGGTCATGCGGATCTCGTGGCTGCGCATCCAGTTGGCGTTGCCGCGCAGGGTGTTGATCTCGCCGTTGTGGGCCAGCATCCGGAACGGCTGGGCCAGCCGCCACTCGGGGAAGGTGTTGGTCGAGTAGCGCTGGTGGAACAGGGCGACATTGGCCTCGACGCGCGGGTCGGCCAGGTCGGGATAGAAGTCGGCCAGCGCCTCGGCCAGCATCATCCCCTTGTAGATCACCGACCGCGCCGACAGGGAGCAGACGTAGAAATGCTGCAGCCCGGCGGCCGTGGCGCGGGCCTCGATCCGGCGGCGCAGCAGGTACAGGGCGCGTTCCAGATCCTCGCCCTCCAGCCCCTCGGGCGGGGCCAGCATGATTTGCTCGATCTCCGGGCGGGTGGCGGCGGCGCGCTGGCCCAGAACCTCGGCGCGGTGCGGCACCTGACGCCAGCCGTACAGCCAGAAGCCGGAGGCCATGACCTCGCGCTCGACGATGGTGCGGGCCTGCTCCTGCGCGCCCAGATCGACGCGCGGCAGGAAGATCATGCCGACGGCGATGGGGCCGGAGCGCGGGTCGTGGCCCGCGTCGCGGACCTGGGCCTCGAAGAAGGCGCGCGGCAAACCGATCAGGATGCCGGCGCCGTCGCCCGACTTGCCGTCCGCATCGACGGCGCCCCGGTGCCAGATGGCCGACAGGGCCTTCAGCGCCAGATCGACCACCTCGCGGCGCGGCTTGCCGTCGATGGCGGCGACCAGACCGACACCGCAGGCGTCCCGCTCGGACGCCGGATCATAGGCGTGGGCGTCGATCAGCTTCTGCCGGTCGGCCTCGAACTTCGTCAGGTCAAAGGTCACGCGGCAGCCCTCCGTTGCGAGGACAGCCACGCATCAATTTCGGCGGCGGCGTCCTGACCGTCGCGGACAGCCCAGACCACCAGAGACGCACCACGCACGATGTCGCCCGCGGCGAAAACGCCCTCCAGAGTGGTGGCCTTGGTGTGGCCCGCGGTGCGGATGGTGCGCCAGTCGGTGAGGGCCAGATCAGGCTCCCCGAACAGGGTCGGCATGTCTTCCGGCTCGAAGCCCAGGGCCTCGATGACCAGATCGGCGGCGACGTCGAACTCGCCGCCCGGCACCGGCTCGACCGACCAGCGGCCGTCCGCCGACTGGGCCGCCAGCGCCATGCGCTGGGCGCGCACGCCGGTGACGCCCGAGGCGCCGCCCAGCACGGCGCGGGGCGCGGCCAGCCATTCGAAGACGACACCCTCCTCCTCGGCGTTGGCGGTCTCGCGCGCGCTGCCCGGCATGTTCTCCCGGTCGCGGCGATACAGGCAGGTGACGGACGTGGCGCCCTGACGGACGGCGGTGCGCAGGCAGTCCATGGCGGTGTCGCCGCCGCCGATGACCACGACCTTCTTGCCCGCCGCGTTCAGCGGGCCGTCGTCATAGGCCGGGACCGCATCGCCGAAGCCCTTGCGGTTCGAGGCGATCAGATAGTCCAGCGCCGCGACCACGCCGTCGGAGCCGCAGCCGGGCGCGGTCAGGCGGCGGGCCTGATAGACGCCGGTGGCGACCAGCACGGCGTCATGGGCGGCGCGCACATCAGCGAAGGGCAGGCTTCCACCGACATCGGCGCCGAGTTTGAACGCGACCCCGCCGTCGATCAGGCGATCCACGCGACGGCCGACGACGTGCTTCTCCAGTTTGAAGCCGGGAATGCCGTAGGTCAGCAGGCCACCGGCGCGGTCATGGCGGTCGTAGACGGTGACCGCGTAGCCCGCGCTGCGCAGACGGTCGGCCGCCGCGAGCCCCGCCGGGCCGGCGCCGACGATGCCGACGGACTGGCCCTTTTCGGTGCGAGGGCGGATCGGATCCACCCAGCCGTTCTCGAACGCCTGATCGCCGAGCCAGCGCTCGACCGAACCGATGGTGACCGTCTCCCAGCCCGACTGTTCCAGCGTGCAGGAGCCCTCGCACAGCCGATCCTGCGGGCAGATGCGACCGCAGATTTCGGGCATGGTCGAGGTGGCCTCGGACTGGCGCCAGGCTTCCTCGGCGCGACCTTCGGCGGCGAGGCGCAGCCAGTCGGGAATGTTGTTCTGGAGCGGACAGGCGGACTGACAGAAGGGCACGCCGCACTGGGCGCAGCGGCTCGCCTGCCCCTTGCCCGCGTCAGGCGCGAAGTCCGCGTAAATTTCGGCGTGGTTGTGCACGCGATCGGTCGCCGACACCTTGGTCGGGCCGGTTCTGGGGACAACAACGAAAGTCTGGTTCACGGACGCCAAGGCAAGCCCTCTTCGCAACTGCACAAGTTCTAGAGGCTTCAGGCAGATCAGGCAATTTCCATGCTGTCCTTGCGCATTCATCCTGTTCGCCGGAAAATACAAACCGGCAAGACCCGCCAAAGAGGCAAGGTCTTGCCGGTCGCGGCCGGGCGGAAGGGACGCCCGGATCTTTAGAAGAGGAACTTCAGCGTTCCGACGACGCGGTCATCCGACAGGGGCGTGTCCACTTCGGTGCCGTGGTAGCGCACGTCGATCGCGATGTTGTCGGTGATCGAATAGGCGCCCCCGGCGTTCCAGGTGCTGTAGTCATCGTTGACGTCCAGATACTGGTAGCCGACCGCCGCGCTGAGGCTCAGCTTGGAGATGGGGGCGTAGGCGATGTTGGCCTCGACGTAGGTCGCCTCCCCATCCAGGCCGAAGAAGTCCGGCGAGTAGTAGAGGGCGCCGCCGAAGGTCACCGGACCGACCGCGCGCGAGGCGGCGGCCTTGAGCTCGACATAGCTGTAGTCCGAACCCGACGGATCGTTGACGTACAGGTAGCCGACCACCCCGAAGTCGAGGCCGAAGCCGCCCGCTTCCGTGCGATAGCCGCCGTAGATGTCGATTTCGGCGTCGGTGTCGTCACCAAAGTCCACATTCGAGGCCCAGGCCCCGGCATAGAAGCCGGACTCGAAGGTGACGTCGACGCCGAGCTGGATCGCCGCTTCCTCATCCGTCTGGCTATAGCCGCGGAAGACATAGTCGGAGGTGACGGCGGCGTTGAAGCTGACATCCTGGGCGCTGGCCGACGAGGCCGCGCCGGTCGCGAGCAGGGCGGCGGCGAAGGCCGCGGCGCAATAGGCGAGTTTCATTGTTCTTGTTCCCCAATTTGTTCGGTCGATGATCGGCACGCAAACGCTTACTGGGGCCGGGGCGGGAGGAGAGAGCTCCCGCCCCGACGATCGCTCAGACGGTCTCCAGCGCCTCACCGTGCAGGTGGGTGTCGAGACCTTCTTCTTCCGCCTCCGCGCTGACACGCAGGCCGGTCGTGAACTTGCAGATGATCAGGATGACCAGGGTGCCCACCGCGCTGTAGGCGATGGTCCAGCCCAGACCGATCAGCTGGGTCATGACGTCAGCGCCTTCCGACAGGCTGTTGATCGCGGTCGAGGCGAACACGCCGGTCAGCAGGGCGCCGGCCAGACCGCCCGCGCCGTGGATGCCGAAGGCGTCCAGCGAGTCGTCGTAGCGGAGCAGTTTCTTGATCCACACCGACGAGGCGTAGCAGACCGGACCGGCGATCAGGCCGATGATGACCGCGCCCTTCGGGTCCACGAAGCCGGCGGCCGGGGTGATGGCGACCAGACCGGCGACGATGCCCGACAGCACGCCGATCAGCGACGCCTTCTTCTTCTCGATGACCTCGACGATCTTCCAGGTGATGGAAGCGGCGGCGGCGGCGAGAATGGTGTTGATCAGGGCCACGCCCGCCAGCGCGTTGGCGCCGCCCGCCGAACCGGCGTTGAAGCCGATCCAGCCGACCAGCAGCAGTGAGGCGCCGATCATGGTCAGAACCGGGTTGTGGGCCACGATCGGCTCCTTGCCGTAGCCCTTCCGGGCGCCGAGGAAGATCGCGCAGACCAGACCGGCCACGCCCGAGTTGACGTGCACGACCGCGCCGCCGGCGAAGTCCAGCACCCCGGCGCCGCCGAGGAAGCCGCCGCCCCACACCCAGTGGGCGATCGGTGCATAGACCAGCAGGGACCACAGGGCCGTGAACAGCAGCAGGCCGGTGTACTTCAGACGTTCGGCGAAGGCGCCGGTGACCAGGGCGGGCGTGATGATCGCGAAGGTCAGCTGGAACGACAGGAAGACGAATTCAGGAATGCCCGGCAGCAGGCTGTGCGCCGTCTCCATACCCACGCCGTTCAGGAAGAAGGCGTCGAAGCTGCCGATGAACTGGTTGACGGTGTCGCCGTCAAACCCGCCCAGGGCGCCCGCCTTGCCGAAGGCGATGGAGTAGCCGGCGATGAACCAGACCAGGGTGGCGACGGCGAAGACGCCGACTGACTGGGTGATGGTGGCGATGACGTTCTTGCGGCGAACCATGCCGCCGTAGAAGAGCGCCAGACCCGGCAGGGTCATAAGCAGAACGAGAGCCGCCGAGGTCAGCAGCCAGGCGGTGCCAGCGCCGTCGAGTTCCAGCGGAACCTGATGGCCCAGCAGGCCCGGAGCCGGCGCGGGCGCGGCGCTGGCCGCGGTCGCGATTACCGATGTCAAAAGACCGAGCCCGAGAGCAAGGCCGCCGCGAAGTCGTGTCATCTCAATCCCCCAAAAGGATGCCGTTACGCATTTGCAAACTGTTTACCGCACCTGCGAAATCCGCAAGTGGGCGGAAGAAGATTCAGGAATTTTTGTTGCGTTCGCAACGCACTTGACTTCGCCAAACGAAAAACTGTTGTCGCCATACGATCCATAGCGATCAAAATCGTGCTCATTTACGGCTCAGCTTGCGAATTCGCAGTCGCAGCATTTTTGGGGGATTGACGAGCCCGCCCGCGTTCGTCACCGTAAAGACACTCATCAAGACCGGCTGAGGGATAGGCCCTTTGACGCCGGGGCAACCTTCCAGTGATCCACCCGATCATTGGAGATGGTGCCAACTCCTGCGGGGCGTCTTCGGAAGCCGCGAGAGATGAGTGAAGCGAGTGGTCCCTCACGGGGCCAGACGACTTCACGGGTCTTTCTTCGCAGATGTTGGTTCGCCCCATCGGTTTCGCTGAGTGGAACCGGAGCGGACAGTGGCGTCCACCACCGAATGGATCATCGACGAGGCTCCCGGCCGTGACGTGACGGCCGCGATTCCGGCCGACTTCCGGCTGGCCTCGGGCGAGCGTCTGTCGGCGGACACGCTGGTCGGCCGCATCCATGGCCCGACGAAGGGACCGCTGGTCGTCATCACCGGCGGCATCTCAAGCGGCCGCTTCGCCGCCCGCTGGTGGTCGTGGGCCGTGCGTCACGGCGGACCGGTCGATCTGGACCGCGTGCGGGTGCTGGCCTTCGATCTTCTGCCGGGAAAGACGGAGCCGGGCGTCACCATCACGACCCAGGATCAGGCCCGCCTGCTGGCCGTGCTGCTCGACAGCCTGAACGAGGCGCGCATCGACGCCTTCGTCGGCGCCTCCTACGGCGGTTGCGTGGGTCAGGCCTTCGCCGCGACCTTCCCCGAACGGATCGGTGAGCTGATCGTGATCTCCGCCGCCCACCGCGCCCATCCGGCGGCTACCGCCTGGCGCGGGGTGCAGCGCCGGGTGCTGGCCTTCGCCCGCGATTGCGGTCGTGAGGCCGAGGGTGTGTCGCTGGCCCGCGAACTGGCGATGACCACCTATCGCACCGCCGACGAGTTCGACTGGCGCTTCGCCACCATCGCCCCGGCGCAGGCCGGCGAGGCTTATCCGGTGTGCGAGTACCTGATCTCGCGCGGCGCCGACTACGCCGAGGCGACCAGCGCGGACCGCTGGATCTCCCTGTCGGATTCTCTGGATCGCCACGCGGTCGCGCCCGAAGCCATCCGTTGCCCGCTGACCTTGCTGGGCTTCACCAGTGACCGGCTGGTCCCGATCGAAGACCTGCGCGAGCTGGCCGCCCGCGCCCCCGCCCTGCGTCGCTTCGACGAAGCGGGCTCCATCTTCGGCCACGACGCCTTTCTGAAGGAGCGCGAGCTGGTCGGCCGCACGCTCCACGACGCCCTTTCACCCCTGTACGCCCGCCAGCCTGACGAGATCGCCGCATGACCTGCTCCAGCGAAGCCCATCCCTGTACCACCGCCGCCCGGCACGGCGTGAACAACGATCCGGCGCACGGGGCGGTGATGCCGCCGCTGTACCTGTCGTCGAACTACAGCTTCGACGGCCTCGAGGGTAAGCGGAAGTACGACTACACGCGCTCGGGCAATCCGACCCGCGACGTGCTGGGCGAGACGCTGGCCAGGCTGGAAGGGGGCGCAGGCGCGGTGATCACGGCGACCGGAATGGCGGCGGTCGATCTGGCCCTGTCGTCGCTGGAGCCGGGCGACCTGCTGTTGGCCCCGCATGACCTGTACGGCGGCACGCACCGTCTGCTGTGCGCCCGCGCGCGCCGCAACCATTTCGACGTCCAGTTCGTGGACCAGAATGATCGCGAGGCCCTGGACGCCGCCTTCGCCCTGAACCCCAAACTGATCCTGATCGAGACACCGTCGAACCCCCTGATGCGCGTGGTGGACGTGGCCGACATCTGCGCCCGCGCCCGCGCGGTCGGTTGCAAGTCGGCGGTGGACAACACCTTCCTGTCGCCCGCCCTGCAGAACCCGATCGCCCTGGGCGCCGATCTGGTGATCCACTCGACCACCAAATACATCAACGGCCACTCGGACGTGGTCGGCGGCGCCGTGGTGGCGAAGGATCAGGCCGATCTGGAACAGCTGACCTGGTGGGCCAACTGCCTGGGCGTGACCGGCTCGCCCTTTGACGCCTATCTGACCCTGCGCGGCGTGCGCACCCTGTTCGCCCGCGTTGAGCGGCAGCAGGCGACGGCCGAGCGGATCGCCGAATGGCTGGACGCCCACCCGGCGGTGAAGCGCGTCAACTATCCGGGCCTGAAGAGCCACCCGGGACACGAGATCGCCGCCCGCCAGCAGAAGGGCTTCGGCGCCATGCTGAGCTTTGAACTGGCCGATCTGGACGCGGTGCGGGCGCTGGTGGACCAACTGGAGGTTTTCACCCTGGCCGAGTCGCTGGGCGGGGTGGAAAGCCTGATCGCCCACCCGACCCTGATGACCCACGCCGCCATGACGCCCGAAGCGCGCGCCACCGCGGGGATCACCGACGGCCTGCTGCGCCTGTCGATCGGTCTGGAACATCCGGAAGACCTGCTGGCCGATCTGTCGGCGGCGCTGGACGCCGTCGTCGCCCGTACATCGCTGGAAGCCGAGGCCGCCTGACATGACCGCCGCTTCGTTGCCCCTGCCCCGTCCGGTCTCCGGCGCGGACCTGACCGCTCACGTCTCTGATGAGCCCGTCGCCCTGCTGCAACTGGATGTCTCCGACACGGCCGAGGCCGCCAGCGCGGTCTATCGCGAGGTCCGTCGCGGGCGTCGCGTGGTCGCCGTCGCCTCGGGCGGCGTCGACGCTTCGGCGAGACTGGCGGAGGCGCTGGACCTGATCGGCGTGACGACGGCGCGCCCGGAGCCGGGTCAGGCCCTGCTGAATGCGCCGGTTTCGATCGTCGCGGGTCCGGAGACCGCCATCGCTCATCCGCGCACGATACCCGCGCGTCCGCTGCGCGTGGCGCTGGCCGGATGCGGCGTGGTCGGCGGCGGCGTGCTGGCGCGCCTGTCGACAGACGACCGGTTCGAGGTGGTCGGCGTTCTGGTGCGTGATCCGAAAAAGCCCCGCGACCCGGCAGTTCCCGGGGCCCTTCTGCTGGCCGACCCCGCCGCCCTGCTGGCGCGCGAGCCGGATGTGCTGGTCGAGGCGATCTCCGACGCCTCGACGGGCCTTGCCCTAATCCGGGCGGCCCTGTCGCGCGGCGTCGATGTGGTCAGCGCCAACAAGCAGGCGGTGGGCGGTGATCCGGCGGCGCTGACCGCACTGGCCGAGGCGCACGAGGCGCGCCTGCTCTACTCCGCCAGCGTCGGCGGCGGCTCGCCCCTGATCGAAACGGTGCGCCGGGCCCGGGCGCATGGCCCGGTCGTGCGCATCGAGGCCGTTCTGAACGGCACCTGCAACTTCATCCTGAACCGACTGGCCGCGGGCGTGGCCTTCGACGAGGCCCTGATCGCCGCGCGCGATGCGGGCTTCGCCGAGGAAGACCCGACCGCGGACCTATCGGGCCTCGACGCCTCGGCCAAGCTGGCCATTCTGGCGCATGAGGCCCTGGACGGCGGGATCTCGCCCGAGCGTATCGCTCGCGAGACCCTGTCGGCGGACGCGGCGCTCCTCCCCGGTCGCGTCCGCCAGCTTTCCCGACTGGACGTGCGAACGGACAGCGCCGCCGTCGCCTTCACGGCGGTGGACGGCGACAGCCTGTTCGCCGACCTGCCGGACGAGTGGAACGCCCTGCGCGTGACCACCGGAGACGGTCGCGTCTTCACCGCGCGTGGACGCGGCGCCGGGCGCATTCCGACGACCGAAAGCGTCTGGGCCGACCTGACTGACCTGCTGGCCTCACCCAGTCAAAGAAACGCCGCCGACCGGGGGCCCGGTCGGCGGCGAAAGTGCGCTTCGGTTCAGGAGTGATCAGAAGCGATAGCGGGCGCCGACGTAAATCTGCCGGCCGGTGTGGTGATAGACGGATGTGCTCTGACGATCCGCGCCGTCGCCGACGTACTGGTGGTTCTCCTCGTCCGTCAGGTTGAGGGCCTCCAGCGTCAACTCCAGGTCTTCGGTCAGATTGTATGAGGCCGAGGCGTCCAGGTTGAACGTCTCCATCTTGCCCTCGACCACATTGCCGTTCCGGCCCGGGACGTTCTGGATGTAGCTGTCGCGGAAGGCGCCCGAGACCCGCGCCGAGAACTTGTCGTCCTCATAGTAGAGGGTCGCGTTCCAGGACGTCGGCGACAGGTTGATCAGGTCCGCCGTGACGAAGGTCGTGCACAGGGCGTTGTTGCAGTAGTCGATCTCGGATTCGACGTGGGTGTAGTTGACCTGCACGCCGAGGTTCTCGAGCGGCCCCGGCAGGAAGGTGAACGGCTGCTGGTAGCTGATCTCAAAGCCCTTCAGCGGGCCGCCCTCGGTGTTCACCGCGGCGGTCAGCTGGAAGATGGTCGAGGGCGAGCAGGTGCCCGTGCAGAAGCCCGGCGCGAAGGCCGACGGGTTCAGGGCGGTCAGGTCCGAATAGGCCAGGTCCTGACGCACGATCTGAATGTAGGTGTCGATGTCCTTGTAGAAGTAGGCGAAGGACAGCAGGCTTTCGCGTGCGAAATACCACTCGATGCTGAGGTCGTAGGTGGTGGCTTCAAACGGCTGGAGCTTCACGTTGCCGATGGTGGCCGTGTAGTTCGGGCCCGAGGCGGCCAGCGAGGTGGTCGGCACCAGATAGTTGGTGCCCGCCAGGGTGTTGCCGATCTGCGGACGGGCCATGACCGAGGCCGCGCCGAAGCGGATGATCAGATCGTCGACCGGCTCATAGCTGAGGTTCAGCGACGGCAGGGTGTTGTCATACTGGTTCTCGCCGGTCACCAAGGTGCCGCCGCCGGTCGAGCTGTAGCCGGTGGCGTTCAGGGTGGTGCTGACCTGACGCACGCCCACATTGCCGCGGAACGGACGGCCGAACAGATCGGTGTCCCAGTCCGCCTGGATGTAGGCGGCCAGATCGTCTTCCTTGATCGACCGGTTCCCGCCGCGCGCATTGCCGTTCGTGATGCTGGTCAGGGTGAAGTCCCCGCCCGGCACGCCGGTGTTGCAGTTGCAGTAGATATTGAACAGGTCAGCGATGGCGCCGAGGTCCGGACGGACCCAGCTGGACGCGGTGCCGCCGGGGATCAGGTTCGAGCCGAAACCGGTCAGCACACTGGTGATGTCGGCCACGGTCGTACCGCCCGGCAGGACCGGAACGACGGTCTCATCCGCCCGACGGAACTCGTAGGAGTCCGAAGTGTAGCTCTTCCAGTTCAGGCCCGCGCTGATGGTCAGCCAGTCGCTGGCGTCATAGCTGATATCGGTCTGGAAGGACTCGAAGACCGTATCGACGCCGTTGGGGCGAATCCGGATTTCCGAACGCGGCACCGCGTTGGTCGAGGGGCGCCATTGCCAGTTGGCCGGGTTGGCGACGTCGAAGCCGTAGTCGATGACCGGCGCGTTCGGGTTGCCGCGGAAGTCCCACGAATAGCCCTGGATGTTCGAGCGATCGAGGGTGACCGTGGTCTGGATCGGGTTCTCGAAATTCGACTCCGCGCGGCCGTAGTAGAAGCGGCTGTGCAGGCGGTCGGTCCAGTCGTGCTCGGCCGTCAGGCTGACTTGAAGGTACTCGGTCGACAGTTCGTCGTAGCGGCTCTCGGAGCGGACATCGACGTTGTCGAACACGCCATAGACCAGCATGCCGTTCTCGACCGCGGCATCGCGGACGTGGACCTGGGTCTGGCCGCCGGCGGCCGCGTTACGGCTGAAGGACAGCGCTTCCAGGAAGTCTTCCTGACGGGTCGCGTCGAGCGAAGAGTACAGAACATCCAGCGAGAACAGCGTGGTCTCGGCCGGGCGCCACTGGAAGGCGCCGGTGACGCCCAGACGCTCCTGCTCGTGGGTCAGGCGACCGTAGCGCGGCAGGCGCGGGATGAAGACGCTGTTCTGGTTGGCGGTGGTATAGGCGGCGACGTTCGAGGCCGTATTGGCCGGGCGGGCCACGCCCGTGGCGCAGTTGGCGGCGCTGGCGCCGTTGGCCGTACCGGACGGGTTCACAGGGGTGACACCCACCGGCGAGCAGAAGCCGCCCGAACTGTTGGTGCCGACAGCCGGCGCCCAACGGACTGAGCTGAAGCCTTCTTCCAGCAGATTGCGCTGGCTGTAGGCGACAGAGACCAGCGCCCCGAACTGATCGTTCTCGCCGAAGGTGCTGCTCAGCAGCAGGGCCAGGCGCGGGTTATATTCCTCCGACAGATCATTGTAGCCGGCCTGGGCGGACATGGCGGCGGTGAAGCCGTCCTTGTAGTCAAACGGGCGTGACGCCTGCAGATCGACCGTGGCGCCCAGCGAGCCTTCCTCGGTCTCGGCCGCGGCGGTCTTGCGCACGGTGATAGAGTTGAAGAGCTCGGAGGCGAAGACGTTGAAGTCGAAGCCGCGACCGCGGTTGGCGCCGCCCGAGGAGTCGGTGCCGCCGGCGGTGGCCTGGGCCTCCATGCCGTTGATGCGGGTGCGGGTGAAGTCCGAGCCCAGACCACGCACCGTGATCGAACGGCCTTCGCCGGCGTCACGGTCGATGGCCACGCCCGGGACCCGCTGAATGGACTCGGCGAGGTTCAGATCGGGGAAGTCCGCGATGTCCTCGGCGACGATGACGTCGACCATGCTGGTTTCGCGACGCTTGGCGTCCAGACCCGCGTTCAGGCTGGCGCGGAAGCCGGTGACGACGACTTCGTCGATCTCGGCGACATCGTCCTGCGGTGCGGATTGCGGCGTGGTTTGCGGCGTGGTTTGCGCGGCGGCGGCTCCCACGCCCAGCGACAGGGCGACAGCCAGACCGGACGCACCGACGAACAGGCTACGACGAAGGGCGCGGGTCATCCCCGGCCGAATGGCTTGCAACATATGCTCCCTCCCAGTGGGCATACAGGACGCCGGGGTGGCCCCGGTCTATCTGTTTTTGCGGTCCGGCATCGTTGGCCTTCCCGTTTGACACCGGTGTCATATTGGTGCGCAATGTGCGCTGACACCGGTATCAAAAATGAGCCTAACCCGATGACCGATGGTTTCGCAAGCGGACTTCGACACAAAGTCGTCACAGGTTTCGCCACGGCAGCGCTTGTCGTGTCCTTCGGAACACACACCGCGGTTGCACAGGAGACGACCGTCGCCTTCCCCGGCGCGGAGGGCGCGGGACGGTACGCACAGGGCGGACGGGGCGGCGCGGTGCTGCGGGTGACGAACCTGAATGACGCCGGTCCGGGCAGCCTGCGCGCCGCGGTCGAGGCCGAAGGGCCGCGCACCATCATCTTCGACATCGGCGGCACGATCCGGCTGGAGACCCCGCTACGGATCCGGCGCGGGCGCATCACAATCGCCGGCCAGACGGCGCCCGGCGGGGGCATAACCCTGCGCGACCATGCGCTGGTCATCGCCGCCGACGATGTCGTAGTGCGCCACATCCGCTCGCGATTGGGCGACGAGAGCCGCATCGAATCGGACGCCGTCTCGCTGGAGCGGGGCCGCCGGATCATCCTCGACCACGTCTCGGCCAGCTGGTCGGTGGACGAGACCCTGTCGGCGGGCAGTCGCTATGATCCGCCCGAGCGGGGCCTGTACGACGTGACGGTGCAGTGGTCGGTGATCGCCGAGTCGCTGAACCACTCGGGCCACGCAAAGGGGGATCACGGCTACGGCTCGCTGGTGCGTGGCGGGCACGGCGCGCACTTCACCTTCCACCACAATCTGTGGGCCATGCACCGGGCGCGGATGCCCCGGCCCGGCAACTACAATCCGCCCTCCGTCGATCCGCAGGGCCCGCGATTCGAGTTTCGCTCGAACGTCTTCTACGACTGGGGCGGCTCACACGCCGGCTACAACGCCGACACCGAAAGCCTGTCGACCTACGCCTTTATCGGCAACGCCTACATTCCGGGGCCGGATTCGACGGGCCGCCGGGCGTTCGAGGAATCGAACCCGCTGGGGCGGGCCTGGTTCGAGGGGAACAGCATGGACGGGGTGACGCCTGCCGATCCCTGGTCGCTGGTGAAGGATTCGGACCGGCCCAACTATCGGCTGGCGGCGCGCCCCGACTGGGCGGAGGCGGCGGGCCAGACGGCCGAGGCCGCAGCGCTGTCCGTCTTGGATCGCGCGGGAGCCGGCCGGGTGCGGGACGCCGTGGATGCGCGGGTGATCGCGGGGGTGCGCGACCGCACGGGACGGATCATCGACAGTCAGGAGCAGGTCGGCGGCTGGCCGGAGCTGGAGCCGGGCACGCCCTGGATAGATAGCGACGGGGATGGAATGCCCGACGATTGGGAACGCGCCCACGGATTGAACCCGGCCAGCGCGGCCGATGGGTCGAACGACAGCAACGGCGACGGCTTCACCAATCTGGAAGACTGGCTGAACGAACTGGCGGGCTAGCGCGCCAACCAGCCCCCATCGACGGCCAGCACCGTGCCGTGGACGTAGGCCGAGGCGTCGGACGCGAGGAAAACCGCCGCGCCGCCGAGGTCGGACGGATCGCCCCAGCGCCCGGCCGGGATACGGGCGAGGATGTCGCGACTGCGGACCCCGTCGGCGCGCAGGGCCTCGGTGTTGTTGGTGGCGAAATAGCCCGGCGCGATGCCGTTGACGTTGATGCCCTTCGACGCCCACTCGCAAGCCAGCAGACGGGTCAGGCCCGCCAGACCGCTCTTGGAGGCGGTGTAGGACGGCACGCGGATACCGCCCTGGAAGCTGAGCATCGAGCAGATGTTGATGATCTTGCCGCCCCGCCCGGCCTCGACCCAGGTGCGGGCCACAGCTTGAGACAGGAAGAAGGCTGTCTTCAGATTGGTGTCGATGACGGCGTCCCAGTCCTCTTCGGTGAAGTCGAGGCTGTCGTTGCGGCGGATGATGCCGGCGTTGTTCACCAGAATGTCGATCTCGCCGACGGCGGCGACGGCCTGAGCCACCAAATCAGCGATAGGGGCGGTCGAGGACAGGTCAGCGGAGACGGCGTGCAGGGTGCGGCCCGAGGCCCTGACCAGTTCGGCGGTCTCGGTCGGGGCCGAGCGACCCACGGCGACGATGTCCGCCCCCGCCTTCGCAAGGCCAACGGCGATCGCCTGCCCCAGACCGGTATTGGCGCCGGTGACGAGGGCCGCGCGGCCGGAGAGATCGAACGGAGTCATGTCAGCAGGCCTCGTGAAGGGTGGGCGCACCACCGGTCAGACGAGGGGTGTCGCACGGATGCGCTCTGGCCGACATGCTTCCCTCCCCGACTTGTTTGATGCGGATTGAATGCATAGGTAACCGGTGTCATAAGCCGATGCAAACGGGCACAAGACTGGAGCGGCCTCGCCGCTGCGCCCACTATCCCGCCCGGAGGAACACCATGAAAATCGCCCTGATCATCGAGAACAGCCAGGCCGCCAAGAGCGAGATCGTTCACAACGCCCTGACCGCGGTGGCCGAGCCGCTGGGCCATGAGGTGTTCCACTACGGCATGTACTCGGCAGAGGACAAAGCCTCGCTGACCTATGTGATGAACGGCCTGCTGGCGGGTATCCTGCTGAACTCGGGCGCGGCGGATTTCGTGGTCACGGGCTGCGGCACGGGCACGGGTTCGATGCTGGCGGCCAACGCCATGCCGGGCGTCTTCTGCGGCCTGATCATCGATCCGACGGACGCCTTCCTGTTCGGCCAGATCAATGACGGCAACGCCATCGCCATGCCCTACGCCAAGGGCTTCGGCTGGGCGGCCGAGCTGAACCTGCAGGACGTCTACCGCAAGCTGTTCGAGGGTGAGCGGGGCCTAGGGTATCCGAAGGAACGCGCCGAGATCATGCGCAAGAACCGCGGCATTCTGAAGGATCTAAAGGCCGTGACCTGCCATGACATGTTGACGGTGCTGAAGACCGTCGATCATGACCTGCTGAAGGCCGCCATCGCGGGCGAGAAATTCCAGGAATACTTCTTCGCCAACGCCACCGACGAAGCCATCCGCGACTACATCAAGAGCGTCCTTTAAGGGCGTTCACACGGCGGGGATTGTCCGAGGCCGACCACCGCAATCATCCCCCTGCCCTTCCGCGAAAGCGCTGCTATGGTAGCGCTAACACCCCGCATTTGACGGGGTGACGGAGGGCAGGATGATCGACCGCAGACAACTGTTCGGCGCCACGGGCGCCGTGGCCGCTGCGCCCCTGCTGGCGGCGGGCGGACAGGCGCAGGCCCGACCGCAGGCGACACCGGTCTGGACGCCGGGGATCGAGGGGCAGCGGCGCGCCGATCTGGGGGACGGGACCTATCTGAACCCCATCGTCGCCGGAGACCATCCGGACCCCACCGTCCTGAAGGACGGCGACACCTATTACATGACCTCTTCGTCCTTCCTGTCCTATCCGGGACTGGTGATCTGGCGGTCGACCGATCTGGTCAACTGGTCGCCGATAGGCCCGGCCTTGCACAAGCCGCTGGGGGACATCTGGGCGGTTGATCTGTGCAAACACGGCGACCGGTACTTCATCTACATCCCGGCCAATCCGACCGGCGGCGGCTGGTCGATCTACGCCATCTGGGCCGATGACATCGCCGGGCCGTGGAGCGATCCGGTCGATCTGGGCATCCGGGGCTGTATCGACCCCGGCCACATCGTCGGCGAGGACGGCAAGCGTTATCTGTTCGTCAACGGCATCCGCAAGATCCGGCTGACCGACGACGGGCTGGCCACCGTCGGCGCGCTGGAGAACGCCTACGATCCCTGGCGCTTCCCTGATGAATGGATCACCGAGAATTTCGCGCCCGAAGGCCCCAAGCTGCTGCGACGCGGGGAGTGGTTCTATCTGGTCACCGCAGTCGGCGGCACCGCGGGTCCGGTCACCGGCCACATGGTCATCGCCGCGCGCTCCAGGTCCGTGCACGGCCCGTGGGAGCATTGCCCGAACAATCCGCTGGTCCGCACCCTGTCGGAGGATGAGCCGTGGTGGTCGCGCGGCCACGCCACCCTGATCGAGGGTCCGGCGGGCGACTGGTGGATGATCTACCACGGCTATGAAAACGGCTTCCGGACGCTGGGCCGCCAGACTCTGCTGGAACCCATCGAGTGGACTGCGGACGGCTGGTTCCGGGCGCTGGGCGGCGACCTGTCCCGCCCCCTGTCCAAGCCGCGCGGCGGTCGGCCCTCCCCGGCCGGAATGCCCCTGTCGGACGACTTCAGCACCGCCCGGATGGGAACCCAGTGGAGCTTCCACCAGCCGGGCGAGCACGAGGACAGGCGGATGCAACGGGTCGCGGGCGGCCTGCGACTGGCGGGTAGCGGAACATCGCCAGCGGACTCATCCCCGCTCGCCTGTCTGGCCGGCGACCGGGATTACACGGTCGAGGTCGGGCTGCGGCTGGAAGGGCGCGCCGAGGCAGGCCTGCTGCTGTTCTACAATCACAAGGCCTTCGTCGGGGTCAGCTTCAACGGACGGGCGCTGCGGTCATGGCAGTACGCCGAGACCCAGGACTGGGCCGATGTGCCGCTGACGGGGGACCATGTGCGTCTGCGGATCGAGAACCGGGGCAATGTGATCACCTATCGCTACTCGACCGACAACGGCGCGAGCTGGGTCCGCCACCCGACGCGGATGGAGGTCTCGGGCCTGAACCACAACGTCTTCGGCGGCTTCCTGAGCCTGCGCCCGGCCATCTTCTGCACAGGTGAGGGCGCAGTGGTGCTGGACCGGTTCAGCTATGTGGCGGGGGCGTCGGCCTAAGCCTTCGGCGCCGCCGTCGATTCCCGCACGATCAGCGAGGGATCGACCACCGGCTGGGCCAGTGTCGCCGGGTCGAGGCCACGCAGGCCGGCCGTCAGCTTTTCGGCCGCCATCCGGCCCATGTCGCGGATGGGCAGGCGGACGGTGGTCAGGTTGGGCCAGACGCGCGAGGCCATGGGCAGGTCGTCGAAGCCGACGATGGACAAATCGCGCGGCACGTCGAGGCCGTTGTCACGCGCGGCCTTCATGACGCCTATGGCCATTTCGTCGTTACCGGCGAAGATGGCGGTCGGAGGGGCGTCCATGGCCAGCAGGCTCTGCGCCGCCTCGACACCGGACTCAAAGGTATAGGCGCCCTTGCGGGTGTAGGCATCGTCCAGCGTCAGGCCGTGGTCGGCCAGCCCCTCGCGGAAGCCCCGGCCCCGCTCGAACGACGAGCGGAAGGTATCAGGACCGGAAATGAAGGCGACCCGGGTGTGGCCGAGTTCCGCCAGATGCCGCGCCGCCTGCGCGGCGCCGCGATGGTCGTGCGTGACCACCATGCAGGCCGGCTCGTCCAGCGACACCGAGGCGATGCGGACGTAGGGACAGTCGACCTCCTTGAGAATCTGGATGACCCGGTCGTCTTCCGACACCGACGGCGGCATGACCACGCCGAACAGCTTTTGCCGCACGACGAAGCCGCGCACGTCGTCCAGGAAGGTCTCGGAGGCCCGGTTGCAGGGGTGGACCACCAGTTCGAGACCCGAACCGCGCACCCCGTCCAGCACGCCCTGCTGCATGTTCACGACGTAGTTGGGGCTGGGGTTGTCGTAGATCATTCCAACCAGGAAGGACCGGCGGAAGGCCAGTCCGCGCGCCTGCGGATCGGGGGTGAAGCCATGCTCGGCGATCACCGCCTCAACCCGCTTGCGCGTCTCCTCCTTCACGAAGGGAGAGTTGTTGATGACACGCGACACCGTCTTCTTGGACACCTCCGCCATGCGAGCGATGTCGTTGATGGTGGCGGGTTTGCCGCCGGGTCGCCGGGTATCGTTCACGCGGTTGAGTCTCTCTGATCGAACACCGTCTTTAGACCGCGTCGCTCCGCCTGTCAGCGGTCAGGTGGTCCGACGACGCGCCGGGCGGTCCAGCACCTCGTCCCGCAGGGGGGTCATGAAGCGCAGATCCCAGTCATCGGGGTTGAAGGGCTTGCGGGTCGCCTCGACCACCGGCGGGTAGCCGCCTACCTCGCGCTCGTGGTCGATGATCTCCCCACGGCCTTCGGCCACTTCGGCGATCAGCAGGACGTCGCGCTGGTCGCGGTCCCA
This sequence comes from Brevundimonas sp. M20, assembly GCF_006547065.1. Lineage (NCBI taxonomy): Bacteria > Pseudomonadati > Pseudomonadota > Alphaproteobacteria > Caulobacterales > Caulobacteraceae > Brevundimonas > Brevundimonas sp. M20. The sequence continues at coordinate 640,758 of NZ_CP041243.1, read as the reverse complement.
CGGACGGGCGCCCGACTGCGACAGGACCGAGACCTGAACCTGCACAGCCGGAATCGGGGTCAGCCCCTCCCACCAGACCGGCGGACGGCGGGTCTCGATAATGCGAGCCGAAGTGGTGGTGTACCGCCCGAACATGCGCAGCGGCTCGCCCACCTGATCCACGGCGATATTGTCGCGACCATAGTATTCCAGATCACCCGCGCCGCCGATCATCAGGAAGGCCAGATGGTCCGTCGGGGTCGAGGGACCGGCGCGCAGGACATTGCCGATGGCCGTCATCTTGCCGACCTCATAAGGATGATTCAGCCACTCCTCGGGCGCGAGGTTGTAGTGGATGGCGCGCGGGCCCGGATTGTAGATCAGGTTGTTGACGATCACACCGTGCACACCGCCCTTGAACAGGGGGCTGCGCTCATAGTTGTGGGCGTACAGATTGTTGACGATCAGCAGGCCGGTGACGTTGTCGTGGATCAGCGAGCCTTTGGAGTGTTCGCCCTTCGAATGGGTCGAATAGGCCAGACTCTCGGCGATGATGTTGTTCGAGAAGGTGATGTTGTGGCTGGTGCCGCGACGCCATTCCTCGGGCGTGTCGCCGGTGAAGCGCGGGCCTGAGGCAGACAGGTTCTCGTCCGTACCCCACTCCAGGCTGCAGTGGTCGACGATGACGTTGTAGGCCGCCTGGGTTGAGATCGAATCCTCATCCCAGCCGCTCATCCACTCCTGACCGGCCGAACCGGGGCGCACACGGATGTGCTGGATGATGACGTCATGGCCGCCGACGTCGATGCCGCCCCGGATCAGGGTGACGCCCGGCGAAGGCGCGGTTTGGCCGGCGATGGTGATGAAGGGATTGGTGATCTTCAGCGTCTTGCGATCCAGATCGATCACCCCGCCGACCTCGAACACCACGATGCGCGGACCGTCGGCCTCGATCGCCTCGCGCAGGGAGCCCGGCCCCTCGCTGTTCAGATTGGTCACGCGGATGATGCGACCGCCCCGTCCGCCGGGGGTCTGTGCCGCCCAGCCGAGCGCGCCGGGAAAGGCCGGCAAGGCCGCCTCCATCGCCGCGGGCGATGCGGTCTGGGCCATCGGGGCCACGGGCGCCGCGAGCGGCAGGACAAGCGCGGCCGCGACGGCGATCAAACGGGCGAGGGTCATGTTTCCATCCTGTAGCCTGACCGACTGTGACCGCGGCCTTGTGCTGACAACGTCGCCCATCGCGACGCCGGATTCAAATTGACACCGGTTTCCTTCCTGCGCAATGTCCATCGCAAATGGGAGGATGCGTGAAACACGCACACGACAATTCAAGCAGTTCGCTGATCGCGCGGACTTTCACGGACGCGCGCCGGACGGCCACCGCTGTGCCCGCCTATCCGGGCGAAAAGCCGGACTCTCTGGCCGCCGCCTACACCGTTCAGGACGAGGCGATCAACCTGTGGCCGGACCGTATCGCGGGTTGGAAGCTGGGCCGCGTCCCGCCGCCGTTCGATGCGCAATTCGGCGCCGGGCGACTGGCGGGGCCGATCTTTTCAAGGAATGTCTGGAAGGCCGTCGACGGCCAGCCGACCTCGTTCGGCGTCATCGACGGCGGCTTCGCGGCGGTCGAGGCGGAGTATGTGCTCGAACTGGCGGAAACGGCGCCGGATCAGGACGGCTGGACGCCTGAGAGCGCCGCCGGACTGGTCGGACGGGCCTTCACCGGCGTCGAGATCGCGGGCAGTCCCTTCGCCGGGATCAACGGTCACGGCCCGGCGGTCACAGCCTCGGACTTCGGCAACAACGCCGGCCTGATCCTGGGCGCCGAGATCACCGACTGGCGGTCGCGACTGGCGGGCCTGACCTGCAAGACCCTGATCGACGGCGAAGTGATGGGGACCGGCGGCGCGGCCTCCATTCCGAACGGCCCGCTGGACTCGCTGGCCTTCCTGCTGAACCTGATGCATCGGCGCGGGCGGCGGCTGGAAGCCGGGCAATTGATCTCGACCGGCGCCGCGACCGGGGTGCATCAGATTTTCGTCGGCCAATCGGCGGTCGCCGATTTCGGCGCCGACGGCCGGATCGCCTGCGTGGCGATCACGGCGAAGGGAGACGCCGCATGAGTCTGACCCGTCGCACCCTGGCCCTTGCGGGCGTCGCCGGACTGGGCCTCTCGGCCTGTTCCCCGCGCGCGACCGGCGGCCAGACGATCCTGAACGCCGTAGACGTTCACCCCGCCGACTACCCCACGGTCGCCGCCGTCAAATGGATGGGTGAGGAACTGGGGCGCCTGACCGACGGCCGCATCGGCATCCGTCAGTTTCCGGCGGGCCAACTGGGCACCGAAGACGACTCCATCGGCCTGACCCGCTTCCAGGCGGTGGACATCTGTCGTGTCGCCGTGGCGGCCCTGAACAACGCCTTCCCCGAGACCCGGCTGCTGGCCCTGCCCTATGTCTATCGCTCGGTGCAGCACGTCCGCGCCGTGGTTGACGGGGACATCGGGAGCGAACTGCTCAACGTGTTCGAGGGACGCGGCCTTGTCGGGCTGGCCTATTACGACGCGGCGCCGCGCAGCTTCTACAACGTCCGTCATCCGGTCACCGAGCCGGGCCAGATGCGCGGGCTGAAGATGCGGGCGCCGCAGTCGGACATCTTCCTGGATTCGATCCGGGCCATGGGCGCCAACCCGACGCCGCTGACCTTCGGCGCGGTCTTCTCCTCGCTGCAGACGCATCTGATCGACGGCGCCGAGAACAACTGGCCCAGCTATCAGTCCAGTCGTCAGTTCGAGGTGGCGCGGTACTGGAGCGAGACTGAACATTCCTTCTCGCCGGACGCCCTGCTGATGTCGAAGGCCAGCCTTGAACGGTTGTCGAGCGAGGATCAGGAGCTGGTCCGCGACGTCGCCCGCCGGTCGGTGCCGATCATGCGCGCCGCCTGGGACCAGCGCGAAGCCGAGGCCCGCGCCACGGTTCTGGCCGCCGGCGTACAGGTCGCGCAGGTCGACCGAGACGCCTTCGCCGCCACCGTGCGGCCTGTCCTGGACAAGTATCTTGCCGAGCCGCGCCTGCGCGCGCTCCACGAACGTATCGCAGCGGTCGCCTGAACGACCGCGCACACACCATCGGCGCTCTGGGAGGGGAACCGGGAATGACTGAAGCCCGACGCGGTATTGTCCGCGCCTTGGACGGACTCGCAACAGCTGTGCTGGGCCTCGCCGGCGTGGCGTTGGTGCTCATGGCGCTGATCCAGGCCTGGCAGGTGTTCGCCCGCTATGTGCTGAACGACAGCCCCGGCTGGACCGAACCCCTGGCCCTGTTGCTGATGAGCTTCGCCGTCATGTTCGGCGCCTCGGTGGCCGTGCGGCGCGAAACGCATTTCGCCTTCCAGACCCTGCAGCACGCCCTGCCCGAAAAGGTGCTGTCGGCGCTGAAAGCCATGACGCGCCTGATCGCGGCGGCCTCGGGCGCGGGACTGTTCTGGCTGGGCGGCACGTTGATGATCGACGACTGGTCCGTCAACATGGCCGGCGCGCCCCTGCCTTCTGGTCTCAAATTCGCCGGCCTGTGCGTCGGCGGCGGCCTGATCCTGCTGTTCGCGATCGAGCGGCTTCTGACCGGCGACTATCGCGCCCCTGAGGCCGTCGAGGCGGAGGACTGATCATGGAATACATCATCCTGTTCGGCCTGCTGGCCATCCTGCTGGCGATCGGCGTGCCGGTGGCCTTCTCCCTGCTGGCGGCGACGCTGGCGACCGTGCTGTATCTGGCCCTGCCGCCTATCGTGGTGTTCCAGCAGATGGGCTCGGACATCACCTCGGTGGCCCTGCTGGCCATCCCCCTGTTCATCTTCACCGGCGAACTGATGATGAAGGGCGGCCTGTCCGACCGGATGATCACCCTCGCCGGTTCGCTGGTCGGCCATGTGCGCGGCGGCCTGGGCCAGGTGACGGTCGTCGGCTCGACCCTGTTCGGCGGCGTCTCGGGCAGCGCCATCGCCGACGTCTCGGCCATCGGCGGCACCATGATCCCGCAGATGCAGAAGCGCGGCTATGACAGCGACTACGCCGTCAATGTGACCATCTCCGCGGCGCTGGTCGCCCTGCTGGTTCCGCCGTCGCACAACATGATCCTTTACTCGGCCTCGGCCGGGGGCGGGGTGTCGATCTCGGACCTGTTCGCGGCGGGCATCGTCCCGGCGGGCCTGCTGGCCGTGTCGCTGATGATCGTCTCCTATGTGCTGGCCCGCCGCCGGGGCTACACCGCCGAGCCCTTCCCCGGCTTCCGCGCGGTGCTGACGCGACTGGTCGCCGCCATTCCGGGCCTGCTGCTGGTCGGCATCATCTTCGGCGGGATCCGGGCGGGCATCTTCACCGCCGTGGAAAGCGCCTCGATCGCGGTGGTCTACGCCACCGTCGTGACCGGCATCGTCTACCGTCACATGAGCTGGTCGGCGTTCAAGGCGGCCTGCACCGGCGCGGCGCGCACCTCAGGCGCGGTGCTGTTCATCATCGGCTGCGCGGGCGCCTTCGGCTGGCTGATGGCCTATCTGCAGGTTCCGTCGATGATGGTCAGCCTGCTGCAGACCCTGACCGACAACCCGATCCTGATCCTGCTGCTGATCAACATCATCCTGCTGGTGCTCGGCACCTTCATGGACATGGCGCCGCTGATCATCATCTGCACCCCGATCTTCCTGCCGGTGGCCAAGGCTTTCGGCGTGGACCCGGTTCAGTTCGGCGTGATCCTGCTTCTGAACTGCGGTATCGGCCTGATCACCCCGCCGGTGGGTTCGGTGCTGTTCGTCGGCAGCGCCATCGCCAAGGTGCCGATGACCCACAGCCTGCGTTCGATCTGGCCCTTCTATCTGGCTTGCACCGCCGTGCTGATGCTGGTCACCTTCGTGCCCGCGATCTCGCTCTGGCTGCCCTCGCTGTTGAAATAGATGACTGACCTGAAGGGCCTGAGGCCCGCCGAAGACTGTCGCTGGGACTGTGTCGCGCTCGGCGAGGTCATGCTGCGTCTCGACCCCGGCGAGGGTCGCATCCGCACGGCCCGGACCTTCCAGGTCTGGGAAGGCGGCGGCGAGTACAATGTCGCCCGTGGCCTGCGGAAGACCTTCGGCCTGCGCAGTTCGGTCGTCACCGCCCTGCCCCGCACCGAGACCGGGGCGCTGGTCGAGGACCTGATCCTGCAGGGCGGTGTTGATGTGTCCCACATCCTGTGGCGTGAGGCGGACGGCGTCGGACGCAACACCCGCGTGGGCCTGAACTTCACCGAGCGCGGCTTCGGCCCGCGCGGGGCGCTGGGCTGCTCCGACCGAGCCAACTCCTCGGCCTCACAGATCAAACCGGACGAGGTGGACTGGGACCATCTGTTCGGCGTTGAAGGTGTGCGCTGGCTGCACACCGGCGGCATCTTCGCCGCCCTGTCGGAAGACACCGCCGAGACGACGCTGGCCGCCATTCGCGCAGCGAAGCGGCATGGGGTGGTGGTCAGCTATGACCTGAACTACCGCGCCAGCCTGTGGTCCAGCCATCCGGACCCGGACGCCGCGCGCCGGGTGAACCGCGAGATCGCCGGACTGGTCGATGTGCTGGTCGGAGACGAATACGCCTACGCCTCCTGCCTGGGCATCGAGACGCCGGACACCCGCACTGACCCGGCCGACAGCCGCCCCTTCGACGCCCTCGTGGCGCGGCTGGCGACGGAACTGCCGGATGTGCAGGTCTTCGCCGCCACCCTGCGCGACCCGATCTCGGCCTCGATCAACCGCTGGGGCGGGGTGCTGTGGATCGGCGGAGAGCGCTACGCCACGCCGGTGTCGGAGATCGCCGTGCTGGATCGGGTCGGCGGCGGCGACAGCTTCGTCTCGGGGCTGGCCTGGGCCTTCATGCAGGGCCTCGGCGCGCAGGCGGCGGTCGACTACGGCGTCGCCCACGGGGCCATCGCCATGACCACGCCCGGCGACAACGCCATGACCTCGTTGGCCGAGGTCATGGGACGGGTCGAAGGCAAGGGCGCCGCGGCGGTCCGCTAGATTTTAAGCTAAGGCAGAATAAGCGGCCCCGGCTGTTTCCCAACAACAATATAGGCTTGGACACGATCGTTCGGAGGCACGCTCATCATGACGATCATACATGTATTTTGTTTTGAGAACAAAATACTATGGGGTGAAAGAAGCTCTACGATGCGGTTAATCCAGATATCAAGCTGATCGAGGTTGTAGGCTCTATCCTTGCCCTCAAGCACCTGCTTCAAGACTCCCCGGTGTAACAGCCCACCACATCTCTCATAGATTTTCTTTACGCCATATCGATCCAGCGGAATTTTTCTGTTATCGTATAGAAACGTACCGTCGTCTTTCCTTGTAAGGACAATTGGGGTCTGGAATGAGTTGGGATTTACGTCCGATAACATGGTAAAAATGTTATCAGCGTGCCAACTTTTCCGCAGGGTATTGGACAGACCCAACCCACTGTGAAGAGCCAGAGATGATAGCGCCAATAGCTCACAGATAAAACGAATCTGGAGTATAGCGCTTTCGGTCTCGACCATTTTTTGCCCTTCGGACATCGGCAGTGAACGGACCTGCAAAATCTTGTCTGCTGCTATTCGGCTTCTCCCTTTTACCTCCTCCATCAGCCTCATGTATATTTGCGATTCTTTTTCTAAGATTACCGACATCGTGGAATCCTTCGCAGCCTTCCAGTCCCTTGTTATCCGCCCATCAGCCATCACTGAAAGCCCGTGACTGGCAACGCTCAAAAATCTGGTCACGCTCCGTTCCGACAGAGTCCGGGGAGGACCATGACCTCTCTGGCCGAGGTGAAGGGTCTGGTCGCGGGACGGGGCGCAGCCGCCGTCCGCTAGGCCTTGCCGCGCCCGGCCTCAATCTGACGCGCCAGATCAGCCAGCATCGGCGCCAGCTGCTCAAAGGCCCGCGCCTCGACCTCGGCGTAGGGGGTCTCTTCCGGCAAACCCGCGACCCGGGTGCGCAGATGGAAGATGTTGCGCACCTTCAGACCGTCGGCTTCGGATTCGGCGTCCAGCATGAAGGACGCCTCGAAGAAGGCCGGGGCTGATTCAAAGTCCACGAGGCCCGCTTCCACCTCATCGTAATAGGTGACCGATCCGTTCGAGATCGTGACGTTCTTCACCGGGGCCATGCGGGGCCGTCCTGCCGTTTCCTGAGTCGCCCGTGCGGCGCCGAAGACGGCACCACAACCCAGACGTAAATCCAAGACCTACTTTTGCGAGCGCCGATGGGGGACTGGCGCACTTTCGCGACAGATGGCGCGCCCCATGTTGTCGCTGCGGGATAGACCGGGGCTCCGGCTTGCTGTTCGGTGGCGGAGTCCGGCGGCTCGACCCGTCGGCGGGGCCGGAATGGTCCGACAAGAACATTGAGTGAGGAAAGCCGTGACCGAAGGCCCTGATCTTTATCCCGTCCCGTCCGAGTGGGCCCAGCGCGCGCGCATGACCGCGCACGGCTATGACACCGCCCGTGTCTCGGCGCGTGAGACGCCGGAGGGTTTCTGGGCGGAGCAGGCGCGTCGGTTGGACTGGATGAGGGCGCCGACGCAGATCAAGGACGTGTCGTTTGACCAGGCGGACTTCCGCATTCGCTGGTTCGCCGACGGGGTGCTGAACGTCGCCTGGAACTGCCTGGACCGGCATCTGGCCGAGCGCGGCGATGAGACGGCGATCATCCGGGAAGGCGATGACCCCACCGACGACGGGCGCCTGACCTATCGCGAACTGCACGCCGAGGTCTGCCGCATGGCCAATGTCCTGAAGGACATGGGCGTGGTGAAGGGCGACCGGGTGACCCTGTATCTGCCGATGATCCCCGCCGCGGCTGTCGCGATGCTGGCCTGCGCCCGCATCGGGGCGGTGCATTCGGTGGTGTTCGGCGGCTTCTCGCCCGACAGTCTGGCGGGCCGGATCGAGGACTGCGGCTCCAGGGTCGTCATCACCACCGACGAGGGCGTGCGCGGCGGCAAGCGCATCCCGCTGAAAGCCAATGTCGACGCGGCGCTGGAGAAGGTGGCGCCCGAGGCCAAGGTCGAGAAGGTGCTGGTGATCCGGCACACCGGCGCCGACGTGCCGATCATCGCCGGCCGCGACATTCTCTATGATGAGGCGAAGGCGACGGTCAGCGCCGACTGCCCCTGCGAGCCGATGAACGCCGAGGACCCGCTGTTCATCCTCTATACCTCCGGCTCGACCGGCAAGCCCAAGGGCGTGCTGCACACCACCGGCGGATACCTGTTCTGGGCGTCATGGACCCACGAGCTGGTGTTCGACTATCGCCCCGGCGAGGTCTTCTGGTGCACCGCCGACGTCGGCTGGGTGACCGGCCACAGCTATTGCGTCTATGGCCCGCTGGCCAACGGCGCGACGACCCTGATGTTCGAGGGCGTGCCCCACTATCCGGACCACAGCCGCTTCTGGCAGGTGGTGGACAAGCACCGGGTGGAGATCTTCTACACCGCCCCCACCGCGCTCAGGGCCCTGATGCGCGAGGGCGACGGGCCGGTGAAGGCGACCCGCCGAAGCTCCCTGCGCCTGCTGGGCTCGGTCGGCGAGCCGATCAATCCCGAGGCCTGGCGCTGGTATCATGAGGTGGTCGGCGAGGGCCGCTGCCCGATCGTGGACACCTGGTGGCAGACCGAGACCGGGGGGATACTGGTCTCTCCCCTGCCCGGCGCGACCGACCTGAAGCCCGGCTCGGCGACCAGACCCCTGCCCGGCGTCGAGCTGCAACTGGTGGACGCCGAAGGGCGGGTGCTGGAGGGCGCGGCCGAGGGCAATCTGGTCATCACCGACAGCTGGCCGGGCCAGATGCGCACCGTCCATGGCGACCACCAGCGCTTCTTCGACACCTATTTCAGCACCTATCCGGGCAAGTATTTCACCGGCGACGGCTGCCGCCGCGACGCGGATGGCTATTACTGGATCACCGGCCGGGTCGATGACGTGATCAATGTCTCGGGCCACCGGATGGGCACCGCCGAGGTCGAGAGCGCGCTGGTCCTGCACGACGACGTGGCCGAGGCCGCCGTCGTCGGCTTCCCCCACGACATCAAGGGTCAGGGCATCTACGCCTATGTGACCCTGAACAAGGGCGTCGAGCCGACCGACGATCTGAAGGCCGCCCTGATCGCCCAGGTCCGCCACGAGATCGGCCCCATCGCCGCCCCCGACGTCATCCAGTGGGCCCCCGGCCTGCCCAAGACCCGATCCGGCAAGATCATGCGCCGCATCCTGCGCAAGATCGCCGAGAACGAAATCACCGCCCTGGGCGACACCTCAACCCTCGCCGACCCCTCCGTCGTCGACGACCTCGTCACGAACAGGGCCGGGGCGGCTTAAACCGCTCCCAGCGCCTGCGTCAGGTCGGCATACAGGTCGTCCACATTCTCGATGCCGACCGACAAGCGGACCAGATTGTCGCCGATGCCGCAGCGCGCCTTGGCCTCGGGTGAATAGTCCGAGTGGGTGGTGCTGGAGGGATGGGAGGCCAGGCTTTCGGTCCCGCCCAGCGACACCGCCAGCTTGAACAGTTGCAGGGCGTTCAGCATGCGGAAGGCCTCCGCCTCCCCGCCCTTGAGCCGCAGGGAGAAGGTCGAGCCGGGACCCGAGCATTGGCGCGCGAAGATAGCCTGCTGGGCCGCAGAGCTTTCGGCCCCGCCCGCGTCCAGCACCGCCTCGATCCCGGGATGGCCGCGCAGGCGGTTCACCAGTTCGACCGCGTTCTGTTGCGACCGCTCCATGCGGATGTGCAGCGTCTCAAGACTGCGCATCAGCATCCAGGCGGTGTGCGGATCGCTGATCGTGCCGCAGATGGTCCGCATCTCGGCCACCCGCCCCATCAGGTCGGCGCGGCCGAGACAGGCGCCCGCGATCAGGTCCGAATGGCCGCCGACATATTTGGTCAGGGAGTAGAGGATCAGGTCCGCCCCATGCTCAAGCGGCTTCTGCCAGAGCGGGCCGAGGAAGGTGTTGTCCACGACCAGCGGCGGCGGCTCGGCCTGTCCCAACGCCTTGATCGCCGCCGCGGCGGCTTCAAGATCGATCAGCTGGTTGGTGGGATTGGCCGGGGTCTCGACATAGACCGCCGCCAGCCGCCCGCCCCGCGCCCTTGCGGTTTCCGCCGCTTCATGGATCGCGCCGGTCAGGCCTTCGCCCTCACCGCAGTCCGCGACACTGACGGTCTGGACGCCCATGCGCGGCAGGATGCGGTCAAACAGATACTCGGTCCCGCCGTAGGCCGGGGCGGTGTAGACCACCACGTCATTCGGACGGCTGAGCGCCAGAATGGTGGTGGAGATGGCCGCCATGCCGCTGGAGAAGACCAGCGCCTTGTCCGCGCCGTCCCAGACGGCCAGACGGTCTTCCAGAATCTCGAGATTGGGGTTGTTGATCCGCGAATAGATCAGACCCAGCGCCTCCTCGGGGTCCTTTTCGCGCAGGCCGTAGGCCACCTCGAAGAACCGTTTGCCGTCCTCCGCCGAGCGGAAGACGAAGGTCGATGTCTGGAAAATCGGGGCTTTGATGGAGCCCTCTGACAGGGCGGGATCATAGCCATAGCCCATCATCAGGGTTTCAGGCGAAAGCGAACGCTGGCCGATCGAGCGGCTCTTGTGACGACTCATACTGGGGGTCTCCTCCGAGGGCGCCTCCTAGGGCCCGCGTCAGAAGGTGTCACGCTGCACCGCGGCGCCGTCGCTGGCCATTGTCACAAATCACGCCTAGACAGTTCGCGGCCGACGGATCACGCACCGACGCTGTGCGTTGAGCGTCGGCAAAGCCCGAAACGGGGGCTCCCGGGCGACGCTGCAGCGTCCGCGCGCCTCCCGTTTGAGACTGTCTGGAAGGCCTGATGACGACCAAGAAGACCGCGCTTATCACCGGCATCACGGGCCAGGACGGCTCCTATCTGGCGGAACTCCTGCTGGAGAAGGGCTATGAGGTTCACGGCATCAAGCGCCGGTCGTCGCTGTTCAACACCGACCGCGTGGACCACATCTATCAGGACCTGCACGATGCGGACGTGCGTTTCCAGATGCATTTCGGCGACCTGACCGACACCTCCAATCTGGTGCGGATCATTCAGGAGGTGCAGCCGGACGAAATCTACAACCTCGGCGCCCAGAGCCACGTGGCCGTCAGCTTCGAGACCCCGGAATACACCGCCGATGTCGATGCGCTGGGCACCCTGCGGCTGCTTGAGGCGATCCGCCTGCTGGGTCTCGAGAAGAAGACCAAATTCTATCAGGCCTCGACGTCGGAGCTGTACGGACTGGTGCAGGAGCCGATCCAGTCGGAGACCACGCCCTTCTATCCGCGCAGCCCGTATGCGGTCTCCAAGATGTTCGCCTACTGGATGTGCGTGAACTACCGCGAGGCCTACGGAATCTTCGCCTGCAACGGCATCCTGTTCAATCACGAGAGCGAGCGGCGCGGCGAGACCTTCGTCACCCGCAAGATCACCCGGGGCCTCGGTGAGATCGCCCAGGGCCTGAGCGACTGCCTGTATCTGGGCAATATGGACGCCCTGCGCGACTGGGGCCACGCCAAGGACTACGTCCGCATGCAGTGGATGATGCTGCAGCAGGACGAACCGGACGACTACGTCATCGCCACCGGCAAGCAGTACAGCGTGCGCCGCTTCGTCGAGGTCTCGGCCGCGCGTATCGGCGTGACCCTGCGCTGGGAAGGTGAAGGGGTGAACGAGGTCGGCGTCGTCGCCGCCGTCGATCCCGCCCACGCCGTGACCCGATGCCCGGCGATCAAGGAGGGCCAGACGATCGTTCGCGTCGACCCGCGCTACTTCCGTCCGACCGAGGTGGAGACCCTGCTGGGCGATCCTTCGAAGGCGAAGGCGAAACTGGGCTGGGAGCCCGAGATCACCTTCGAGGAGATGGTGGACGAGATGATGGAGGCCGATCTGCTGGCCGCCCGCAAGGCCCTGCTGCTCAAGTCGGCCGACTGGAGCTGATCGCCTTGGGTCCGTTCATCCGCCTCGACCGCAAGGCGCATCGCCGCGAGGACAATCGCGGCTGGCTGGAAGTTCTCTACGAGAGCGACGCCATGGTGCTGAAGCGCTCGTTCTCGAAACAGGGCGTTTTCCGCGGCCTGCATGTCCAGCGCGATCCTTCACCCCAGACCAAGGTCATCCGCGTGGTCGAGGGCCGGATCGTCGACATCATCGTCGATCTGGATGATCCGGCGCTGGAGTTGAAGACCACCACCCTGACACCCGAGGACGGCTGGGTCCGCATCGACGCGCAGTACGCCCACGGCTTCTATGCGCTGGAAGACACCCTGTTTGAGTATGTCTGCGACGGCGGATACGATGAGGCGTCCGAGACGGCCTATTCCATCGCCGACCGTCTGCCCGCCCTGCTGGGGGTGACGACGGTGATCCTGTCGGACAAGGACCGCGCGGCGCCGCCCCTGCCGGCGCCCGGAGCAGAGTGATGACCAAGCTTTCCCTGATCACCGCCAGCTACAACAGCGCGCGCACCATCGCCGACACCCTGCGGTCGGTGAACGCCCAGACCTGGCCGGACTTCGAATATCTGGTCGTGGACGGCGGCTCGAAGGACGAGACGATGGAGATCGTCGCCCGCGAGGGACAGCGCGTCACCTCCGCCGTGTCCGAGCCCGACAAGGGCATCTACGATGCCTATAACAAGGGCCTGTCGCGAGCGACCGGCGAGGTCATCGGCTTCATCAACTCCGACGATTATTACTGCACGCCCGAAGCGCTGTCGGAAGTCATGGCGGCCTTCGAGGCGGACCCGGAGCTGGAGGCCGTGCACGGCGATCTGGTCTATGTCGACCCGGTCGACACCTCGAAGATCGAGCGGCACTGGAAGTCGCGCCCGGCGACGGTCGAGAACCTGCGCCGCGGATTCATCCCGGCCCACCCGACCCTGTTCCTGCGCCGCAGCGTGTACGACAAGGTCGGCGGCTTCGACACCACCTACCGGCTGGCGGCCGACTACGACTTCATGCTGCGGACCTTCTATGTGGCGCGGGTGAAGTCGCTCTACATCCCCAGCATCTGGGTGCGGATGCGCTCGGGCGGCGCGACCGGCGGCAACGCCTCCAGCATCATCCGCCAGAACGACGAAATCCGCGCCAGCCAGCAGGCGCACGGACTCAACTACCCCAAGGCCCTGTTCTTCGCGCACAAGGTGCTGGACCGTTCGGTGCAGCGCGCCCGCGCCCCGTTCGTGAAGGCCCCGGACATCGCGGGAGCCGGTGGCAAATGATCGACGGCAAGCGCGTTCTGGCCATCGTTCCGGCGCGGTCGGGCTCAAAGGGCCTGCCGGGCAAGAACGTCCGGATGCTGGCGGGCAAGCCCCTGCTGGCCTGGCCCATCGCGGCCGCGCGCGCCTCGGCCCATGTGGACCGGGTGATCATTTCAACCGACAGCCGGGAGTTCGCCGACATCGCGGTCGCCCACGGCGCCGAGGCCCCCTTCCTGCGTCCGGCCGAACTGGCCAGCGACACCGCCCCGTCCATCGGCTTCATCCTGCACGCCGTCGATACGTTGGCGGCGGAGGGCGAGGTCTACGACTACGTCGTGCTGCTGGAGCCGACCTCGCCGCTGACCGAAGGATCGGACGTGGACGCCGCGCTGGCCCGATTGGTCGCCGCCGACGCGGACGCCATCGTCGGCGTGTCGAAGCTGGAAGCGACCCACCCCGCCTTCGCCGTCCGCAAGAACGGTCAGGGCGGCATCACTCCCTACGCCTCCGCCACCTTCGGCGAGATGCCGCGCCGGCAGGACATCGAGCCCCTCTTCTCGCTGGACGGGACGCTCTACATCTCGACCGTCGAGGCCCTGCGTCGCGAGCAGGGCTTCTGCCACACCCGGACGCTCGGCTATGAGAGCGCGCGCCACAAGGCGCACGAGGTCGACGATCTGGTCGACTTCATCTGCATCGAGGCGATCGCCTCGAACCTTGATACGATCCTTGAAGAAAGCCGGGCCTCTGCGTCCGGCGCGGAATGACCATGCGCAAGTGCACCCGTTGCCTGACCCCCGAGACGGTCGACACCATCACCTACGATGAAGAGGGGGTGTGCTCGGTCTGCCGTCAGGTCGAGTTCAAGCAGGACAAGATCGACTGGGCCGACCGTGGCCGCCAGCTCGACGAGATCGTGGCCGCCCACAAGGGCAAGGGCCTGTACGACTGCATCGTCCCCTATTCGGGCGGCAAGGACTCGGTCTTCCAGCTCTATTACATCATCAAGGTGCTGAAACTTAAGCCGCTGGTGGTCCGCTATAACCACTGGGGCTACCGGCCGCTGGTCGAGGAGAACAACACTTCGGTCTTCAAGCAGCTGGGCTGCGACGTGGTCGAGTTCACGCCGAATTTCCACGTCGTGCGCGAGCTGATGCTGGAGAGCTTCAAGCGCCGGGGCGACTTCTGCTGGCACTGCCACACCGGCATCTATTCGGGCGTCATGCACATGGCCGTCCGCTTCGAGGTGCCGCTGCTGTTCTGGGGCGAGAGCACGGCCGAGTACCACAGCTGGTACACCTTCGAGGAGATGGAGGAGGTCGACGAGAAGCGCTTCAACCGCCTGATGAACCAGGGGATCACGGCGGACGACATGTATGAGTTCCTGCAGGGGCGGGTGGAGCGCCGCGACCTGTGGATGTTCGACTATCCGAAGCGCAAGGACCTGATCAAACTCAAGGTCCAGTCGATCTGCCTGGGCAACTACATCGAGTGGGACACCAAGGCGAACGTCGAGCTGATCAAGAAGGAGCTCGGCTGGAAGGGGCAGGAAGTCGAGGGCGTGCCGCCCGAGTACGACTACGAAAAGATCGAGTGCACCTTCCAGGGCATGCGCGACTGGTCGAAATATGTGAAGCGCGGCTACGGTCGGGCGAACCACCTGCTGTCCATCGACATCCGCAACGGTCGCAAGACCCGCGAGGAGGCGCTGGAGATCGAGGCCAGGTACGACGGCAAGCGCCCGGCCTCCATGGACTGGTTCCTGCAACACCTGCAGATCACCGAAGACGAGTTCTACGACATCCTGGCCCCGCACCAGGTCCACCCGTGGAAGTTTGATCGCAAAAATCTGGAGACCGGCGACGTCATGCCGGACTTCGACAAATGGGACCGCACGGACCTGAGCGACCTCAAGGTCGGCCCACCGAAGTAGGAGCGCGCGCCCGATGACCATCGCCATCATCGACTACGGCATGGGCAACGTCCGTTCGCTGATGAACGCCTTCGAGTACATCGGCGAGGACGCGGTCGTGACCGCCGACTTCGACGAGCTGGAAGAGGCGGACCGGCTGGTCCTGCCCGGCGTCGGCGCGTTCGGCGACGCCATGGCCGCCATCGACGCCAAGAACCTGCGCCCGGTGCTGAACCGGCTGGCGCTGGAGGTGAAGAAGCCGGTGCTGGGCGTCTGTCTGGGCATGCAGCTGTTCGCCAGGAAGAGCTTCGAACACGGCGAGCATGAAGGTCTGGGCTGGCTGGACGCGGAAATCCGCCCGCTTCAGGTGCAGCGCCCGGCCAAGGTGCCGCACGTCGGCTGGAACGCCGTCTCTTTCGCCCCGGACGAGTGGCTGTTCAAGGGCCTGCCTTCGGGCGAGAGCGACTACTATTTCGTCCACTCCTTCCACATGGTCTGCGCCGATCCGGCGGACGTGGCGGGCACCTGCGACCACGGCGGCCCCTTCACCGCGGCGGTGCGGCGGGGCAATCTGGTCGCGGCCCAGTTCCATCCGGAGAAGAGCCAAGACAATGGCCTGCAGCTGTTGCAGAACTGGCTGGCGCACGAATTCTGATGCTGAAGAAACGGATCATCCCGAAATTCCTGATCCGCGGCGGCCGTCTGGTGAAGATGCGCCGGTTCCACGACGATCAGCGCGAGGCCGGGAACCCGGTCTCGACCGCCAAGGTCTATGACTCCTACGGCGTGGACGAACTGCTGTTCGTGGACATCGACGCAACCAACGAGGGACGGGTCGTCACCGGCAACGTCATCGAACGGGTGGCCGAGGAGGTCTTCGTGCCCCTGACCGTCGGCGGCGGCGTGACCACGCTGGAGCAGATCGAAAGCCTGCTGAAGAGCGGCGCCGACAAGGTCAGCATCAACAGCGCCGCCATCGAGAACCCGGACTTCATCACCCAGGCCGCCAGCCGGTTCGGCGACCAGTGCATCGTCGTCTCCATCGACTATCAGGCCGACGAGTTCGGAAAGAAGCGCGTCGTCGGGCGTGGCGGCACGACCCCGACCAGCCAGGATCCGATCGAGTTCGCCCAGCGCATGCAGGACCTGCACGCAGGCGAGATCCTGATGTCATCCATAGACCGCGACGGCATGATGAACGGCTATGATCTGGATCTGATCGGCGACCTGTCGAACAGGCTGTCGATCCCCCTGATCGCCTCGTCGGGCGCCGGGTCGTTGGCGGACTGCAAGGCGGCGCTGGACGCGGGCGCCTCGGCGATCACCATCTCTTCCATGTTCATCTTCACCGATCACAGCCCGATCAAGGTGCGGACCTATCTGGCCACCAACGGCGTCTATGTCCGCAACCAGAAGGGCAGCCGGTCCTGATGGACTTCGGGGGGATACAGGCTCTGGCGATCAAGGCGGTGAACGCCGCCGCGCGCAACATCGGCGCCGAGCTTCCCTTCTACATCATCCTGGCGGTCGCGCTGACGGCGGTCGTCGTCGCTGAACTGATCCAGCGGCGGAATGTCTGGAAGCGCTACACCTCGCGCAATGTCCGCACCGACATGCTCTACGCCGTGCTGGAGCTCAGCCATCTGGAGGCCTTGCTGATCCTCGCGCCGGTGGCTGCGGGACTGAACGCGACCATCGACGGCGACCTGCCCTGGCTTCGGCTGGACGCCATCGCCGCCGCGCCCCTGTGGCTGAAGCTCGTCGTCACACTGATCGTCACGGACTTCGCCGCCTACTGGCTGCACCGCTGGAAGCATGCCTGGCCGGTGCTTTGGCAGTTCCACAAGGTGCATCACTCGCAGAGCGAGCTGAATGTCTTCACCCGCTTCCGCTTCCCCCTGCTGGACCGGTTGCTGGACATGGTGATGCTGTTTCCCATCGGCGTCATCACGGGCTCGGCGGCCGTGCCGCTGGCGCTGTATCTGTTCATGGTGCTGCGATCATGCCTTGAGCACTCGGGGCAGACCTGGACCTACGGCCCGCTGGGCTGGCTGATCGTCTCGCCGAGCTTCCACGGCACCCACCATTCCAGGGCGCCGGAGCATATCGACCGCAATTTCGCGGGCGTCTTCGCGATCTGGGACCGGATGTTCGGCACCTATGTCCCGCGTGGCGACAAGCCCCTGAGCTACGGTCTGCATCACGAGCAGATTCCGCAGGGCTTCCTCTACGGTCAGATCGCGCCCATCCATGGTCTGTGGAAGCTGGCGCGGGCGAAGAAGGCCGCACCGAACATGGAGACCGCCGCATGACCCTGCGTGTTCGCTCCAGTCTGGACGCTCCCGGGCTGGCCGCCTACGCCGCCCATCAGGTCAACGCCATGTTCCCCGATCCGGACGTGGTCGAGGCCGACGACCTGATGTCCGCCGTGATCGTCGCCCTGTCGCGGCTGGAGCACTGCTTCAGCCACGTCGACAACAAGTACTTCTTCGACGGCGAGACGGCGGTGTTCAGCCACCTGCACGGCGACCAGTACGCGATGTGGCTGTACCTGCTGTCGAACGAACTGTTCCGGCAGGGCGGCCCCGCCTCGACCTGCTCCAAACTGTTCCTGCTGAACAAGGCGCTGCACGGGATCGACGCCTTCTATGAGGTGTCGTTGCCGTCGGTCTTCCTGCTGGTGCACCCGTTGGCGACGGTGCTGGGACGCGGGAACTACAGCGACTTCTTCGTCGCCTACCAGCGCTGCGGCGTCGGCTCGAACCACGACGTCTACCCGACCTTCGGCAAGCATGTGACCTTGCGCCCGGGCAGCGCGGTGCTGGGCGGGTGCACCGTCGGGGATCATTGCCAGATCGCGACGGAATCTCTGGTGCTGGACCGCGACCTGCCCGACCATACGCTCTACATAGGCGGCCCCAAGACCGCGACCTTGAAACGCCAGGACAAGCCCTACCCGCTGTGGCGGGTGTGAGGATGCCGAGACGATGACGACCGACCCGAAAAGCAACACCCAAGCCGATTTCGCCGCCCTGCGCGCGCGCCTGCACAAGGCGATCCCGGGCGGCGCCCACACCTATTCGCGGGGTGACGACCAGTTTCCGTCCATCGCGCCGCCGGTCCTGAGCCGGGGCAAGGGCGCCCATGTCTGGGACACTCACGGCAATCGGTATCTCGACTACGGGATGGCCCTGCGCGCGGTGACCATCGGCTATGCCGATGACCGGGTGAACGCCGCCGCCATTCGCCAGATCGAGAACGGGGTGAACCTGACCCGCGCCACCGAGATCGAGCTGGAAGCCGCCGAGTTGATCTGCGACCTGATCCCCTGCGCGGAGATGGTGAAGTTCGGCAAGAACGGCTCCAACGTCACCACCGCCGCGGTGAAGATCGCGCGCGCCTACACCGGCCGCCGCTACGTCTGCGTGCCGCGCCAGCATCCCTTCTTCTCGTTCGACGACTGGTTCATCGGCGTCACCGCGATCAAGCGCGGCACACTGGATGATCACGCGGCGACCACCCTGGTCTTCGACTACAACGACATGGGCTCGCTGAAGGCCCTGTTCGACCAGTATCCGGACCAGATCGCCGCAGTGATGCTGGAGCCCTCGACCCACATCTGGCCGCACCTCGCCAACGGTGATCCGGGCCTGCCGCCCGAACCGAATTCCGGGCCCGACCACCATGCCGGCGGATTCCTGCATCAGGTGCGCGATCTGGCCCACGCCAACGGCGCCCTGTTCATACTGGACGAGATGATCACCGGCTTCCGCTGGCATCTGAAGGGCGCGCAGGAAGTGTTCGGGATCGAGGCTGATCTGGCCACCTACGGAAAGGCGATGGCCAACGGCTTCTCACTGGCCGCGGTCGTCGGCAAGCGGGAGTTCATGGAGGTCGGCTCCATCGACAAGCCGGGGATGGAGCGGACCTTC